>JACSRQ010000080.1 GCA_014879675.1 Ignavibacteria bacterium
AAACTGCCGCTTGTAAGCCTGTAAAAATATACACCGCTGGAAAGCTCAGAAGCGTTGAAATTGATTTCATGATAACCTGCCTCAAGATCTGATTCTACCATTGAAGCAACTTCCTTACCGGCAATATCATAAACTTTTAAAGTTGTCACTCCGCCTACAGATAATGCGAATTTTATCATTGTCTGCGGATTGAACGGATTCGGATAGTTCTGAGTGAGATTGAATTCCGTTGGCATTTCATTTAAAGTTCTGCCCGAGGTGCCTGTTTGCAGATATTTTATTGCGGCAAAATCATAAGTGTTGGAGCTTGATCCGAAGCTGAGGCCTGCAACATATACTTTGAAAGCAGCATCAACCGCAACGGATACAGCCCCGTCAACACCGCCTGTCCCCGGACCATCATACCTTGTTGCCCACAATTGTGTACCTGCAGAATTATATTTTATAGTTGCAAAGTCACTGCTTGTGGATGTTCCGTTACTTGAACCTGTTACATATATATTCCCGAGTGCGTCAATGGCAAGATCTCTTGCGCCATCGCCGCTGTTTGCGGGACCGTTATATCTTGATGCCCACTGCTGAATTCCGGCAGCATTATATTTTACTGTAGCGTAATCTGTGCTAGTACCAAGGCCAACGCTGCTTCCGGTTACGTAAACATTTCCTGCTGCGTCTAAAGCAAGGGCCGCTGCCATATCTTCCGCGCCGCCGTTTCCGTTATATTTCCCGGTCCATTGCTGAACACCCGATGTGTTGTATTTTATCGTAACATATTCAATATCCGAAACTGTGCGGGAGCTCCATCCGGTAACGAAAACATTTCCTGCTGCGTCTGTTTTTAATGCTGAAGCTACATCACTCATGTTGCCTGTGCCGTTAAAAATTGCAGCCCACTGGAAAGTGCCTGATGAATTGTATTTTACTGTAGTATAATCTAAGCCTGATGTATTGCCTGTGCAGCTTCCTGTAACATAAACATTCCCCGAGCCATCCAGCGCTAATGAGTAAGCGTCATCTGCTGCATTCAGGGGACCATTGTATCTTTGTACCCACTGCTGTGTGCCGTTTAAATTGTATTTAACGGTCGCGTAGTCCATACCTGCCGTACCCCTGCTGGAACCGGTTACATAAACATTCCCTGAATTATCCACCGCTATAGAACGTGCTTCATCACTGCCGTTGCCCGTTCCGTTATACAGCGCCACCCACTGCCTTACGCCGGTTGAATTGTATTTGATAGTTGCATAATCCGCGCCCGAAGTTGTGTTAACGGCAACACCGGTTACATATATATTCCCCGAAGCATCAACTACCGAAGCGTTAACTTTATCATCACCGTTTGCTGTGCCGTTATGGGTTCTCGTCCATTGCACGCCGCTTGGAGTATATCTAACAACGCCCATATCTTTGCCGGAACTAATACCTGTTACTATCCCGGAAACTACAGTGTATCCTGAGTTATCAACCACCATAGATCTTGCCTCGTCATAGTCACTTCCCGTACCCTGGTATGTTGTGTTCCACTGAAATAAGCCGGCCGAACTATACTTAACGGTTGTGAAATCCAGTCCGGAACTTGTGGATAAAGTACTGCTGGCAACTATAACGTTTCCGGTGTTATCCAGCTTTAATTTAACTTTATCGAGATAAGGTGCCCCGTTATAATTGCGGAACCATTGTTGTACACCTGTTGTGTTATATTTTACTATAGCCTGCGTGCCTGCGAAAAAAATTGTGCCTGATGCGTCTACAATCATTGAATAAGCAAATTCCGTTGTTGCTTGCGACCATTGCAGGGTTCCTGAGCTGTTATATTTTAGTAATACAGACTCTACGTTTCCGTTTGAAAGATTGTCTCTCAAGCCTGCTACGTAAACATTACCTGCTGCATCCGTTTTTACCTGGCAATCTGGATAACCGCCCCTATAGATATCAACACCTATTACACTTCTAATCCATGCAACACTTCCGGAAGAAGTATATTTTATCGTTGTAATCGAATCTTGTACATTATTTGATAAACCATCTCTGGAAGAATATCCTGTAACATAAACATTCCCTGATCCGTCGAGCGACATTTTACCAGCATGTTTACCTATACTGTACGCTTTTAGCCATTGCAGGGTACCTGATGAGTTAATTTTTATGGTAAAAAAATCACCGTTCGTACGTGAATCACCGAAAATATAACCATAACCGCTTGCATCAATTAACAAGTCGCTAATTCTATCGATATCCACGTTATATGTCTGCATCCAGGTCTGAGTGCCGGATGAACTATATTTTATAGCTACAAAGCGCCCTGAAGATTCGCCAACAACTAAAACATTGCCTGATTGGTCTATTGATATATTACTAATGGACTTTAAACCGGAAGGATATTTAACCCACTCCTGTAAACCTGCCGCATTATATTTTACAACTATACCTTGTCCTGAAAGAACTCCGGATGTTATACCATATCTAAATCCTGCTATGTATACATTTCCCGAAACATCTGCAGCTATTGTAAGAACATTATAAATACATGTATCGGAAGGTGCAAATCTAGCGACCCATATCCGTGTACCATTTGGGTCATATTTTACAGTAGCAATTGCCTTTCTGTATGGTGATTCAGAAATTACAATGTCACCAGTAACATATGTATTCCCTGAAGCATCAACAACCATATCTTTTTCTGCATCATTCCCTGTACCGGCAGGTCCATTATACCTTTTAGCCCACTCCTGCACAACCTGTGAGTTAATAGCATCGTAGCAGCTAAAGAGCATCAGAATTAATATTAGCTTTTTCATTTTCTTTATCTTTAGTTGTTTTTATGATTTTATTGAATTTATATTTTATTCAGGTGCACTTTGATTGTGCAACGGTACGAAGATAGTACACCGATACCGTGCACAGCAAAGAAAGTTTTATTTATATTTAAACAGGGTTTGATGCTGGTTAACAGAAATACCTTTGATTTTGTCCCGGAATCAGCATTTTGTCTCCACTTTTTTAAACAAGTTTCTTGTAAAACAGGCGGGCTTTACCCGCCTGTAATTATAAAACCGGTTACTTTACCAGCATCATTTTCTTTATATCGGTGAAGCTGCCGCTTGTAATCCTGTAGAAATATGTGCCGCTCGATAGCTGTGAAGCATTAAAGTTAACTTCGTGATTGCCCGCCTCAAGATCTGCTTCAACCAGTGAGGCAACTTCTTTACCCGCGATATCATAAACTTTAAGCGTAGTCATCCCATTTACAGGCAAAGCAAATTTTATGGTGGTAGCAGGGTTGAACGGGTTTGGATAGTTTTGGGTAAGAGAAAATTCAGCAGGAGCTTCAACCGGTTCTATAACAGGTTTAGATAAACTGCCAGCTATGCTGTATTTAGCAAGGATCATGTTAAGGTTAACACCGGAATTGAAGTTTGAACCGCATATTACAAGATGGCCGGAATTTAAATACTTAATTCTATATCCGTGTTTGTCCCAATCCCATGCGCCATACCAGCTAACAACGCCCGAAGATGTAAGTTTTGCAAAGTACTTGCCGTAAGCACTCTTTCCGCTCACATATATATTATTAGAAGCGTCAGAAGTCATACTGTGTACATGGCTGAGACCCTCAGGCTCTTTTGTCCACTGTAATACCCCAGAGCTGTTATACTTAATAACAATACTTTTCACTCCCGGAGCAGTTGAAGTTCCGTGAAAACCACCACATATCAGATTTCCGGAATTATCCGTAATAGCTTTTGTTTCAATACCTCGTGCTCCTGTAACGTCTAACCTGCGGTACCAGTTAAGACTGCCATCTGAAGTATTTAACTGCATTGCAACAAATCTACAGTTTGCAAAAGTTCCACTCCATGCCTGTCCGGTTATGTATAACTTGTTACCGCTTATCACATTTCCATCATAGGTATAGAGTTGACTTCTCGTTGTATCAGAAAATGTTTTAGCCCAAACCGTACTAAGCGCAATAGTGAATTTAACGGCCAGAGCATTTAAACCGGATCTACCCGTAACATAAACGGAATTAGCGGCATCAATTGTAATTGCTGTAGTCCCTTCAATAACACCAATGGACCCATACCATCCCGATATATAAGAGCCAGTTGGTGTCAATCTGAAAACTACAACCTGAGAACCTGTACCACCAGGTTCTGTCATATCACCGGCAACAAACAGGTAATTACTCTTGAAGATTGGTTTATCACCAATAATAGTTGAATACGGTGTAACGCCTGAAAAAAGAAGCCTTCGTGCCCAATAAAAAGTACCGTCAACTCCATACTTTAGCACCCAAACACTTTTTATCCCCCCGGGAGTATCCTGGCTTCTGCAAGTTACGTAGACATACCCTTTTATATCATAATTAATATAAAGTCCATTACCGCCAATACCAGACCAGTCATAAGTTCTTGTCCATAGTCTTGTTCCATCCGGTGCATATTTTACGATTATAGCGTATCCGGTAGCGGAAGAATTTGAATCAGACGTGCCGGTACAATATATATTACCTGAACCGTCGGTTTCAAAATCATTAAAACCTTCATAATAGCCTGTTCCCCTTGAATATTCCCTGGTCCACTCTGTAACAGGCTGCGAGTTTACAAACATTGTTAAAGCGATTGAAAAAAACATACAGATAATTATTTTTTTCATTTTTTTCTCCTTCAATTTATATTTTTGTATTTTTACTTACTTTTTTAATGCACCGTATCTGTGCAACACTGCGAAATTACTACATTAGGTATGTACACTTCAAAGAAAGTTTTATTTAGTTTTAAACAGGTTTCTGTGTGTCATTGTGAAATAAATTGAGTTTACATGCTATTTTGGGTATTTTGGGGCAGCTTCTTTAAACGGGATTTTTATGAAAGATAACAAGCTTTACCGCCTGCTCAAATCGCTTTCTGATGAAGAATGGAAGGCTTTCGAAAAATTCACCGCATCACCCTATTTCAACATGGGCAGAAACTACCTGCCGCTGTTCAGGCTGTTGAAAGCATTCGTATTAAAAGATAGCCCCGTTTGGCCGGATGATGAAAAGATATACTCAAAGCTCTTTCCCGGAAAACTATTCAACAAAAGTGTAGTGGCAACAATGCTCAGCGGCTTCGCCAGGCTGACCGAAAAATTCCTCTTACAGATTGATTACGATACTTCGGCGGAAGGGAAGGAAGTATCACTTTTAAGGCAGCTTGAAAAAAGAAATTGTGATGACCTGCTGCTAAAAGAAGTTGCCCTGTGTGTTAAAACCAACGAGACCAGGCCATTTGATATGTATAAGCTTGAATTCTCGAAATCGATCCAGGATTACATAGTCAGGTCGGCATATAAATCCATTTACGATAAAAAGATCGAAAGCCCTGTTATCAGGCGGGCCGATTATTCTTTTTTTATTTTTTATCTCAACATGCTGAATGAAGAGCGTGACCTCAGGGTTATGAAGAACATGCTTAACAAGAGTAACCCGGGGAGGCTCTCAGCGCTTACCGTAGAAAAGATCGACAGCAATTACGTGCTTTCATATATTGAGGAGAACTATCCTTCGCTTTCGGGCACCCTTGGCCTGCTTATCCGATGTTATGTAAGCCGTGACTACTACCTGCTCAGGAAACTGTTTTCGGATAACTATCACAAATTTGATCCGGCAATGGCAAGAAATATCTCTTATGTAATTGAGGGATTGCTTTTTGATCTGCTGGCCGAGGGGAAACGGGAATACCTGCGGGAGAGATATTTATTCATAAGGTTTTGCATCGAAAACGATCTGCTTATAGATAAACGAAGCGGTACCATTCCCGCCCAGCCGGTTGATAATGCAGTTTATTACGCACTGTGGAATAAAGACTTCGACTGGATAAACTTTTTCAGTGATAGATACATGAGTTCATTTCCGCGCGAGCTTGCCGGCGACCTTTCGCGTTATGCAAATGCCTGCGTTCTTTATGGCAGAAAAAAATACGCTGAGGCGCTTAAAGAGATCAAGATGATAGGTAATGTGCCATTTATGATAAAATGGAAATTAAGAAGCATCGAGCTGCAGATACTATTTGAAATGAAAGACTATGATTCTGTTTATTTTGCGATCGATAACTTTCAAAAATTCATGAATAACGAAATAATATCCGTCTACTTCGATAAAATGCTCCGGGCAAACATCAGCGCATACAAGGCCTTTGTTAAAGCATTCCCTGAAAATAACAGAGTTGAATACAATTCAATCAGGAAAAAACTTGAGAGGGAAACTCCATCGCAATTTGGAGACTGGATGCTTGAAAAAATGGCAGAATAACATTCATAATTGCTCCACACTATATTGTGGTTGTCACAGTTACCGCATTTATAAGCTCTAAGTATAACCGGGGGTCAGCTATGGCCCCGCCGGTGAAGAAACAATCCTGCGGCATAATTTGTTATCTATGTATGTATTGCTGTGCATTTCCCGGTGCAATTCGGCATAACAGCATCTTAACAATTAGGTAACACTAAATTTAAATAATTTCGGGAAATTGTATTATTATTTAACTATTTATTAATTATCTTTAATTAATGCAAAATTTGACAGTTTCTTTAAACGCCCCTCAAAATATCCAATCAGGTTCAGGGATCTTAAGATTTATCAGGTTCTTCAAGAGTGAACTTTTGAAGGTATTCATATTCCTTGTTATCTTCTTTGCTTCTGTTTTTTATGCAAATAGCCAAAGCAAAGAGTACTACAACTCCAATAAGAGCAGCTTAGATAACGCGCTTGTGCGCTGATAATACAGCTCTGTTTTTTCTAAATTTGTTTGATCTATCACAAATTAACAAAAGCTCTCTATCAAATACGTGTCTTTGCTCTTGCCTTCTGCCAGCCAATAAATACATTCCGCTTAATATACAAAATGGGGTAATTTAACGCCCTATTCCCGCAATTTTTTTCAAATTGTATTTAAATACTATCTTTCGTAATTTTCTTGAAATTATGGTCTAAATATGTCTAAAATCAAATTTCCGGCTAACTTAGCAATTCTTATTCTGTTCGTTTTTACAGTTTCAGGCTGCGGGTATAACTCGCTCGTTGAACAGGATGAAAAAGTAAACCAGGCGTGGGCACAGGTTGAAAACCAGTACCAAAGGCGCGCTGATCTTATCCCAAACTTAGTGAAAACGGTACAGGGATATGCAGATTTCGAAAAGGGAGTGTTAACTGAAGTTACAGAGCTCCGTTCACGCGTGGGACAGATAAAGCTCTCGACCGATGACCTTGCAGATGAGGAAAAATTCAAACAGTTCCAGGATGCGCAGGATAAGCTATCGGGCGCACTTTCAAGGCTGCTTGTTGTGGCAGAAAATTACCCGCAGCTTAAAGCCAATGAGAACTTCCTGCAGCTTCAGTCGCAGCTTGAAGGCACTGAAAACAGGATAGCCGTTGAACGCAAAAAGTTCAATGAAGCCGTTCAGGAGTATAACACTTCAGTTAGAAGATTCCCAATGCTCATCACAGCCAAGATCATGGGCTTTAAGGAAAAGCAATACTTCAAATCTGCACCCGGCACCGATAAAGCACCGGATGTGAACTTTGACTTCGATAAAAAGAAGGAAAACAAGTAAGCAGAAACGTGAAATGTGAAACGTCAAACGTGATCCCGCAAGCGGGATTTCGCTGCGCTCAAAATGTGAAACGTATCGCGTATTGAAGGTTAATAATTTTTATGCATCTCCTCCCTCCGGCGCTTTTTGCCGTCCCGCTGTTTTTTGGGCGGGATCCAGAAGTGTTAAATGGGCGGGGGTGAGGTTAAAATAATTTTGCTTTTTGCTTCTCTTCGGAGTGCACTGACTGTGTCAGTGCTATGTAAATAATTAAAAGAAAAATCATATGCAGGCAGTTGTAATGGCAGGCGGGTTCGGCACAAGGCTAAGACCGCTGACGGCGAATATTCCAAAACCAATGACACCCCTACTTAACAAGCCTATCATAGAGCACATTATACAGCTGCTCAAAAAAAATGATATAACCGATATTGTTATGATTCTCTACCACCAGGCTGAGATCATAAAAGAATATTTTAAAGACGGCAAGAAGTTCGGAGTTAAGATACAGTATGTTAAACCGGATGCCGACTATGGAACCGCAGGCGCAGTTTACTGCGGCTATGAGCTTATCAAGGATAGGTTTATCATCATCAGCGGTGATGTTGTAACCGATTTTGATCTCTCACAGGCATTAAAATTCCACGAAAAAAGAAAGTCTGTTTCAACACTAGTCCTCACCCGCGCTAAAAATCCGCTGCAGTTCGGCATTGTGCTCACTGATAAAGAGGGCAAGATCACAAAGTTTTTCGAAAAACCATCGTGGAGCGAAGTATTCAGCGATACTATCAATACCGGGATCTACGTTCTCGAAAAAGAAACACTCGGTCTGGTTCCAAAAGCCCGCGGCAACAAAGCTGATTGTGACTTTTCCAAAGATCTTTTCCCCTACCTGCTGAAGCACAAAATGCCGCTTTACGGCGCAACGCTCAGCGGTTACTGGCGCGATGTTGGTTCGCTGGATGATTACATTAAAACTAACCTCGAGGCGCTGAAAGGCAAAATTAACCTGCCGCTTGCAAAAGGTTTGTTAAAAAATGGAAGTATAATTGATCCCTCGTCAAAAGTATCGCGCACGGCAAAAGTTATAAACTCCGTAGTAGGCTCAAAGTGTTATATCGCGCCGGGTGCCGTAGTTAAAGATTCCATCATTTGGAACAACGTAACCATTGAAGATAATTCAAAGATCCACCATGATGTTATCTGCAACAGCGTTAAGATAAGGCCCAACTGCAGGATCAATGAAAATGTATTTATCGGCAGCAACGTAACCGTGGGCAGCAACGTTTCTATCCGCAGCGATGTGAAGATATGGCCGCAGAAATCCGTTGACAGTAATTCAATAGTAACAAAGAACCTTATATGGGAAGAACGCTGGAAAGATACACTGTTCACCGATTCGCGTATTACGGGAATATCAAACATCGAAATAACGCCTGATTTCAGCGCAAAGCTGGGCATGGCATACGGCGTATTTTCCGGACTGGAATCAAAAATCCTCATTTCAAGGGATATCGATAATGTTTCGCTGATGATAAAGGGCTCCATTACCAGCGGACTTCTTTCAAGCGGAGTAACCGTGCTTGATTACCAGACTACGCCTATCCCTATACTCAGACAGGAGCTTGGCAAAGGCAAAGCATCCGGCGGAATTTTCGTGCGTAAATCACCATTCGATTCTTCAAGATGCGATATCATATTTTTCGACGCTAACGGCAAGGACCTTTCATCAGCGAAAATAAAATCAATTGAGCGCCTGGTTATATCAAACGATGCCCGCCCAATTCCTTTCGATAAGATCGGCACGATAAATTATGCAGAAAGAACATACGAAAGTTACAAAGAGCGGTTCATTTCGCTGCTTGATAAAGAAATAATAAACCGCAGAAAATTCAAAATAGCTATCAATTTTTCACACGGCATTACTTCAACTATACTTCCGAACATACTTGGCGATTTTAATATAGAGCTTGTAACGCTTGATTCACACCTGGATGCGGCAAAACAATCACGCTCGCCCGAAGAGTTCCGTACTGCGCTGCAGCAGCTATCGTATATAGTAACATCACTTAAATATGATGCGGGTTTCCTTATCGATGCAGGCGGTGAGAAGATATACCTTGTTGATGATAAAGGTAAGATACTCAGCTACGATAGGTTCCTGAGCCTGGTGGTTTTTATGTATCTCAGCCTGTATCCCAAAACCAGGAAGATCGCCGTGCCCATTCAGGCATCAGGTGAAATAGATATTGTAGCAAAAAAATACTTCACTGATATTGTACGCGTTAAAGATTCTCATTTTGCGATCATGAATTCAACAGCCGATCCTGATGTTGACCTTGCCGGCGGAACAAAGGGCGGAGTGATATTCCCTGAGTTTTCCTTTGCTACAGATGGAATGTTTTCGATAATGAAGATACTCGAGCTTGCGGCCAGATCGCACAGGAAGCTCAGCGAAACTGAAGAAAAAACCCCGCGCCTGCACATGGCTAAGAACAACGTATTCTGTTCGCTGGATCTTAAAGGCAAAATAATGCGCAGGTTGGTTGAAGATTCCGAGGGCCAGAGAAGGCAGATGATAGACGGTATAAAGATATTTTTTGATGACCTTACGTGGGTGCTTTGCATCCCCGATAGCGAACGGGAGATATTTCACGTTAACGCAGAAGCTAAAACCCGGAAAAAAGCGGAAACACTTGTGAAGGAGTATTCCGCAAAAATAAAGAAGTACCAGGAAAGCCTGTAGGTGCAGAAGATCTTTGCACATAGTTTCCGCAGCAGGCGGAAAGGGGCATTCGAACCTTCGACTTTAAAAAAAGAAAAAACTACCGTACTTTACAGCGAAAACTTCCTCAAGGAAGAGCTTGTAACTAATATGCGGGCAAGAGTGCTTGCCATTGGTATATTCCTTTATTACTTCGTTGAAAACGGCACGCTGGGTCTGGTCCCTTCAAAGTTCTACCTTGTTTACAGGAATATGAGGATATCTGACTTTCTACTCTATGGAATGACCTTATACTCGCTTTTAAGATACAAAGAATATAAAGATCTGTTCAAAAGCAAACCTTTCCTCATAGCGAAGATTATAATTCTTTATTTTCTTTTCGAGTTTGCAGTCAGCGCATTCAGGTACGGCTTTAACCCCGTTGAGTATTTTTTTAGGCTCAAAGGCATATGGACATCATTCCTGGTTTTTCCTTATATGCTTCTCATCAAGAGAGGAGGCTTGCCGTTCCTTATCAAAATCATTTTCCCGGTCGCGGTCATATCAAACCTGCTCTACCTCTTAACTGCGCTGACCGGTATTCCATTCCTGCCTGATGTATCTATAGTGCGGCAAAGATTGCCGGGTGATATAGAAGTTTTCAGGGTGTTTGGCGGCACCTTTTTTGGAGAGGTTTTCTTCCTCGGAATAGTTTATTACTGGATAACCAAACGTTTCCGGGCGTGGCAGCTAGGGCTGGTAGCGCTGTTTGTTATACCTCACATTCTCGCTTTCGGAAGGCTTGCATGGGTTGGATTCGCTTTTACTATCCTTATTATGATCCTGCTTAATTCTTTGAACAAGAAGAACTACCAAATACTATTTCGGCAGGCAATGATGCTGATAGCAATGGGCTTATTCCTTATGTTCGCATTTATAAAGTTTATTCCTGAATCTGATTTTTATATTGACGCCCTCAATGCCAGAATTTTCCAGGGGCAGGATGATGTTAAATATGGGGAAGGTACTTACGGCACCCGAACAATTATGCAGAACGGAGCGCTGGTCCAGCTTTGGCTGAACAGCGATATATTGATCGGTGTGGGCATGCATCCTATGTGGGTTTTAGGCCCGGATTCAAGGGAGGAGATGGTGTATTACGGCGCCTTCTGCGATGTAACCTGGCCGGGGGTACTGGCTGCATACGGACTTATCGGGTTCTCTCTTGCGTTTTTCCTGCAATTGTATTACATAGTTCTGGCATTCAGACTGCTTAAGCGATCAAAAGAAAGCACTCTATATACGCTTCTGCTGACGCTTATGCTTTCTAAATTACTGTTCGATTGTACAGTAGGATTTTCGTATGTATTTCTTTCAACCGGCCTGTGGGGATTTTTCCACAGCATGAATTTGTATATACCGATATTTATTTACCTGTATGAAAAAGACAAGCAAGACAGGGCAAACCTGGAAGCTATTCAGCACTAAACTTAAGAAAATTCCAAAAATTGGTTGTACGTTTAGCAAATAATTCCAGGGTAACTAAGAATAAGGAGAATCTCACTTACACTGAGGTCCTGCATAAAACCAATTACCTCACGCAGAACGCAAAGTTGCTGGCGTGGGGCTTGTTTCTCTTTTTCTTCATTGAAAACGGCACGCTGGGGCTGGTCCCAAAGTCGTTTTATTTCGTTTATCGGAATATGCGTATTTCCGATTTTCTGCTTTACGGGCTGACATTGTACTCACTCTATAATGCCAAGGAATATGAATCGCTGCTGAAGAGCCGCGCTTTTCTCATCCCTAAACTCCTGTTGCTCTATTTTATTTTTCAGTTCCTGCTGAGCTTTTTACTTTATGATTACAATATTCTTGAGTTCTTTTTCAGGCTTAAGGGGTTATGGATGTGCTTTCTTGTCCTCCCTTTTATGCTGTTGTTAAAAAGAGGCGGGCTCGGCTATCTTATAAAATTAATGCTGCCTGTAGCGATCGTTTCGAATGTACTGTATATTATGAGCGCGCTGACAGGTATCGCCTTTCTTCCTGATATCGGCATTGCGGAACAGAACCTTCCGGGAGGCCTGAAGGTGTTCCGCGTTTATGGCGGTACCTTTTACGGTGAACTGTTTTTCCTTGGTTTCATTTACACGTGGATAACCAGGAAATTCAAGACCTATCAGCTTTTCCTGGCGATCCTGTTTATTATTCCCCACATCCTGGCTTTCGGAAGATCTGCCTGGATATATTTTTCCTTCACCGCGATGGTAATGCTGATATGGCATGCTTTGAGGGAGAAGGAATTCCGCGCTGTTTTCAGACAGATCATTATTGTGGCAATACTCGGCGGCGGCCTGATCTACGGCTTCATAAAGTTCGTTCCTACTTCAGATTACCTTGTGAACGCTATAGATGCCAGGATAACCCAGGGACAGGATGACCTGAAGTATAAAGAAGGTACATACGGTTCAAGACTAGCCAATATTGCAGCAATGCTCACGCTTTGGGAAAACAACAATATATTCTTCGGAATTGGTATGCATCCGCTCTGGGTTGTGAGCCCCTTAACAGTAGAAGAAACCATATACGCATGGGGCTTTTCCGATGTCGGATGGGCCTCGGTGCTTGTAGCATACGGACTAGTAGGATTCGCCCTCGCTGTACTGTTCCAGATATTCTTCCTGATCAATTCATTTAAAATAATGAAGAATACCCGGTACAAAGATATTCTTGTTTTTCTAATCCTCGTTTTTTTCACAAAGCTGTTTTACGATAGCGTTATCAATTATTCTTATATGGGGCTTACAGTCGGCTTATGGGGTTTCTGGTCGGTTTCTATTTCAATCGCGGCGCTTGTGTATAAATATGAATTCCCCGATGAAGAATTCAAGCTCTGAAGCCGTTAGGCTTTCAATCTTGGAAACCGTTAGCCTCTCAAACTAAAGTATATAAAAGATCCCGGCGTGAAGTTCTTTAAGCGCAGGGGATTCAAAGATCCGCTCAGCATATTTACCGAGCTGAAACTGCTGCCTTATATCCGCAGGCAAAAACCTGATGTGATGTGGTTCAACATATTTTCACTGGTGCAGAGTGTGCTGGTGCAGAGTGTGCTGTTAAGGAATGTAATTGTTAACGTGCATGATATTTGAGCTTCATCCCGGGGAAAAAAAGCCGGCGGTCAAAGCTAGCTTCCATTCTTACACAACTACAGGTCATAACGCCATGTCTATTTAGAGTGCAAATCTCCCATTACAGCCTTTTTGACCCAAATACTTAAAATAGCTAAAATTACATTTATTCTTTGAATATATTATATGATATTTACGTGAAATGTCCGAAAAACCAAAGAAAATTGTTGTAATTTGCCATAATTACGAACCGGTGAACACACCCAGAGAACCCGATGCACAGGACCGTTACTTTACGTACGGATTTGGCGGCACGATGGGTAAAAGCCTGAAAAAATATATACCTGAGTATGAGGTTGAAGTATGGCGGCTTGATGGCTACTCAAAAAGCTACAATGAAAAAGTGGTGGACGGGGTTAAGTTTAGGATATTCCCTTCTATTCACAAAGTGAATATTATTGAAGTATCGTTTAAACTGATCCGCGATTTGAAAAAGGAAGTTAAGCTCACCGATCCGATATTGGCCGTTATACATACACACTTCTGGGTGGCATACCAGATCTTGTGCTTTTTCAAAAATTCAAAGATTGTTACCACGCATCACGGGGATTGGTCGCCGTTCTACAGGATCACAAACACGAAAGGACTGCGCAAACTGAAGGCAAGAATTGATATGTTTGTTGAAAAGCGTGTATTCAAAAATATTGATATGATATTTACTGCCGAGCTGAAACAGATGGCATACTTCCGGATGGCAAACCCGGATATAAAGTGCAAGCTGTGGACAATGGGTGTGAATATTGATAATATGGAAATCATTTCCCGCGAAGATGCGCGAAGGGAACTTGGCTGGGATCCGCAGAAGAAATACATACTTTATGTAGGCAAGCTTTATAAGTACAAACAGGTTGATGAGATGATAAAAACCTGGCTGGAGATCCGCAAAGAGCGGCCGGAAGTTGAGCTGGTGGTTATAGGCAATACCCCGAACGATCCGTGGGAAGATTTCCATGATATGGCGGAGAAGGCCGGCGCAACGCTGCTTGGCCGCGTGCTGAATAAAGATTTGTACAGATATTATTCCGCTGCAGATGTGTATGTTCTGTTTTCGATACGTGATGATTTCTTCGGCGGTACGGGTATCGCTCCGCTTGAAAGCCTTGCATGCGGCACGCCTGTGGTAAGCAACGCCATGCGCAATTACTTAGGCGAAAACATCCACGAAATTGCCGAAGTGCCTGAAACTATTGAAGCGCACAAGGCGGCAATACTGAAGGTTATTGATAATCCGGGTAACTACAGGAACATGCGCGAGAGTATATTGAAGTATTACAGCTTCGAAGCAAGCTTTATAAGGACTAAGGATATACTGGAAGAGTTGTTTGCTTCGCGGAAAAAATAGATTTAGATCCGCAATAATACAGGAAGAATACATTTTGAAAGAACATCAACCGTAAGGTTAAAAGATATACAATATCTTTACAAAGCCTGTTTTAACGAAGATGTTGAGAAGGATTTCATTTCAAAAAAATATGAGACTTAAAACCAAGGTCCGAAAACACAGGTTTCACTGCAGACAGCTTCAAAAGTGACCCCGGGACTTTTGGTGTTTTCAACCGCCGGGTTTTAGCTAAGGGTAGAACTGTTTTAGCCACATAGTTCCATGAAGATTCTGTTGTATCAATTTCCTTAACTGTATTCACATCTGATTCACCGTACTTTGATTTCGCAACAACACTGGGAAAGATAGTTTATTCAGATAAGGTTGACTGTCTTTGCTGTAAATGAATAAATGCTGAAAAACCATTACCTCTAAGTATACCATAAAAGCAGAAGATATTTCTGGATTATTAACGGGGGCAAATTAATATTGCATAATTGAAAATAGTTTACTTAACTTCCGAAAGTTATATTGATCACAGCTATACTGTTTGCCGTGAGCTGGAAAAACATATTGAGATTAGGGTTTACCTCCAGGCAAAAGAAGAAACGGCAGAGATCGAAAGCTGGTGCAAAAAAATCGGCGCAGAGTTTGTTAAAAGAAGACGTTTCAAAAATCCGCTCAGTTTCATTGGCGAAATAATTTTCCTTCTTAGAATAAGGAAAATGAAGGCTGATGTTGTTTGGTTTAATACTCTGACTATTTACCAGGCGTTTCTGGTTAATATTTTACTGAAGAAATTTATGATTGTTATGCATGATGTCGATATACATCCTGAAACCCGCGACAGGCACGGGTTGCTATCGGCTAAAATTACCATTAAGCTGGCATTAAAAAATATCTGCGCAGCAAGCCAAACCCAGGCAGAAATATTCCAAAAGCAGCACGGATTCTATCCACCCGTTTTTCAGCTTCCGATAATAGATTATTACAAAGAGTGCGGTGAAGAAGCAGGGGAGACTGCCGGAAGAGATATGGTGCAATTCTTTTTCTTTGGTTCGGTTGAGAAGTACAAGGGAATTGAAATTCTTCTTGAAGCGGCAGAAATTCTGCAGGAGAAACACTTAGAGTTCGGGTTGAAAATATATGGCAGGCTGAAGTATGATTCACAAGAAATTTCAGGCAGGATACATGCCTTAAAAAACACAGTATTAATAAACGAATTTATAGATTACCGCCGTATACACAGCATTTACTGTCAAAACGACATACTGGTTCTTCCATATAGACAAGTCACGCAATGCGGTCCATTGCTTATTGGTTACAGCGAAGGAGTTCCTGCAATATGCAGCAGCCTGGATGGATTCAGAGAGTATGTTGACGATGGAATTGACAGCCTGTTATTTGATAATACTCCCGGAGGTCTTGCTTCGAGAATGGAAGAAATAATTAGGGATAAGAGTATAATTAAGAAGTTATCCAAAGGGATCGAAGTTAATACAATGAAGAAATTTTCAATGGCCGCTCTGACTGATATGTATTTAGCTAATTTTAATAAATGCATGAATTCGTAAAAGCAAAAAAATAATATAGTGTGAAGTGTGAAATAAATAAATTTGTATTTTGATGAACCTCAGATTGAGGAGATTTAAGTTATTTTAAATGCTTCAATATATGGCTATTTTAGCTGTTACAAATAAATTTAAGATCTTAAATGAAAATTCTGGTTACAGGCGGGGCGGGATTCATAGGGTCACATGTTGTAGATGTGCTTTTAGAGCAAGGGCATGAAGTTGTTATTTATGATCTTGAGCCGCCTGTGTACGGCCAGAAATGCGAAAACATCCTGGCCGATGTGAACGATACTGCAAAACTTGAGGCAGCGGCCAAAGGAATCGATGCTATTTACCATATGGCGGCGCAGGCAAACGTAAATATATTTTTTAACGAGCCGGTAACTTCGAATTATAACACCTCAAACTCTACAATAAATGTGCTTGAAGCCGCACGGAAAAATAACGTGAGGCGCGTTTTGCTTTCATCAACCGAGTGGATATACGGCAGCGTTGAAGGCGATGAGAGTACGCAAATTACAGAAGAGACGATATACGCGCAGAATCCGGACCACCTGTACACTTCATCTAAAATAGCCGCGGAGATGTTCTGCAGGAATTACAAAACTCTATACGGGGTGAATTTTACCATAATGCGTTATGGCATTCCTTTTGGCGAGCGCGCAAGAGCGGCAACGGTTACACCGATATTTATAGATAAGATACTAAACGGGGGCGAGATAACCATTCACGGCAGCGGAAGTCAAACCCGCCAGTTCATATATGTACGCGATCTAGCCGAAGGCAACGTAAGCTGCTTAAAGCCCGAAGGCGAGAATGAAATATTTAACATCAACGGCAGAGAAGTAATACGTGTAATTGATATTGTTACCACGCTTGAAGAGATACTTGGCAAAAAGGCGAATGTAAAGTTCGTAGAAGACAGGATGGGCAATTACAAAGGCAGGTTTATATCCAGCGAAAAGGCTGAAAAGCTGCTTGGCTGGAGGCCCAAATTTAAGTACAGAGAAGCGATGGAAAAATACGTTAACATATTTATAAAATGAACGAATTAGTAGCACAGACATTCTTGTCTGTGTTTCACGGAATTTATTGTGAGCAATTTATTGAATGGATACCCGATTGTGCGGGTGTAAAATAATGAAAGAAAAAGTTTTGGTTATCGGGGGAGCTGGTTATCTTGGTTCAGTATTGACCGGGCGGCTGCTTGAAGAAGGTTACAATGTCAGGATACTCGACAGCTTCATTTACGGCAGGCGTTCTGTTGAAAAGTATGTGAATGATAACAGGGTAGAAATAATCGAAGGCGATATCCGCAATATCGAAACCGTGCACCTGGCAATACGTGATTCCTCAAGCGTTGTGCTGCTGGCGGCTGTAGTGGGAGATCCGGCAAGCAAAGCCAGGCCCGAGCAGACGGTGGAGACAAATTTTCTTGCCGCGCAGGTGGTGGCTTCATCAGCAAAGCTTGCGGGGGTTAAACGTTTCCTCTATGCTTCAACATGCAGCGTTTACGGCGTGGGCAGCGAAATTCTTGATGAAGAAGCGCCGCTGAATCCGGTGAGCCTGTACGCTAAAACAAAAATTTCCAGCGAAGAGAGCATTATGGGTATCGCTGACAGGAATTTTAAGCCCGTCATAATGCGCATGTCAACGCTCTACGGCTGGTCGCCGAGGATGAGGTTTGACCTGGTTGTTAATACTATGACAATGACGGCCTTCACCGAAGGAAAGATAAACGTATTTGGCGGCAACCAGTGGAGGCCGCTGCTTTCGTTAACGGATGCAGCCGAAGCGTATTTGAAGGTATTGCAATCCGGCCCCAAGCGTGAGTGTATTTACAATGTAGGCTCGGAAGAACAGAATTTTATCATTGCCGATGTTGCGGCACAGGTAGCCGAGGGAATAAAGGCCGCGGGCGGGAAAGATATCCCCGTGAATATCGAAGGCGAAAGTGTTGATGCAAGGGATTACAGGGTATCGTTCAAAAAGATACAGGTGGAGCTTGGCTTTAAGGTTAAGGAAACTATCGCCGATGCGGCTGCAGAAATTTGGCGCAAGCTGGAATCAAAAGAGATCAAAGACCCGAAGCAGAAGGTTTACTATAATCATTATTTTGATCCAAGCGAAGAGCTGATAGGGTGAAGAATCAAATAGCAAATAACAAATAGCAATGAACAATGATCAATGAGCAGTTAACAATGAGCAATGTGCAATGAGCAATTGACAATTGACAGATAATAATTAGTTAACTTGATTTGGCTTTAGCTCCGTAGGAGCGTTATGTTTGTAGAGAGTATAAGCACCACGAATTTAGAGCTCCGTAGGAGCGAAATATAATTGTTTTAATAAAATCCCCATTTGAGTTTTGTGCGGAATTGAGATTGTGACCTCACCCCCGGCCCGCTTGACTGCCTTGGCAGTTCTCCCGGAGGGAGAGGGGAGAGAAGCAGAAAGTTAGTAGCACAGACATTCTTGTCTGTGTAGAATGAGGTAATTGATTTTCAAAATCCCCATTTAGATTTAGCGCAGGATTATGATTAGGTAGAATCTGCAATTCACGATAATTAAAACTATCCTCCCCCTTTATAAGGGGGATTAAAAACAAATATGAATTTTTCAATCGGGTTTGATAAAAGAGATTTGCTGAAAGTACATGAAGCCTTCGATAAGATCGTAGCTTCGAACAAATGGACAGAAGGCTATTACACAGAGCTGTTTGAAAACAAATGGGCTGAGGTCAATAACCTGGAGTCCGTGGCATTTTCAAGCTGGGCAGGCGCAGCGCTTGCAGCTTTGGATTTCTATAAAGTTAAAGGGAAAACGGTGCTTTGTCCCTCAAACACATTTATGGCAACTCCGCTGGCAACGCTGCAGGCGGGCGCCGAAGTGCAGTTTGTTGACTGCAACAGGTTCGACCTCTGCATGAGCTATAATGATATGGTAACCAAGGCTGAAAAATACAAACCCGCTGCTATTTGGGTTGTGCATATCGGCGGGCACTTGGCGTTTGAGATAGATAAAATTGCTGCTTATTGCAAAGAGCATAATATCGTGCTGCTTGAAGACTGCGCGCATTCACATGGCGCATCGTGGAACGGTAAGAATCCGGGCGAGTGGGGCGATGCGGGATTTTATTCATTCTACGCGACCAAAACCATCACCACCGGCGAAGGCGGAATGCTTGTATCGAAACACAAAGAGGTTATAGAGCATGCGAAGAAATTCCGCAACTACGGAAAGTTTGATTACGCTGTGCATGGATTGAATTACAGGATAACCGAGTTCCAGGCGGCAATTGGCGCAATCGAAACCGACAGGCTAAAGGAGATCATTGATTTCAAGAACGATCACGCCAAAAAGTTTGACTCGATTTACAGTAACCGTCTCAAGCTTCCCGATGGAATGATATCCGGTTATTACAAGTATATAGTATTTGATCCCATAGAAAAATCTACAGGCAAAGTTTATGAGGAACAGTGCCACAGGATACTTAAGCATGATGTGGAGCTGACAAACAGTGATTGGGTCGCGGGGAATCACTGGTGCGTTCCGCTTTACTATAATCCGTAAAAATCCGAGTGTTCTGAAGTAATCGCAAAAAAACAGAATTGAACTATAATCAATACATAGAATTCCAGCCGCAAAAGTTTGATATGCACGGCGAGTATTACAGGGGGGAACACAACAAGATTCCCTGGCCGCACCTGTTCATGTATTTCGGGCTTTCGCTGGTATTCTGTTACTTGTATCACCGCAAAATTGTTGCCCCCGTTGATTGGAACGCGCCGAACAGCCTGAATGCCGTTGGCACATTCGAAACATCTAAGCCATACCAGTTTCGCCTGTTGATGCCGCTGCTGTTCAGTTTTTTCAAGCCGCTGTCTGCTATATACGGCAAATATCTGTACAATGCTTATAATGTTATTGTAGTTTTTCTCACAGTTACAGTTTTTTATAAATTGCTGTGGGCTTATTTTGGCGGCCGTAAAATTCTGCTTTGGCTTGCGCCGGTTATATTGTACACGATGCTGTGGAATTATATTCTGCTCAACGGTTCATTCCAGTATTACGATTTCACCACCATACTGTTAACCACTGCGGGATTGTATTTTATAGCGCGGCAGAATTTCGGGATGTTTTTGCTTATATTTATCATAGGACTGGTGAACAAAGAAACCATAGGTTACCTGATATTTTCATATGCCCTGTTCAACTACCGTGAGTTCTTCACCCGGAAGATATTAATCCGGACAGCCATTATCTCGGTACTCTTCATAGGTTATAAGCTGCTGCTGGGGTATATATTCAGGAACAACCCGGGCGACCCGTTTGAGATTGGTTACTACGAAAACATCCGTATTGTAGAGAATCTTACCAGCAACAAAACGCTGCTCCGGAATTTACTGCTGAACTTTGGCGGGCTGTATGTTTTTGTTATCCTGCTGTTCGTAACCGGTGCATGGAAAAAATTTCCAAACCGCAGGATGATATATATGAACCTGGCAATAATACCGTATTATATTTTCGGCATATACATAACTTATATCACCGAAGTGCGGGTTTATACAGAGCTTATACCGATGATCACTTCATTATTCATAATATATTTAAGCACCTTTAAATGGTTTGGGCTTATGCCCGGAAAGAAGACGGAGTAGAATATTTGCTTCAGGATAAAGAAAAAGAAAGTAAAAAAGAGTTAGCCGTAAAGAGCGATGTAAGCTTCGATGACTACGTTGAAACCTACCGCGCGGAAATTGAGGATTCAATCGGATTCATCGGGCAGGATGTTGATTTTTTTATTGAGATCAAAGCTGATATGCTTCTGGATATTGCGCGCAGATATATTGGTCCCACCGAAAAGATCAAAGCACTTGATATTGGCAGTGGGGTTGGACTGGTGGATAGATTCCTCAAAAGCAGCATCGGACAGCTTTACGGAGTGGATGTTGAAGATGGCGTTGTGCAGAAGGCAAAGGTTAATAATCCCGAAGTGGATTACCGCAAATACGACGGCGAGAATCTGCCATTTGAAGATAACAGTTTTGATCTGTGTTTCGCCATAAATGTAATGCATCACGTACCGCCTGCATTGTGGGAAAACTTTTCGCGTGAGATGAACCGTGTTCTCGGGCCGGGCGGAATAGCCGCGGTGTTTGAGCATAATCCGATAAATCCGCTCACGCGTATTGCTGTTGCAAGGTGCGAGTTCGATAGGGATGCTGTGTTGCTTACTCACTCAAAGCTGAAATCGCTTTTTAAAGGAGCAAATCTGGAAATAGCAGAAGATAAATATATTGTTTTTTTTCCATTCAAATCCGGCATGTTCAGGGGCATTGAAAAAGGATTGGGATGGCTTCCCCTTGGCGCGCAGCATTGTGTTGCAGGCAGGAAACGCTGAGAATTGAAGAACTAATAGGAATACAATAATTAAACCGTATTTAAATTGATAAAATACCTTAATAAGAAATATCCGAATGATGACTATCCCTCGATACTCATTCATTTGTATTATTTCATGATATCGCTTACGCTTTGTTATTTGTATTATCATAAATTTATATCGCGAGCTGATTTTTTCTCGCCAACTTCCAGCGGCGCGATTTATGCAGTACTGGATGGCAGCGCGATCAAGCCTATTCAGTTCAGGATACTTATTCCGCTAATATTCAAAGCAGTGCAGGCTGTAATTTTCGTGGTCAAAACTATACCCGATAAGGCGATCTTCTTCCTCATTACGATCACGTTGTGCTACATGATCCTTTTTTCATTTTACCTGCTGCTTGGGCAGTATTTTAAAGGTAAGGCAATGAACTGCTGGCTTGCGGCCATAATCATCTACCCAATGATATGGAATTTTGTAATTATGAACGGTCAGTTTTTTTATATGGATTTCAGCATCCTGCTCATTATAATTCTTGGGTTCTACAGCATCGTTTCTGAAAAATATAATTGGCTGCTTGTAGTCTTTTTCCTTGGCGTATTAAATCACCCGTCAGTTGGGTATCTGATACCGGCATTTCTGCTGTATAATTACCGGAAGCTGTTTAAGTTTAAAACCATAATTTATATAGTCGCCATGAGCGTGATGTATGTTGCAATATACAAGATCATGGATGCATATTTTCCCAGCACTGAGGGTTATTTTGTAATTTATAACCTGCCAAGGAATCTTAGCCTCTTTAGCTTTTTGCCGCTGCATATAATTATAAGGGACCTGCTTTTTAATTTCGGGGGATTGCATTTTCTTGTGCTATTTCTATTTCTATCCGGTGCATGGAGGCGTTTCCGCGGGCCGCTGCTCTACATTAACCTTGTAATTATTCCCTATGTGATATCTGTAATGATCAACTTCAGCATTGAAGAGATACGAAATTATATCACAATTATACCATTTGTGCTTATACTGGTATTGCTTTTCCTGAGTTCTTTTGAAAATTCTTTCCTGAAGCCGGTTGACAGGCTGTATAGCGAGAACAACAGATGAAGAAGCTCTGAAATATAATGAATTGATCTAATATATATAACTATGCAAAATAGGAAAATAGCATTGATTGGCTACGGGGAATTGGGAATGCAGATAGAAAAGCTGTTAGTACAACAACTAAAGCAAAAAATTACATTTTATTATTTTGATGATAATAGTTTTAAGCAAAAAAAACCAAACAGCTTTAAGTTCTCGCAATATGAAGAGGAACAGCATGCCAAACTTGAGTTTTATGTTTGTTTAGGTTATAAACAATTGAAGAAAAAATCAGAAGTTCTTGATTCACTTAAGGATTTGAAGAGAAAGATCCCCTCTTTTGTACATAGAACTTCGTTTGTTAGCAAGTCAGCTATAATTGAAGAAGGAGTAATCATTTATCCTATGTGTAATGTTGATAAGGATGTAATTATTGAAAAAGGTTCCCTATTAAACAATTCTGTAGTAATTTCGCACAACAATATTGTAGGTGATTGTTCTTACATTTCTCCCGGTGTAACAACATCCGGGAATGTACAAATCGGGGCAGGCTCTTTTATTGGAACCGGCGTTTCAATAAGTAATGGAGCAAGGATTGGAAAGAATTGCAGAATTGGAATTGGGACTATTGTTACATCAGATATTCAGTCAGGCAAATCTGCTATAGGTAATCCTATGAAAATCTTGAAAAAAAAGCTTACCTTAGTATAATATTTTATAGCCGAATTGAAAAAAAAAGTCGCCATAATACAATCAAATTATATCCCCTGGAAGGGCTATTTTGACATCATAAATGACTGCGATACATTTGTGTTTTATGATGACGTTCAGTTCACCAAAAACGACTGGCGGAACCGTAATAAGATTAAAATTGAAGGAGGCACACACTGGCTCTCGGTGCCGGTAGGCACAGAGCTCAACAGGCTTATAAAAGAAGTTAAGATACAGCCCGGTCCCTGGGGCCGGAAACATTTTAAAAGTATTGAACAGTTCTATTTGAAGACACCGTATTTTAAAATGTACAGGGATTTTTTCGCAGATGTTTACATGGATAAGAAATGGGAGTATCTATCTGAGCTGAACCATTATATTATCAAATCAATTGCCAAAGACTTCCTGAAGGTCGAAACCGAGTTTGTTTGTTCGGATACATATAATCCCGAAGGCAAACGCCTTGAGAGGCTTATAGACCTGCTTAAGAAATGCGGTGCGGAGGAATATGTTTCGGGTCCATCGGCACAAAGTTATATAGATGAGAATGAATTTTTGAAAAACGGAATAGAAATAAAATTTAAAGATTACACAGGTTACCCGGAGTATCCACAGCTGCATCCACCATTTGAACATTCCGTGAGCGTGCTGGACCTGCTGTTTAATACGGGTCCGGATGCACCTTATTACATTTGGGGCTGGAGAGAAGGGAGCACGAAACAATGAAGTACCCGTTCAATAAACCGTTTTTAACAGGTAAGGAGATAGAGTATATTGTCCAGGCGGTCGCCTCGGGCAAGATCTCAGGAGACGGCAGCTTCACGAAGCTGTGCCACCGCTTTTTTGAAGAGCGGTTCGGATTCAGAAAAGTTATGCTCACAACTTCATGCAGCGATGCACTTGAAATGAGTGCCATACTTCTTGATTTCAAGCCGGGGGATGAAGTTATAATCCCTTCGTTTACCTTTGTATCAACAGCCAATGCGTTCGCGTTAAGGGGCGCCAAGATCGTTTTTGCCGATAGCGGAAAAGGTGACCCCAATATTGATCCTGAATTGATAGAAAGCCTTATAACTCCCGCAACCAAGGCTATAGTGCTTGTGCACTATGCAGGCATAGCCTGCGATATGGATGCCATCATGGATATTGCCTCACGCCATAAGCTGCATGTTGTTGAAGACGCGGCGCACTCGGTTGATTCATATTACAAAGGCAAGCCGCTTGGTTCATTCGGAAGCCTTGCCGCATTCAGCTTCCACGAAACCAAAAATGTTATTTCGGGTGAAGGCGGAATGCTTGTAATAAATGATGAGCAGTTCATAAAACGCGCAGAAATTATACGTGAAAAAGGTACCAACCGTTCAGCATTTTTCAGGGGCGAAGTTGATAAGTATAACTGGGTTGATATAGGTTCATCATTTCTGCCTTCGGAAATAATTGCGGCGTTCCTCTATGCGCAGCTTGAGAATCTTGACAAAATTCAGAAGCGCAGAATATCGCTGTGGGAGCAGTATTATGAAGGCTTGAAGGGTGTGGCAGAAAAAGGATTTATTCAGCTTCCCGAAATACCCGATTACGCAACCAATAACGGACACATGTTTTATGTTCTTTGCCGCAGCCAGCAGGAAAGGCAGGAGCTGATCACGTTTATGAAAGAAGCGGACATCCTACCGACATTCCATTATTTGAGCCTGCATAAGTCGCCTTTCTTCGAAGGTAAACATGATGGCAGGGTACTGGTAAACTCTGATAATTACACCGATAAGCTGTTAAGAATGCCTTTATATTACGAGCTTCCGGATGAAGGAGTGAAGTTCATTACGGGAAAAATAAAGGAATTCTATGAAGGCCGGGAATAGATATTTCTCTACATATACTTCTCAGCAGGAGGATGACCGTTGAAGGTACTTTACGTAAGCTCTAATGGCGGCATACATGATTACCGGTTCCTTAAAAAGCTGGTGGAAGACTACGAGGTCTTGTTCCTGCACTACGCATCCGGCGAGATAATAGATGAGATCGACAAACTTGATCATCTGCAGATAATTTCGAAGAAGCCGGCATTCCGATCCCTGCCAATTGCAAGCGAGCGCGGACATTTTCGGAGAGTATTAAATGAATTCAAACCCGATCTTATCCACAGCGGGTATGTATGGCAGGTGGGTATTTTGGCGGCGGGCTCGGGATTTCATCCGCACTTATCAATGCCATGGGGCTCTGATATACTGATAGAACCGGATAAGAGCTTTTTCAAAAAAAAGCTTGTAGGAAAAGTGATAAAAACCTGTGATCATATACAGTGCGATGCAGAGTTTGTGAAACAGAAGATCATTTCAGATTACGGCAAACCAGCTGATGACATTACGGTTTTTCCCTGGGGAATAGACCTTAGTCTATTCAGCAGGAAGGATAAGTCCGAGGCACGGAAGCAGCTGAATCTAGACCCGGATAAGTTTATAATCATCTTCAACAGGCATTTTGAACCCGTTTACGGTGTAAGTTATCTGCTCGAGGCTTTCGCGAAATTTTCCCAAGGCAAAAATGATATTGAGATGTTAATGCTCTCTGAAGGCTCTGGTAAAACCGAAGCATTACGCTACATTACCGAAAAAGGGCTGGATGAAAAGATCCGAATACTTGGCAGGGTTCCTAATAAAGATCTGCCCTTGTTATTGAACGCATCGGATGTATATGTTTCCCCTTCGCTGAGTGATGGCACATCGCTCTCGCTGTTAGAGGCAATGGCATGCGGTCCGGGGCTGATAGTTACGGATGTACCGGCTATTAAAGAGTGGGTAACGGCTGAAAACGGCATAATGACAGCAAGAGGTAACTCCGCTGCGCTTGCCGAAGCTATGGAAAAATACTACCGGTCGCCGGAGCTTGTGAGGGCTCATGGTGAAAAAAACTCGGTTATTGCGGCCGATAGAGCCGACTGGGATAAGAACTATCTGAAGCTGAAAGAGATCTATTCAAAACTGCTCAGATAGATCCGCTTGTTTTTTCTTCCCTAGTGTTTCCACTGTATGGATCCAAGATCAGTTAAATAGCTGTTACATAAGTGATTTTATATGAAACCAATTTTATTGCTGCACGGCGCGCTTGGCTCGAAAAGCCAGTTTGCGGAAATTTCGGAAATACTTTCTCAAAAGTATGAAGTATTTACTTTTGATTTCACGGGGCATGGCGCAAATCCACTTCCCGAAACTCAATTTACAATAGAAACATTTGCGCAGGATATTTCGGTTTTCATGCGCGCAAACGGACTGGATGGTACGGATATATTCGGTTACAGTATGGGCGGGTATGCGGCCCTGTATGCCTCGGCTGCCGGATTGATAAACGCCGGCCGTATATTCACGCTTGCAACCAAATTTGAATGGAACGTAGAGATCGCCGCACGCGAAGCGAAGATGCTGGATGCGGGCAAGATCAAGCAGAAAGTACCGGCATTTGCCGAAGAGCTTGCCGCAAGGCATGGCAGCAGCAAGTGGGAATCATTGCTTGGGATGACCCGTGAAATGGTGAAACGTCTTGGTGATAAAAACCCGCTAAATAATGAAATGCTTGCAAAGGTGAATAATGAAGTACTTGTAAGCATTGGCGATAGGGATAAAATGGTGAGCCTTGAAGAAACAATAGCAGCCTACCGGGCGATAGAAAATGGATCCCTGTTAGTGCTACCCAAAACAGAACACCCCATCGAAAGAGTTGATATTCAGCGACTAACCCATGAAATGAAGACTTTTTTTGGTAAGTAAGGAAAACAGATTAGACTTATTTCAGCTTTGAAATATCATTCCCTGTCAGGTTGTGAACATTCCGTGTAATATTTTCTATGTCCCAATCCCACCACTTAATAGCAAGCAGTTCGCGTATCTTCTCAACCGAAAACCTTTTGCGAATCACTGCTGCGGGATTCCCGCCAACAATTGCATACGGCTCAACATCTTTGGTAACGGTGGAGTTGGCCGCAATAATAGCGCCATCGTGAACTGTGATACCCGCCATAAGAGTTGCATTATAACCTATCCAGACATCATTACCAATTACCAGGTCGCCTTTATTTGGATAGCTGCGTCCCTCCATGGCACCCTCCCAGCCATTGCCGAAAATTGCGAATGGATATGCAGAGATTGAATCGTTAAGATGGTTTGCGCCGTTCATTATGAACTTAACATCCGAAGCGATCATGCAAAATTTACCGATGATAAGCTTATCACCGGTAAAATCAAAATGATACTTAACATTCTTTTCAAAGTTGTGAACATCTTCAAAATCATCGTAGTAGGTATAATCTCCAACAACAATGTTCGGATTTTCTATAATGTTTTTCAGAAAACAAAGCCTCTCGTATCCCGCAAGCGGGTAAATGGTATTTTTATCCGGACCGTTTTGTGACATAATAATATAAATATTTATTAACTTGCTGCTCTCATTATTAAAAACACATTTAAAAGAGTGTAAACTGCAACTACAGAATAAAAGCTGAGCCTATCAAGCTTCTTCGCTTTTTCGATATACACGGGTTTTTCGGTTTCATTCCACTTAAATGAAATAACAGCAACCACAAGAACTACAAATATTGCAATAAATGTAATGTTGTGGATATTATCAAAAAGCGTATTTGATACAGTTGAAGGTACGGCTGATTCGACAATGTATTTGTTTCCAACCGCTGCAAATAATCCGCCTACACAAAGCCCGAGCCTGTCAGATGGCTTTACGAAGAATGCAAGCAGCACGATCGAAAAGGCAACATAAACGCCGGTCAGCATTTTGAACAGGGTGTTCCATGAATTTTCGCGGGTAAGATAAATATCAGCGGTAACAGAAGGGTATGTACTTGTGCCTTTTATGACCGGGTCACCGAATGTTGTATTATAAGTTTGGTTATTTACGTAAAATGCCAGTGAATCAATTTTCCAGTTGCTGAGAACAAGGTTAGAATCGATAGCGGAGTTGCCAATATCCGAAACAAACGCCAGCTTCTTTGTGTCATAAATAGTGTGATCAATATGGAGCGTGAGTTTCTGCTTATCGAAAGGAAATGCCGATACATCCCACTCCTTAAAAACTACGGAATTGAATTTCATCATAACCCAATTAACGCCTTCCTTTTTCATTTGGGAATAATTTGAAAAAGAGGAGGACTTGGAGTTCGTTACCTCAAGCGCATCATTGAACTGCAGGCTGTCATCTGAATAATTGACCCACATCCAGAAGTCTGCCGAAAAGCTCTGGTCGCTGATATTGAAATCAGTAAGAGAATTAAAGTATATGCCGATCTTACATGAATCTTCAGCTGATCTCAGCGGAGAGGAGATCAGAAATAATGCCATCAATATTAGCGGAATTTTTTTCATTAAATATCTCAGAATTAAACTTTAATTTTACGATTCTGCAAAGTTAATAATGAGGTTGCTCAATTGTAAGATACTAATTTACGCAGATTTCAATAACTCTAAATAGAAAGTACCGATATGGCAGAACCGCTTAAAAATATGTATAGTAAAGCTTACCTGGCAAGATTCGCAGATGTTTTTGCGGAGCTTGAAACCGCATTCAGCAAAAAGAAATTCCTCACTCTTGTGTTTGATAACGAATGGGAACAGAAAGAACTGAAGCAAAGAATGCGCCACATCTCTATTTGTCTTCATAAATCACTTCCCGGCGGATATGAAAAGAATATTTCCGTATTAATAAAGGCAGTTAAAAAATTCAGCGGATTTCTATCTATGACATTTCCGGACTATGTTGAAGTATATGGACTTGATAACCCGAAGCTATCTGTAAAGGCACTTGAACTATTCACACAATACGGCAGCAGCGAATTTGCCGTGAGGCCGTTCATAATTAAATATCCCGCAATTCTGATGCCTCAAATGCTCAAATGGGCAGGACATAAGAATCACCACGTGCGCAGGCTTGCCAGCGAAGGCTCACGCCCAAGGCTGCCATGGGCAATCGCACTGCCGGAGTTCAAAAAGGATCCCGCACCGGTGTTAAAGATACTGGAAGTTCTGAAAAACGATGAATCGGAATACGTAAGAAAAAGTGTTGCCAATAACCTGAACGATATTTCAAAAGATAATCCGGATATTGCACTTAAGACAGCGGCGAAGTGGTATGGGAAGAATAAAAACACTAATTGGATAGTTAAACACGGAATGCGCGGCCTGCTGAAGAAGGGAAACAAAACCGCCTTGAAGCTGTTTGGTTGGCACGGAGCCGAGGGAATAAAAGTGAGATCGCTGAAGCTTAGCGCAGAGAAAATAAAGCTAGGTCAAAAGTTTGAATTCATGTTTCAAATGCTGCCCGTCGATCCGGGTAATGGCAATGTAAGGATCGAGTACACTATTGATTTCCTTACATCAACAGGCAAAGTGAGCAGGAAAATATTCAAAATAACCGAAGGAAATTTTGAGAAAGGGAAAAAATACGGATTCAATCGTAAACATTCACTGAAGGATCTGACCACAAGAAAACATTTTAAAGGTGGCCATACACTGGGAATAGTCATCAATGGCGAAACACTGGCAGAGAAGAAATTCACTGTTGTTTAATGTTCGGGGTTTTGCATTCCTAAACTGGAGTATGGGAATGAGTAGAGAGGAATGAACTACTCACCAAATAGCCTACTCAACCACTTACTACTGAACTGCTTACATACTCAACTATTCAGATGCTTCAAGAGTACTAAACCACCCCAGCATCAGTTGACTGGCGTCAACTGATGCTTTCCCCTCCTTACGACTGCTGGCGCAGTCTCAAAGGAGGGGAGCTATTATTATGCGACCCACCGATTAATATTATTCCAAAACCGGAGTTTGGGAATGAGGACCCAATATAAATTCATGGTCTGATTTGTAGAGACGATGCGCTGCATCGTCTCATAACTTGCAGGAATGCGTTAACTTTGAGACGACCCGCCCATGCCTTTGGTTTGTCAGGCGGGTCGCCTCAACAGAAACAATTGAGTCTCTACAGGATCAATTAAGGTGAGTAATGACCCTTAGTATCAATCAAGGAACCAATACATATAATTTGGAGCAAACCGGAGTGCAGCGAAGATCAGCAGGTAAAACATTGCGGCATAAAGATACTTTCTGCTGATACCATTTTTCCGCATATCAAGTATTGCCAATATAATGGGAATGATAATAAGAAAAAATGCCAGCAGGTAAAAAAGCATTACTCCGGAATTCCACACAAAAGAAATATCATTGTGGGGCAGCAATGATTTCGGATCATACATCGAAGATGTTCCCGACCAGAAAACATGCTGAAGCCCGTTTGCCCAGTATGGAATACAAACCCATCCAAGGCAAAAAGTTAGAAGTAATATTGTGTAGTTAAGTATCTTATCGGAAGCAGCTGCTTTTTTTCCTATGGCAGATTTTATGAAGATCAAAACCGAAAAAACGGAAAGGATCAACCCGGGATATATCAGCAGCCTCCGCAGCCAGTCAAGCCCATCGGGGTATGGATTCATTGATCCCGCCCCCACGAAGTTATCCACTTCGACGGGTTTATCTATTATTATAAATGCGAGAATTGAAGTAAGAATTACAGCGGCAAGAACCGAAAGCATGGAAATTGTGCTGATATGAATTTGCGGTTTTTTCAACGGGATAAATTTAGATTAGCAACCGGAAAGTTTCTTAGTATTATATGCTTATAGTCGTTCTCTTTTAATAATGTTCCTAATGTTTAAAAGCAAAATGCTGAATTTTAATGGTTTCCCGTAAGAAAGCAGCTATCAAATAAACAGATTAAATATCATTGAAACCATTTTTTGCAAAAAAACCGGGATCCCGGGATGATATATATTATACTTTCCGCACATACGCGCTGCCTGCAGGAATGTGGGAGCTCCGTTTGGTTTTGTTTTGCCTGCTGTTGCGAGGGCGAACATTTCCACAAAAAAATCTTCAGTATTGGCGGCAGGCATAAAGCTTACAAGAAGTGTCGAAGTTGTTTCGGAATTGTTCCACCACCTGTGCGCAATTCCTTTTGGCATTACAGCCTTCTGGCCGGGCCTGATAACTATTGTTTGTTTTCCAACTTCTACATTTACGCAGCCTGTTTGTACTTCAAAAACCTCATCCTGTTCGGTATGATGATGTTTCATCGGCACGGCGCTTCCCGGCGCAAGCGTGAGATGAAACTTCATGAGCTTGCCGCCTGTCATAGCCGCGGTTTCGGTAAAACGCAGCGTTTCTCCGGTAGCCGTGTTTATAATAACCTGGTCTTTAGCCGCCAACTATACTTTGCTCTATACTTGTTATTTAATTTCATGTACCGGTTCATAAACGAAGACTATCCATTTATCTGTTTCCATGGCTTTCTTCATGTCATTGCGGACATAAGCGCGTGGTGCGGTAAGCTCAGTAAAGATCGTGTTCATTAGTGTGGGATTTTTCCTGAACATTATGATCCCCGAGGGATTCCGTTTCATGAAAGTTTTTACTTCAGCCGTCAACCCCTCTTTATCAACCGGCACGTTGTAGCTGCTGATAAGAATTTTTTCGGGCGGAGCAAGCCTGGTGCGGTATGGTACGTACAGAATACTCGAGGCGTTATCATCCGCATCAAAAATGAGCGATGGATACTTACGGATGTTGTTATCAATGAAGCTGAGAAGCTTTGCGGTTTCATCCGGCTCATCGGCTGTAACAATAAACTCAATTACTTTCGGGAAAAGTTTGTTGTATTTTTCGGGCACCATTTCTTTAACATAAGAAAGCGGTACACACGAAGCAATAACCACTGCAGCGATCGCGGTTTGCAGCATACCGGAGCGAATTTTTGAAAGCTGCAAATTAAGCCCGGCTGCGGCAAACACCGGCGCAAAAAAGAACACCAGGTATATATAGTGTGTAGTATGGTATATGGTTGATTTTGCACCCGCGGCACCATTTATAAGCGAAGGAGCCAAAATTGGTATCAACAGCGTTATGAGAAGCAGTTTAGGACGCTGCTTATAAAAATATATGAGCCCTTTAATGAAATACCAGAACAAAATCACCGTAAGCCCGAATACAAGGAAGTAGAACGGGAGGAAAAATCCTTTTAGCCTGAGGGCGGCATTCAGACCATGTATATTTATTGAATCAGTGTATTGATCCGCGGAGTTAATAGTTTTGAACGGTTCGCCGTACGCCTGGTAACTTATAACTATCCACAAAACCTGAAACAACAGTGTTAGAATGATATAGTAGCCTGCGCCCTTGCGGCGGGTAAGAAAAACAAGTAAACAAAAGGGAAGGAGCACAAAAATTGCTTCCGGCCTGGAAGCCAGTGCAATAAAAGAAAAGAAACCGGCGATAACAAAATACATTACGCTTTTTTCAGTATAGTGCGCTTTGACCAGGTAATAAACCATAATACAAACAGCCGCAAGAAAAGTTTGCTGCGCATAGGGTTCAAAGTTCAAACGGAATATCACGGGGTTCAGAGTTACTATAATAAACGAGAGCATAGCGGTTTTGAAATCGGTAAGTATTAAAGAGAGCTTAAAGATATAAATGCATCCGATTGTCATTACTGCTATCATCGCAATGGCAGGGGTAAGGTATATTTCACCCGTCATTTTGATTATAGGTCCCATAAAGTAAAACCACAATGGGTGGCCTGATTCAGGCATGATAAAAAACGGATTTTGTGCCCACCATAAAGCATTCCAAACCCGTGTGGCAGAGTCACCCATATCCATCATGTTGTATGGAATGAGATATATCTTCGCAGCAATGGATATAATAACCGCTGCAATAAATACAGATACCTGTACGGCGGTAAGCTTTTCAGGTTTAAGCGTAAATTCTCCCGCGCCAAGAAGCTTTGGAAACAAAAACGGTTTTGAAGATTGGTTCATAAACTTGTTCTGAATTTTGTTATGATCTTATATAATTTCATTTCATAAAACTGAGGTTCGGCCTGCCCGAGTGGCCAAACAATCCGGCATAAGTGCCTTTGAGATAGTAATACCCGAGCTTGAGATCGCAAACGCGCATAAACCAAAGCAATCTAACAGGGAATTTTAAAATATCCGTAAGATATGAGATAAACATGTTAAGATAAAATTTGTGTTTTCGGAAGTACAGATATTTATTGCGCTGGATAAGGTAATACTCGAAGTAAAATCCCTGCTTGTTCTCCTTCACCCATTTGTGGTTATGCCACAGCACAGCCTTTTTGGTAACTATTGATGTGAAGCCTGCTTTTTTCAATCGTGCAGCCAGATCGATCTCATCGCCATAGGCGAAATATGCTTCTTCCCATAAGCCTGTTTTTTTCAGCGCTTCTGATCTTACAAGCATGGCCGCCCCGCTTACCATATCCACTTTCATGCTTGATGGTATATCCCTTTCAGATTCGGCAAGTTTTTTGCCTTCAAAGTATTTTGTAATACTGTACGTATCAAAATCTGCTTTAACGCCGTATTCCTGTATTACCGGATCCTTTTTATCAGCGGTGTAATACAGAATTAGAGGTGAAGATGCTGCTGTTTCCGGCGAGGCCTCAACGGCATTCACTAATTCCAGAAGGCAGTTTTCTTCAAGCTCGGTATCATTATTAAGGAATAGGATATATTTAAATCCATCTTTCATGGCCTTTTCTGCACCGAGATTATTGCCGCCGGCAAAGCCTGAGTTCTGCCCGGCAATGATGTATTCTATATCCATGCCTAGATTGCGGTTCAGCTCTGCGGAGTGATCCCTATCTATTGCATCGGGATTGTTATCCACGAAATAAATTTTGAAATCTTTGTAGGTTTGCCTGTATAGTGAATTGTAAAGCAATTCCAGGTTATGCTTCTGGCGGAACATTACTAAAATGATCGCTGTTTGTTTTGCCATCAGCCCTGTGAGCGGTTATGTTCTGAATACACCTTCTTGATGAGCCCTGTGTAGTAGGCGGAGACTTTTTCAATGGTATGGTTCTGTAAAACAAAATCCCTGCCCGCATCGCCAAGCTTTTTTGTTAAGCTGCGATCTGTAATGAGTTTTTCCATTGCCGAAACAACCGAATTGACCGAAAGCTCAACCAGTACTCCGTTTGAGCTGTTTATCAAAAGGCCGGTATCGCCGGTATTGCTTGCTATAACTGCATTGCCGCATGCCATTGCTTCTATCACACTTTGCGATGGGTAGTTTGTTCCCGATTGCAGCGAAACAAATACAGAAGTGCCAGAGAAAATTTCCGGCGGATTTTTGTGGAACGTAAAGTTGATTTGCTCCTTCGGGCCGTTAGATGAAATAAACTCGTTTACCGCGCTCACCAGGCTGCCTTCGCCGAGAATATGAAATTTAACGTCAGGGTACTTCTTCAGAATGATCAACGCTGCTTCAAGGTAAAGCATCGGATTTTTATCCGGTTCCAGCCTTGCTGCAAACGCAAACTCAAAACTCTCTTTACTGCCCGGTAAACACTTTGAATAATCTATGAATGAAGATGGAGCGATATTAATTTTATCTTCGCTTATTTTAACTCCGCGCTTTTTTACTCCCTCGGCAATGTATGGACTGAGGAAATCCACTGCATCAGCCTTTTCCAAAATACTGTTGAATGAGTAATATTTCCTGTACCAGAGCTTTTCGGTATCGGTCAACACATCGGTGAACCAGCTATCCATATCAGAAAAGATAACAGCGGGCCTTGAAGGCTGTTCAAAATAAAAAACCAATGGCGGCCCGCCAGCAAAGATGCCGATTAACACTTTTACATTATACTTTTTTACTAATGCGTCTATGCTATAGAATAATTTCTTCTGCTTGAATTTGTTTTTGAAATACCAATAGTATTTCCTGGCAAGAGAAACCTGTTCATTCAGAATAAGCGGATCGGGAGAATTATCGTTATATTGCACCGGTCCGGAAGAGTCAGTTGTTTCGTTTGCCCTTTCGCTTGTTTTCCCGATTACATCGATATAGTCAAATGTTTGAGCCGGAAAGATCCGCCGGATGTGGCTTTCCATCAGTGGATTTATGAAGAGGCGGATATTATGCGGATGTTTTTGGCTCAGAAATGAGCTTAGATTCAGGAATCTTTTTTCAGCGCCGCCAAAAGCGCCGGTGCTGAAGATAACAAAAGCTGTATTTGGAAATCCGCTGTCCAATTATAGATCAGTACTTAACAGAATTATGTTCAAACATAAATATATTTCCAAATATAGCTTACCTGCTGATTTATAGATAGTAAAAAATATAACGGAATCGGCATATGGCTTTCTAAACTCCCGTTTTTAGGGTATTAAAAAAGACTTGTAGTTATGATGATTGGCTGTCTCTTATACACATCTGACGCTGCCGACGACGGAGAGAGTGTAGATCTCGGT
>JACSRQ010000116.1 GCA_014879675.1 Ignavibacteria bacterium
ATATACTGCAATATCATAATTCCGAATCATCAAGCAATCTCGAATCAGGCGATTCGAGTTACATTTGTATATCCAAAGAAAGTTAATTTCCTTGTTATAATTTCATAAATAAAGTAAATTTGCTCTCAAACATATTCATTAAATACCGAAAATACAATTTATATGGCATTTCCTACACAGGAAGGAGCGCTTTAAGTGGCAGATCTATTTCAAAAGTGTTATGATTTCACCAGGGCTGATGAAGTCAAAAAATCAGGACTTTACCCCTATTTCAGACCCATTGAAGAGAATGAAGGCCCCGTAGTCCAGATAGAGGGCAAAAAAATGATCATGGCCGGGTCAAATAACTACCTTGGCTTGACTGCTCATCCCAGAGTTAAAGAAGCGGCTATAAAAGCCATTGAAAAATACGGTACAGGCTGCAGCGGCTCCCGCTACTTAACGGGTACGCTTGACCTGCACATTGAGCTTGAAAAACGCATGGCAGAGTTCTTCGGAACGGAATCAGTGCTGCTGCTCTCGACCGGATACCAAACAGCGCAGGCTATTATTCCCACACTTGTGCAGAAAGGCGAGTACGTTGTTTCTGATAAAGATAACCATGCATGTATAGTTGCCGCAGACCTTATGGCAAAAGGCGCCTTTGCGGAATTCAAACGCTACAAGCATAACGAAATGGACGATCTTGAAGCCGTATTGAACAAGATCCCAAAAGACCGCGGAATACTTATTGTATCTGACGGCGTATTTTCAACCACCGGTGAGATTGTTCACCTGCCCAGAATGGTAGAGCTTGCCGAACAATTCGGCGCTCGAATACTCATCGATGACGCGCATTCAGTAGGTGTTATCGGCGTTGGCGGAAGAGGAACGGGCTCGCATTACGGACTCATGGATAAGGTTGATATGACAATGGGCACGTTCTCAAAAACTTTTGCTTCGCTTGGCGGATTCGTAGCCGGCAAAGAACGGGTAATAAATTATATTAAACATCATGCCCCCGCTTTGATATTCAGCGCTTCACCAACACCTGCTTCCGTAGCCGCCGCAATGGCCGCACTGGAGATTCTGCAGGAGGAACCATGGAGAATTGAAAAGCTGAAGAGCAATGCTGATTACATGCGAGCAGGGCTAAAAGCGCAGGGTTATACTGTCATAGAGGGAATTACGGGTATTGTGCCGGTAGTTCTCGGCGTATTCGATAAAACATTGATATTCTGGCGCAAGCTTTTCGATGCAGGTGTGTTCACAAATGCATTTGTACCGCCGGGCGTTCCGCCGCATCTATCCATGCTAAGGACATCCTACATGGCCTCACACGAAAAGGAACACCTCGATAGGATACTTGAGCTGTTCGGCGAGATCGGTAAAGAGCTTGAGCTGATAAAATAAAGGGGTCAAATTATAACATCTGGTATATACAGCACTATAATTATTAAACACAGCCCACGGCTATAGCCGTGGGTTTTTTGTAAAAATTAATAAATAACCGCATCAGCGGTTTTGAGAACAAACAAAATGAAATTTATACTTCCGTTATTGATACTGGTTTCAGTGATATTCATTTCATGCTCTAAAGAAGAAAAGCCTGTAACACAGCAGAACCAGCAGAAAGTACAAAACGATGAGAACGAGTCGCCGGGTGATACAAACCTTACACCGGAAGAAAAATTCTCGTCTTCGATACTCATTGATTTCCTCGGCGATACTGAGGATGAAGACCTGGCCGAGTTCCTCGAAACCGAAATATTTAAATTGGGAGCAAGTTACAACGGCGCATCGGTTGTGGAAATTACCCCAAGCACATGGCTGGTATCGCTTGAAAAAGACGGGAACATTAAAAACCACCTGCTGCAAAGATATGTTGATTTCAAAACAAACGACTATTATTTCAGCATGAAGGAAACTACGCTCACATTAACGGATGTGATCTCACGCACCAAACCCAAAACTTCTGCGGGTGAGTAGTTGAGTGGGTAAATAGTTGAGTTGGTGAGTGGTTGAGTTGATAAGTAGTGAAGCTGGAGAGGCGTTTAGCAATGAACAACATGTAATGGACGATTAACTAAAGAGGTCACTTGAATTGGCTTTAGCTCCGTAGGAGCGTTATGTTTGTAGAGCTTTTGCACCACCAATTCAGAGCTCCATAGGAGCGAAATGTTTGTAGAGTTTTTGCAGCAACAATTTAGAGCTCCGTAGGAGCGAAATGTTTGTAGAGCTTTTGCAGCGCCGATTCAGAGCTCCGTAGGAGCGTTATGTTTGTAGAGCTTTTGCAGCACTCATTTAGAGCTCCGTAGGAGCGAAATGTAGTTGTTTTTTAAAATCCCATTTGTGAGTAGTTGAGTTGGGAAGTAGTATAATTGGATTGGCTTTTTAGGCGGCATTTTAAAAATGTCGTGAAGAAATTATTCGAGTGAGCGTCGCAGGAAAAACTGTCTGAATTCAGACGCCCCGGCGGCTGAATGAGTTTTTTTCCTGCAGCGAAACGAGAATAATTTTAGACATTTTTAAGAAGCCTTGACTTTTTTGGTTCTTTTTGTGTCAAGACAAAAAGAACAAAATTAATATCTCCAGACTTATAATATGCAACCTTAAAATGAGTTAATGACTTACTAAAAGTGCTTACACTCCCACAAAATTCTAAATTGTTCAGTAAATATTCGCATGCTCAACCATGATGCACCGGTTCTGCACAACTTTAATCCCCCGCTCTTCCAGCATTTTCGCAGCTTCATCATTATATATGCCAAGCTGGAACCATACATATTTCGGCTGCGGCTGCATCTGCAATATCTCCAACGCATGCTCAACCAGGAACTCAGGTCTGCGGAAAATATTGACCATATCTACCGGGTCAATTAGCTGGGTCACTTTTTCTGCCACAGCCTGCCCGAAGAGCTCCTTGCCTGCGAGCTTTGGATTTACAGCAAAGATCCTGTAACCATGCAGGCTCATGTATAATGGCACCTTATAAGCCGGTGATATCTCATCATCCTTAGCGCCGATAACGGCTATAGTTTCTGATTTTTCAAGCATTTCTTTGATCAATTCCATACTATATTACTCTATTTTATGTTCTTAATTGCACTATACCGGTGATTAATTGCACAATACCGGTGATTAATTAACGTTTCTATATGTTTTAACAGCCCGTTTGCGGTTATTGTTCTGTTTTGGATAATGATGGAATTTTGTTGCGCTCCTTATGCATTGAAATTAAGACTATTACAAAGTATTTTTGTTGAGTTATGGTAAAATATTTATCAAAATTTCTCATATCGCCCGGTTTTAAAAAGAGTTTGCACGGTTTTATAAACACAGTGTCCCGTTAATTACAAAACGGGACATTTTTTTTGCAATTAATTTCTACATTTGAGCACAGCCAAAACTTTAATTACCGTAAAGAAATATTTCGCCGCTGCCAATATAAAAAGTGTGCAGCATGCCGCTCCGTATTTTCTGCGCAAATATAAAATAGTTGTATTTGTTCCATTAAAAAATGCCGATGAGCTTACATTCATAATGGCGTCGCGCGGTGCGGGTTTTATCGGAAAGTATTCGCTCTGCTCATTCCGCACAAAAGGCGCAGGCACATTTATGGGAAGCCTTTCAAGCAGGCCGGCAGTTGGCAAGAAGGGTGAATTCCAGATCGTGGAAGAGATAAGGCTCGAAATGATCTGCGATGAAGCGGATATTGAAAATGTTGTTGATGCTGTTTACAGTAAACATCCCTACGAAGAGCCTGTTTGTGAAGTTTACCCGGTAATGGTAAAAAACACCACACCGGAAGGCAGTACGGTTTTTGTTGAGCTGAAAAAGTCTGTAACCGTGGGAAGCATACTGGCAAAGCTGAACAAAAAGCTTCTGCCTGAAAACATACCCGTCAAAATTAAGAACCTGAAAATTAAACAGGCGCTTGTTGACCTGGTTCCTGCAGCCGCAAGGCTCTCGCTTCCTGCTTCAAAGAACAAATCGGTTCATACCAGAACACTGTATATAAGAAGAGAAAATAAAATAATTAATATCGAAATAATATGAGCATGAAAGAAAGATTAATAGGGCTTTACAAGCTTAACAAAGTTGACCGTGAGCTTCATGAACTTATGAGCCTGAGGGGTGATATCCCTTTAAGGATAGAAGACCTTGAATCTGAAAAGCGCGAGCATGATAACCGCGCCGCCGAGCTTCGCAAAGAGCTTGAAGATATCATTTCGGCAGAAGAAGGCGTGCAGACCGAAAATGATACTTTGCTCGAAAAGATCGAGAAAAACGATGAACGCCTCCGCTCCGGCGCGCTGAAATCGAACAAAGAATATGACGCGCTTGCAAAAGAGATCGAAGACGCGAAAGAAAAGATACATCTGAATGAAAAAGCCTCGAAGGAAGATAACTCAGCCCGAAAAGGTGAAATAGAGAACGAACTCAGCCTGATAGCCGGACAGCTTGATGAAGTTAACGCAGAACTTGAAACAAATAACCATGAGCTGGAAGAGCTTACCAGGCAAACCGGTGAAGAAGAAAAGGAACTCGTTGCAGAGCGCAATGAAATCCTGAAAAATATAGATCCCGAGGATTTCGCACACTACGAAAGGATCAGCAAAGTAAAATACGGTGAGGCAGTTGCTATAGTACGCAAAGGTTCATGCCTTGGCTGTTACAGCTCGATCCCGCCGCAAAAGGCTATCGAAATTCGTATGGCGGAAAAATTCTACGCATGCGAATCATGCGGCAGGATACTTATCGCAGAAGAGCTCATTACCGCGTAACCGGTGGCAAGGCTCAAAGTATTTACCGACGGCGCTTCGCGCGGAAATCCGGGTGAAGCCGGTATAGGCATTGTGGTTTATGACGAAAAGGATTCCATAGTTCGTACGTGGAATGAATACCTCGGCAAAACCACTAACAACCAGGCGGAATATATGGCTCTTATTCGCGGCGTTCAGCTTCTCAAAAAGCTGAAGGAATCTATGACAATAGATTTTGTGGAATTCCATGCCGATAGCGAGCTGATGGTGAAGCAGGTTAAGCTTGAGTACAAAGTTAAGGATGAGGGTTTAAAGCCGCTCTTCAAAAAATTCAACTCCGAAATGAACGAATTAAAAGTACCCTACACCATTAAACACGTTGAAAGAAAGCTTAACAAAGAAGCCGATAAGCTCGTGCTTCTGATCACGATAATTGAAAACATAAAAAGGCAAAAAGGCGAAAACCCCCAAAATACTGCCAACTCTTATTCACGCTATTTGCAAATACTATATTAAATATTGTTCATGTAAGTAAGGGATAATCAAAAACTCTACCTTTTTCGCCATTTATATCTACAGTTCTGACATATTTCGACTCGTTTTACTGACATCTGACAACCCTTGACAACATAATTACCATTTTAGCTTCCATTCCCCATCCTCAAAAACAACCCTTTTTTCCCAATCGTATATCCTTTCGGTTAATTCACGGGCAATATCTACTCCCAGTTGCTCTACCGACTTCGCTGCCAATTCCGGTTGGCGACAAGCATCAATCAAAGTGCTCACGTGAATCTCATATTGAGCGTATCTACCTTTATGATTTACCTTAAATCTCAATATGTTGTTAGCACGTTTAAAATACATACCAGGCAAAAGCTCCCATATAATTTTTTGTATCATGACCAATGCTTTCTTTTGCGTCATTATTTCAACTGTCTTCATGATGTTTCTCAAATATAGTTATTTTTCTTTTAACTCGGCGGGTTTATTGCGATTTACAATGCTTTCAAATAAGTGCCCCTGATCTATGTGGGCAGACCTTTTTACAACTGTATCAGGCATAATATATTCTGCACTTTGCCAGCTTGTCAGGCAAACAGTGCATTCAATATAACGATGGTTAAAGGTCTCCGCATCAGCCTTTGTGCCAATTGTACGAATGAGAGAATTCGGGGATTTACATTCAGGGCACTTCATTTCTTTTTACTTTTAAACTTGTTAGGATTTATCAATTTTGTTCTTACTCTGGTTGTATGTGAGGCTTCCAAGCAGGCAGAGGCGTACATCGATATATCCATTAAACTGATACCATGATAAAATGCAAGGTTCTTGGTTGTAACAGCCTTCCGGGAAGCAACATTACAGAGGTCTTCAAACCGATCATCCAAGAATAACTCCTCCGGCAATTTTGACCTTACATTAAAAGACTTCAATATATCCTTCGTTTCAGAATCAGCTATCCGGTCATATTCGGAAATATCAGAGTTTATTTCTTCAAACTTCATGAGGCATAATGCCGCGAAGTGTTTTACTTCACCTATATTTTGGGCATCACGGGAGGAGCCTTTTTCCACTACGATCTTGCACATCGCATAAAATTTGATGGAACTAAATATCTGTTTTACCTCTTCACGTTTGCTCCCCGCATAAGTGTGAACTAAATTGATAAGTTTGGGGCTTCCCTTGTACTTTCCAGTTAGAATTAATGATATTGTTGCCTCTGATTTTCTTAAATCCTTTGCAATTTGTCTATTCGTGAGCTTGGTTGTCATTCAGCCTTCCTCATAGTTTTAATTATTTCCGCAAGCATAGCTCCCTCTCCCTGTGACATTGGACGCTCAAGCTCATGTTTCTTGGGATTGTATTTCAAGGCTTTTGATTTATCCTTTTGTAATTGAGCAATCCTGTATGACTCGCTCTTTGGGTCAGGGCTTTCCATTATAATTTCAAAGCGAGATACCAATACAGCAAGCTCAAAATCCTTCCTGAGCCATTCAGGAGCGGTTGTGGAGGCTTTATTAAGCCACAGACGGCAGGCAGTGCCCATTTCCGCAGTAGTGAGCCTCTTTGCCCCGTAGTAAGCCTGCATGTACTTTATAAGCTGTGATACCGCCTTGTTATCCTTCGGCTTCCACAGCTTGATGCCGGGTTTCCCCTGTTTTTGAAATATCCACTTGTAAGCGGTTAAGTAGTCCTTCTTTATTATTTCCAATAGTGATTCCAACTGTTTATTACCCCCGTAATTTTTAATCAGATTTTTACTAATTCAAGCGATGTAACTGAGTATATTGGTATCTTTAGAATATCTCCTATCTGAAAGCATTTAGTTATTGAATATTGTAAAAATTTGGATGCCAGTAATTCCCCCTGAACATACAACTCAGCTTCCCCCGGGGTCGCGATGTAAACTGGTTCTGTTAATTCGATGTAGCTAAAGAAAAGAGACTGCTTAACAATATATCCTTCAATAGTACCCAAGTCGGGATGCAGTAATTTTCGTTTCACACCCTGCGCTCCGGTTCGATAAAGCCCACCTTCAGCAAATCAAATACAGTCTGTTCATTTTCAACCCTGATAATTGTTCCGTTTTTGAATAAGTAACCATTGTGAGCGGTAACATCGAACTTAGCCAGCCTCATTAACGTGCGCTTATTCCAATCAACGGGGCCAGTTCTCATGTAATAAATCCAGCCGAAGTTCTTTTCATCAGCTATATAAACATCGATATTTACTGCTTTGAATCTGAACCGTTTATTTAAGCTGCCAAAGGAAGTGAATGTACCGGGATTGCTTCGTTTCATTTCAAGCAGAATCTTTTCGAGAAAATACCTGTCAGGGATGCAAACAAGGTCAATGTCCTTACACTCGGGCATTTTCCTGCGGATGCTTCCGGCTATTTCAATCTGCCTGCATCCCTGTTTCAGAATCTGTAAAATCTCATCGGAATAAATTTTGATGTAATCGTATTTCATTTCTTGTAGGTCACCAAATTAAAGTTACAGCGAAAAACAAAGTAGAACGCCAAAAAATTATATTGAGAAAATCAGTCTATAAGAGTTAATCCAAACTCAACCATTTTCTTTTGCATTTTTGCCCGATAAGCCAGATAAGCCCGATAAGCCCGATCAGCCCGATAAGCCAGATCAGCCAGATAAGCCCGATAAGCCAGATAAGCCAGATAAGCCCGATCAGCCCGATAAGCCCGATAAGCCCGATCAGCCCGATAAGCCCGATAAGCCCGATCAGCCCGATAATTTTTCCTTGCCTCGTTAAGAGCTTCTAAATTTTTCTCGGAGGGATTCCGGACTGCCGCCTGTATTTTTTCAATCAACGGCTTGGAGTCAGTGTCATTCGGGTATTTTTCGGCAACATACTCAGCCCATAAATCCATAGCATAGCAGGTGTATTTTTTCAATTGCTCTTTGTTGAACATCCTGACAAACAGCCAGTTCATCCAGTCGTATCTCTTGCCATCATAGAGCTTTTGAGCGAACTCATTTGCCGGAAGTCCGCACATCATTCTTTTTGTTACCCAATCAGTGCCCTCTTTGCAGGCATCTTTTGATCTAAGCCATTCTGCTGTAATGATTTTCATTTTAATTTTGTATTTAAGTTATGAATGATTTGTTTGTTTACTGTAATCCCGCCGCACTCCCTGCACTTGAAGTCATATTTATTGACCCGGTCAAATACTGAATGCTCGCAGGTAAATTGTGTTGTGTAAAGAATCTTTGAACTGTAGAAGCCACCATCAATAGTGTCGTAAAACGTGCGCATAACATCCAGCTTCAAAAGCCGTGCCCTGATCTCCGCAGCATTATTATTTCCGAAGAGATTCATCAGTTCTCAGTTATTATTGTTATAGGCATGTTGCTTGCTGCTGTTTTCCTGCGGCGTTTTGAGCCGTCAGGATTACGGATTACTCCGATCAGGTTAATTTTATGTTGCCGGGCTGTGCTATCAAAAGGTATAGCTTGAACTACACCCGTTTTCATTGCTACAGGTGTATCCTTACCTAATTTGATTTCTATTTTGTACATTGATTTCCTTTCGTTTAACAACAAAACCAATAAGCGGTAAGCATCAGAGCCACTAAAGCACCCCCTATGAGCCTACACAGCCTGACGTTACCGCTTATATGGTTGTATTTATATGATTCTTTCAATTTATTCTATTGCCGCTGCCTGCGCAATTAGTGAGTTGATGAATTTATCTACCTCGCTATCCACTGTGGAAATATACACCTCATCTCTTCCTTTTATCAGCTTGCATTTTATCAGCTTCAGCTCATCAGCCTCTAAATCCTTTATAGCAGTCTTTACAGGTGATTCAGTGATTTTTACAAGCTCCTCGACCTTTTTCTTATCGAAGGTATCCTTGATCAACTGTACAGTAATTTTAGGCTTCTTAATTTCAACGGTATCCTGTGACTTCATAAACCCACCACGGACTCCGTGAAATATCAGGGTTTTGGATTCAGTAAATAAATCCTTGTTTTCCAAGATTACCATTGCCAGCGAATTGTTCTTGGTAACAACAGCATCAATAGCCTGCTTTACTTTACGGTAAAACTTAGACCTGATGGCTTCGATCTCGGACTCCATATCAGACTTGAGTTCATCTAATCTCGCATTGGCTTCAGAATATTCCTTACAGGCATTTTCAAAATCATCTATTCCTGCCATTATTTCTTACCGCCTTTCCTGCTTGCAGCTTTCTTTTTGTTCTTGAGGAAAGCCTTATCCCTTTTATTGATTTCTGCCTTATAGGCTTCGTCACCCAAAATCATTATGGGGGCTTCCTTGCCTTCAGCTTGGAGAGCTCCTTCAGTTTCGGCAACTGATTTCGGCATATTAAAGCCCGGGATTTCCTTTGCTTCAACCTGTGCGCCGCCACCGGGGTAACCTATAATCTTTGTCGCTTTATAGCCCTGAGCCTCGGCATCCTTTTTGATTAGCTCTTTGATCTCAGCCAAGCTGTAATACTTTGCAATAACTTCTTTCGGAACTGTTTCTTTAATCTGTTTTTTATGGAACATTTTAATTTTCCCCTTTCTGTGGGTTTAATTTATTTGAAGATTTGCTCATAACTTCAATTCCTTCCTTTCTGCTGTTGGTGGAGTGATCCAAATTTTAACATTCTTTTCATCAGGGAATTCTTTTCGCAAGTCTTTCTTTTCAGCTTTTAATTCTGAATAACCTTCCTTGCCGATCTTGGTATTAATAATCTCAGGCTCTTTGCCTGTCTGCTGCTTCCGAAGCTGATATATTATTTCCAATTTCAATGATTTTATTGTTTTCAAATTGTACAGGAATTGCAAATACATCAACTCCCATTGTGAACGGGGTCTCGTCACAGACCTCTTTTACAAATTGCAGGAGCTCAGCGATGTTCTCAAACAGCAGGGCAGATTCCAACTCGTTACCCTGATCGTCATACGCACTTTGGATTTCGTAAACCCCTTCACGCACAAGCCACATCAGTAAATATTTAATCATGTTACAGCCCCTTTCCTTGTTTTACCATTTCCAGCCTTTTGGCAAGCTGCCTGTACTGGTCAATGGTGAGCTTTTCTTTAAGCCGGGATAACCGCCCCCGGGAGATGTCATCCGGAGTTACACGGTCACCAAGCTCTTTGAATGTTTGCAGGGCAAAATTGAAGAGCCTCTGATTGCTCCAGCCGAGCTTGAACTTAATAGCGGAGACCACGCTCCATACTGGCTTAGCCATTATTTGCCTCCTTGTAAAATGGGCAATCCTTATGCCGATAATTTACATCTGTTATGGGCATACGACCCATTACAGAGCCGCTTAGATGGGAACAGTAAGGAAAGGATACCCGAAAATGCCCTAAAGGGGTATTATCCCTCTCGGATGCTATATATTCGCACTTGATACAGCATAATGGCTTAGCTTCCCCCGGGTACAGGTTAATTGAGCTATCAATTAATTGCCTGGTCTGGTTCAGGGTCGCAGGGTCAACTGGCTCAAGCTGAGCGAGAGCCAGTTTAATTACGAATAACTGTTTTGCATCAAGGTCAACGTTCATATTACTTACCCTCCGATAACAACTTTGACTGAGCTATCTCTTTTGGGACTTCCAGTTTCAGCCTTCTTGCTGAAAGAAGCTGGCTCTGGAGCATATCCTGTACCTTCTGAAATCTCTTCTTATCGGACGAGCTTTTTTCCTGAACTTTTTTAACCTGCTTGCCTTCGGGAGTTTCAAACATTTTCTTTTTAAGAATCTTTTCCGCAGTTTTATTATTATTGAGGCTGAAAGCCAGCTTCCCAAGTTCAGTGTAAAGCTCTGTAACTAAGTCAAGGGTCACAGATTCCGGCTTGCTATCTATTTTACCGCCGCGCAGTGCCTGTTCTACTGTTTTTGTTCCCTTAGTTTCTTTGATCAGTTTTTCCATTTTAGCTCCTTTTGAGATATTTTTTTAATTCTGTAAAAAGTTCATTGTCAATTGTGTAGCTCACATCATAAGTCCGGTTAAGCATTTTTATATCGATCTTTATGAAACCCTTGTTTAATCCGGTTGTATAACTTTCTGATTTACCTATGTCATCAAGTATCACCCGAATCAAGTCCTTTGCCTTCACGAGGCACTGTCTATTTCGTTCCCGCATTCTGTATTACCTCTAATACCTCGTCGTCAGTCATAGGATTTGGGTTGAAAGCCTCTGTGATCACATCCTCAGCGGCAATATGGATCACCTTAGCCGCTTCATTGTACTTGCCTTCTACAATATCCTTAGCCTGTTTCTGTATTTTCTTGCGGATGTTTACAAGCTCGTTATTGGAATTAACCTCTAAGCCTGCAATAAGCGGATTCTTGGCAACCACTGCGTTCACTATTGAGCTTTCGACTGCTTTCAGTGCTTTGCGCTTCTGTTTGTTGAGCCGTACCTGTAAAGCCTTGCGTTCGTCTTTTTCCATCATGCCCAAATTCACAAGTGTTACTACTAATTGCCCTTTTTCGTAATAGAATTCCTCCCCAGTGTATCTATCCACTCCGCTGATTCGTGTTAAAGCATACAGGTCGAGAGTCCTTAAATTGTTGGAAAGGTATTTTGCCAAAAACTGTTTGCCGTCAAAAATGTAACTGAAATAATCCTGCGCAACCCATACATGCTCAACGCGGTTGATCTTAATTTTTACCTGTGCATTGTAGGTGATAATTTTGCTTTGGCAATAAGCTGAGCGGATAGTAGAGTCATCAATCCTTAAAAACTTGTATTCCCGCGAGTGATTTTTGAACAGTTCATTGTACGAACACTGTATAAACTTCCCTTTTCTTTCAAGGTCACGCGGACGGTCTAAGAAATACCCTTCAAAATAATTTGTATAGAACTGTTTCAATTCCTCAATGGTGTTTTCGCACTCTTCAGGTGAGAGCTTTGCGGTGGAGTGCCTGCCGTTTTCCCTCCTGCCGGAAGTAAAGTTCTTAATAAACGGAGAGGCTTCGCGTTCCAGTATGGAGTGGAATAGCTCAATGTTGGATTTTTCTGTTGGACTGTAAGCGCGGCAGGGCTCAAATGCCTCGGTAAGTACTTCATGCTGATATACATCAGGATGCCTTTTCAGGTCTTCTACAAATTTCACAACGTTGCTGGCGGTTACAACCCTGCCGTTATCGAACAGGATAGCCTTCTTTGGAAGCCCGTAACCCTGAATTGCCTGTATCAGCAAATTAATGATGTCTTCACTGGTCGGGGCTTCGGTTAAAAATACATAAGCAAGGGGCTTCATGGTGTACATATCAATACAACTCCACATCTGCAAATCTTCCATTTGAAGGTTTCTAAGCAGTTCATCCCATTGCTCGCCTCCCGAGACGTGAAATTTATGGTCATCAATAGCCCAATAATCCATGAAATTAATATCATTCGTGAAGGCTCCTTTACTTCGCACTTCAAACTTATCACGCCATGCATTGTAATGGTTAGCCATCAATACAACCTGCTTAATGCCATTGTTATCGATCCACTTCAAAAACCACCTGTAAGTTGCCTGCCTCACGGAAGGAACTAATAACTCTACGCGCTGGTCGTTTCCCTTTTCAAGTTCCAGCTTCACATTGTATAAAAGCAGATCAACAGCATTCCTTGCTGAACTGACCTGCATGTCATCACCCATACCGCCTTCAAGCGTAGCGTTTGAATAGTAATTATAGCAAATTTCAGGTAGAATATTACTTCTTAAGTCATCATTCTTGAGGATACAATTCCTGACACTTCCCTGATCGCTTCTCGTTTTGCGCTTTATCTCAAGGTATTGCCCTTTAGCATTTTTAATCCTTAACTCTTCGTATTTTTTCCAACCGTTGGAAAACGAAAAGCCCTTTACCGGGGGAACGCCAATACTTTGCAGATATTCCTGGCTTTTTTCGATTTGACTATGAATGCTTGCCCATTGAAGTTCTTTACTAAAACCATCAACAATCATTTGGTAATATTCCGCCTTGTAGGATGCATGTATAGTCTTTAACTCTTTGTTGTTGAGTCGCAGTGTATGGGTTTTGCTGTCAAATGAAAACACGTAAGGCTTCCGGTACAGTACCTTCCCATCCCTTACCCACCTGTAAAAAGTCCTTTCAGTAATATCATTGGCTGCAATAAATTGCTGTAGGGTTGCGCATTTTGGAAGTTTTTGTGTGTGCATTTAATATGATTATTGATTAATTGGATTTACTTTTTTTTAGCAAATTGTCAAGCTTTTTCCTCAACCTCGGGGGCACAGGGCGTTTGCCGTTCAATATTTGATTAATCATTGGTTGGGTAACACCGAGAAGCTGGGCTATTTTAGTCTGGGTGAGTCTCTGTTTACGATGTTTTTTATATTTGGTAAGTAAGTCCATTTTGGTTATATTTGCTTATAGAAATATTACTACAAGTATAACCAATTTGGTTATATTTGTCAAGTCTCTTTTATAACCAAATCGGATATACAACATGAGCCGAGATTCTATCGACTTCCCAGCAATTACGAAACGTGTAAGGCATGTGAAAACTTTGCACAATCTAAGCGACTATCGGATAGCAAAGGACTGTGACTATCCCTATACTTCCCTGAGAAGAAATTTAGCAGGTGACTCTAACTGGGATCTGAATTTCCTTGTGAAATTTGCTATGAAATATGAAATAGCACAGGATTGGTTATTTTACGGAGCGGGGGATATGAATTTTCAGGGGAGCCCCGAATATTTAAGGATCAAAGTAATTGAGCTTGAGAACAAGGTTGATAATCTCGAAAACAATAAATACAGTTTAATACCATACCTTACTGTAGCGCAGGCTGGATTAGCTCCGGTAAGATGGAATGATGCCAGCTTAGTTAAACAACATATCCCCGCCATGAATGCCAAATCCTTAAATGACCCATTTGTTGTTTCTGTTGAGGGGGATAGCATGAGTAATTATCTATTAAATGGAGATAAGATTCTTTGTGCGGATGCACCGGAGAAAATCAAAAAGAAAAAACTGGTAATGGTAGCTTTCAAATCTGTACCGGATACTACCGAAAATAGTGTTAAACTGATTACCTGGTCTGGCAATAAGGATTTCGACAAGTTGACTATTCATGATACGATAACTCTTTACAGTATCAATACAAAGTACGAGCCCAGTTCATATAAATTGAAGGATGTCCATAAAGTGTATAAAGTAATACGGTTAGTAGAACGTAATATAAATTAATTTGGAAATCACTCCCTTTATGTGTTATATTTACATCCTCAAAATTGTATAAAACTAACTTTCAAATAACGTGATATGAAAAACTCAATCTTACATCTTATTTTCCTCTTTGCCATCATCCTGTATAGCTGTGGAAGCGATGACAATCCAACAGGCGGCAACAATAATCCGCCAAGCTCAAATACTCTTTTTACTTTCAGTGAGCTTACATTAAATGTACCTACGGGCTCTGGAGTAAATGTACTTATGGATAGCGTTGTTTATAATTTTACGGATACTACTATAAATACTATAAAAATTGAATTCAACGTTACAAGCAATATAGATACTATGGCAAATGGTAACTGGGCTTGCTGGCTTAACGAGCGTGATTCAACCACGAATATCTACAGCGTGACGGGCTATATTACAGATAGCCTTGATACAAATTTTACAACCACAGTAGATATCGCTGGCAAGAGTAATGTATTTGCGATGTTCCGGCTTCAATCTGTAGTTAACAATTCCGGCAGCAGTGTATTTATCCGCTTCCGCAATATAAAGATCACCAAACTAAGTTAATGTTCCGGCCCCGATTCCATAACAACAGGGTCATAGCTTATTTCCTTTGGGGAGTAATAATTTTAACCATCATAAAATTCATATTCTTCTAAACAGAAAACCCCGGCTCTCACCGGGGTTTTTAATTGAATCCTATCAGATGTTTATGCTCCGCTCATCCTGCCGCCTCTTCCGGCTCTCCCGCCGTTGCTTAAATTGCTCACTCCGCTATCATCAAGGTTCTTTGCATCATACAGGGGGCGTGTATTCATGCATCCATATCCGCAGGCATCGCTTAAATGCGTTAAATCCTTCTTGCTTTTATCCAGATTAAAGCCTTCCTTATCCTTCCAAGCAACAAGGTCAAAGTCACGAATCAGGTCTTCGCATCTATCGTTAATGGTCAGCCTCTGCTTTTCAAACAGGTTGTTCATGAAGTTTACACGGTCATGCACAAACGGGTTCTTTTTATTTTTGGGAACACTGACAATATAGGTTAATGGCTTACCAACAATACTTTCAGCGTTATCAAATACATCTTTTATCAGCATAAAGTCATGGTACTCGCTTCTTGTACCTTCCCTTTGCCCGGTAGCATCACCCGTAACAATAAAGCTTGTTTTGCTCAGGTCATACCTTTTGGAAATCCTGTACAATACAGTCCTCGCAAGCTCTTTTGTATTTGAAGAGCCGATCTTATATTCATCAATTACGTTTAGCTCTCTGTCGTGTATCAATATTTCCACAGCGCACATAGGGTTAACGTTGAAATCAAAGGTCAAACATACTTTCTTTTGTGGTATGGATTTCAAAAGCTCATCTGTATCAGCATTTGAAACAGTATTTTTCCTTTCATCAAAAGCATAATATGCCGCGTCCTCGCCCAGCTTCAGGCATTTTCCGAGCATAAATACTTCGCGCATCTTTGTATCGTATGTTTCTTCAAGCCCGTTTATATAATCAGCGTCGAGATATTTATTGCCGTATGTAATTATGGTATCGGTGTACAGCCTTTTAGTACTAACTGACTCTTCCTTAAAATGCTTCCAGCCCCATTTCATGGTTTTAGGCTGGGCTGTTCCGCCCCATATCCTGTGAAGCATCCTGCTTTTAGGGTCACTAATACGCTCATACCACTGGATATATTTTTCCTCTTTTAAGCTGAACGGCTCGTTAGCCGAGCCTGATGCGGCAGTTACTCCAAGCCAAAAGGAGTCCTGACCGTGTATAAGTATCCGCGCCCAGTCCTTTTCATCCTCTCCCCAGTAGATGTAAAAAAGGTTCTTTGATTCAATCCAGTCATAATACAGATTATTATGGTCGCAGTGAAACTTCAGGTCTTCAACCACAGTCTCACAGGCATTATCAAATGTGGGTGATAGCGAAAAATGAAAATAGGGTCTGTTTATAAAGCTCAGTTTTATATCCTCGGCAGTGAGCGCGAACGTTTTTCCGGAGCGAACGCCTCCCTTCAGGCCCTTTTCCTTTTGCGGTGCATCATGCCATTTGCGCAGGTTTCCATCCCGGTAAGCCTTTCCGTTCCACTTCACAGGCTTTCCATTGTGCATATCCATATCGTAATTAGGCAGCAGAGCCGTTATTATGTGACTGCCTTTAGCTTTGCCGTCAATCAACTTTATGCGGTCATAGCTTCCCCGCCTCAAGTCGGTGTGTGCTTCCTGCAATAATGTGAAGTCTGCCATTACTCTTTGATAGGTTTAAATTCTTCAATGTAAGCTGCCACCTCTTCTTTTGTGGCATCAGCTTTATATTTGTTTGTGATAACCTTGTACATTACAGCAAAATTCGGATTACAATTCTTAAGGTCTGCGGCAATATCAAGCCTCTGAAGGATAAGGCTGATTTGCCCGATCGCTTCAAGGCTGTTATTTTCGGATGCTATGAACATCTGTTCGTGAAGCATTAATTTCAGCATCTCCCTTGTAAAAGCGTCACCGTCAAATTGTATTTTTTTGGTTTCCTGAATCTGGTTCTTATTTATCTCTACAGCGATAACATTTTTAATATGATCAATTGCGCTTCTTGAGAGTTTCACCGGGATCTTGCCGCCAAGTCTCATTTTTATTTTCATGCCGGGCGCGATCTTATCCAGCTTCCATATTTTCTCAATGTCTTTTTTGACCTCGCTGCCAAACGATGTTTTATCTGATTCAGGCAGAGCTTCAAGTTTTTTACTCATCTTTGTTTTTGTACGTTCTGAAATTTTCTTATTATGCTCCTCGGCTATGATGCTGATCGCTTCGGCTTTGGTTTTGCCGGCTTTGATAAGCTCATTGAACATTATCAAATCCTTTTTCGGCGGCTTAACCTTATCCTTTCCGGCATCAGACCGTTTTTTGCGTACCCCGATATTGTTAACCTTCTTCCGCGCGTCACGCATTATTGTTTCATAGCTCGTTTCGTGCTTCCGGGCAAAGTACTCGGCAAGCTGCCTGCGTTCTGCGGAGCGGGGCATTGATTTGATTTTCATAACATCCTGAATGTAGCTCTTGCTTTCTACTTTCATTTATCGTGGTATTAAAGTTTACGGGTTCACCCTTTTAACTGCCTGTGCAATTGTAGCCGCTATCCTCGAATAATCCTCTTCGGCAAATTTCATATACGGACGGGCAGGGATAACAATATCATATCCGGTTCGTGATATTACACCGCCCTCCTGGTGTATCCTGCCGTAAACAAGGTCATTGCCAATAATGACCTGCCCCTTTTCAAAATCTACTGTAGCGGTTGTTCTCTGCTGGAGCTTTCCGGTTCTAAGCAGAGTTGCATTGCCATCCTTCCGTTTCTTCGGCTTCCATTTGGGGCGTCCCTCGGCGGCAAAGTTCTTATCCTTGCTGATCTCTGCCTCAACCGCTAAGATTTTGAGCACTACGGTTTTGAGCTTCCCCTGGTACTGGTTGAATTTATTTAAAAGGTCGCTCCAGTTATTTGCCAAGTTGGTAGCCCCCCGACATCTTTTTTATCTTAGCCACCACATCAGGGGGCATGTTTTTAAATTTCAGGTCAAGCCATTTACCGTAAATACTGTTCTCTTTGCCGGGGTTACGCTGGAAATCAGGAGGCACGGATTTTATTACTTCCTTCATTTGCCCGGTAACACGCGCTACAGAAGTCTTGTTTAGCTCATCAATGCTCACGGGGATGGTATAGCATCCGCAGTTCCAGCCGTTGGGCGGGTATATGGTATCCCATATAGGGTCATCCTTCATGAATACTTTGTTATGGAATACACTGTGCTCAACCCTTTTATTCTTTTTCTGCTTTTGCATATACCGCAAGGCGGGGTACAGGTCTGTAATGTCCGGGTCGTTTATCTTATTCCATTGCGCGGCAGAGAAGCTCGAAGAGATAGCAGTATTGATATTTGTTTTTATCCATGCCTCCGGCGGCTGGTCTTCAAGCTTGATGCCGTAGTTAAGCATTTCATTTGAAACGTACTGCGCGAACTCTTCGGGGTCAAGGTTCTGCCATTTGTTCACGGCATAATCCTTCAGCTTCTGCATCAGCTCATACTCGCCAACCCCGGCAACCTGTAGAGCTTCACGCTGGAAGGCTTCTATTGCATCAAGGTCGCGGCGGTTGTAATCGATCTTAACAAGCTCTTTAAGCGCGTCACCCTTATCAGAAAACAGAACAGGCTTGTAAGGCTCGTTCTTCAGTACTGTTTGCGCGCCAAGTATATACCCGCTAAAGATATGCGGGGATATTGCATTAAAGATCGTATTTACGAAAATGCTGTTCACTTACCTGCGGCCCTTTAAGGTATAATCAATTGTGACTTCATGTATTCCTATAAGGTCAGGGGTTGGCGAGACAAATGCAAGCAGCCTGATGGGACACTCATCAACCAATGCATATCCTGAAAGTACTCCGTCAGAAAATTCTGTTATAGAAGATGTTTTTTCAGTCCCGGTTAAAGCTATAACTGTTGTTTGCAGTACGTTATTGGGATTTAGATTGCTTGCGGTTGTATCACCCTCATTATTTAAAAGCAGGGAGTCGGGCTCATCCATTATGGAAAATATTTTTATCGCACTGATGAATGATACGGTGTCAACTCTAAAGCCAATTACAATATTACTCCAAACTCCGTTTAAGGTTACATCAAAAATTTTCGAATCAATTGGGCCCGTTATTGCAATAGTTACGCTTCCGCTTGTCGAGTAGAGTACATCCTGCGAGTAAATAGTGGTTGAAAACAAAGTCAATATTGCTGCAAAGATTAGTTTTTTCATTTTGATTGAATGATTAAGTTATTAAAAAGAATTCTTCCCGAATATCGCCTGAGTCGTTTCAGCCCAGATCGTGCCTTCTATCTGTGTATCCGGTATATCAATAGGCAATTGAGCTTTGCCAGTCGCGATGGCTTCAAGCCATTTGATAGTGCCATCATACTTCTCTTTGATCTTATCCGGTATATCCACCGATGTCTCACGGTCATAAAGATAGTAGAGAGTAATATCATAACTCGCTCTCTTGATAACTGGCGGCGGTACTTCCAGCGGGAGCTCTGTTATAACCCCGCGCAGGTAAGTATTTATCTTGTCATCAGCATTAGTAATTGCCTCTTCCAAAATCTCTGCGGCTGTTGTTTCCGCATCGCCATCCCCCGGCTTCGTTAAATCCTCAAGCTCGCCTTTGCGGATACCAAACTTGAGCATTTCCGCTTCTGTGATATAAGCCATTTATTGAGCCTTCCTTTCTTTTGATTCAATTGCCAGCTTCCATAGTTCCTCAACCTGCTTTTTTATTTCACGGTCAAGCCTGCTGTTTTCCGAGAACCTGTACTTATCCATAAACGCTGAAGGCGCAGGAACAGGAACAGGCTCAAGCTCTGTATCGAATACCTCTTGCAGCTTTTCAAGCTTCGGCCTGTAGCCAAGCCCGTGTACTTCGGTATAAACCGAGGCAAGTGCTTTCATGAAGTCAGTATCAAGCTCAGCCAGAAAGCCAAAGCCCGGATACTCAGCCTGCTTGCCAAAGTTCATATCAATAAGCCTGCGGTCAAATGCGCGGCAGGTCTTTTTAATTGCCATCAGGTCGCCAAACTTTATATCGATCCTTACATTCTCGCCAACGGTTGACCCGGTCTTTTGTCCGTTGGTTACCTGCGCAGTTAAGTTGTGACCTATAGTTCTGATCGAGATCTTGTTATCCCAGTAGTCATCAACGTAACGTTTGAACAAATCGCTTGTAGAGCCCTTGCTTGAATCGGATTTTATATCAAGCTCCTTATCATTGCTCAATACTACCTTTACAACAGAGCCAACATCCTTTAAAAGGTTTTCCATATCCTCTTTGCCCCCGGTCATCGGGTCATACTTTCCAACTATGCTGGGGATGGCAAACCGTTCAAGGTATGAAGCCCAGTCTTTAATGGCTGAAACTTTGAACAGGTATCCCCACATGATAGCCCACCAGCTTCCGTTCATAAATCCGTTAACAGCCCTGCCGTCTAAGCTCTTGGCTATGAGTATCTTTCTTGGATCAACATCCGGTATAGCGTACTCATCGATATCTATTCTATCCTGCATGATGGATGTTGCAGAAGCCATTTGCATCTTAAGCATATCGGCTTTATCGGCTCTAAGAAATTTATACTCGCGTGTGCGGTCATCGAACAGGGTCATGTGGAGCGGAACATAATCGATGCTTGTAGGCATTATATATTTTCCTTCAGGCGTGTAACATATTTCAAACGGGGCAACCCCTTTAATGTTACAGCTTGCGGCATCAACAAACATCCGGTCAGTTTCAAACGAGCCATATACTTCCCGAAGGAAAGCAAGGATGTTATCCTGCGTAGCTTTCGGGACCGGGGAATCAGGTTTGTACGTATGCTCCCACTCTTCACCAAGCGGCGCGTAACTCCTGGTCTGCATTACCCCCCCTATATGAAGGTCGCGCCTTACCATCTCTTCAAAGTAGAGATCATTCAGGAAGGGTGAGCCTTTACGGGTGAAATCAAATCCGCCGTGCAGTCTTTCCGGCGTGAGCCCGGACATCTGCCCAGCGTAGAAGTCGAACAGGTTGGATACATTGTTAACCTGTACTACTGCATGCTCCCTGTTTACCTCTTTTGAAGGCTCTTTGAAATAGTTTACAACCTTCTGATATAAATTCATAGCGATACCTCTTTTGTGCGCACATAAAAACTGCCATTTTTAAACGGTTTAAACCCCTCAACCTGCAAAATGGCTTTCACAGGTCGTTTATACGGGGTTTTGATTTTTGGCATTTTTACGTTAAGCAATTAATTAATCAATAGTTTGTTAACTTCAAGGGTACACCGATGTACCCCCCTTTTAAAATGAAGCATTACAAAACTTTTCTGTTTTTTTACAAAACTTTTTACAAAACTTTGCCCCTCTAAATTCAGCATTTTTTAAAGTTTTAAAGTATTACAAAACTTTTCTGTTTTTTTACAAAACTTTTTACAATACAAAATTTTTAGTTTGAGTGCCCTCACAGCCACTTTTACTGTTATTCCGGCATATTTGACACGAGTTAGTGCGGAAAAACCCCGTATAACGCATTTTAAAGCCTGTTTTTTGTGTGATTTGAGCACTTTTTTAATAACAGTCCGGGGGCAGTTTGATATGCCCCCGGTAACTGGGTTAATTATATTTTATAATTCCACCACAGAACCTCTGTTCTGCGTGGTTTGGTCTTCTTGTTTTTGGAATACGAAGCAAAGCAGCTTATTTCAATTTCCCTGCGATACCATTTCTTCAGGTATTTGTCATACAGCTTTGTTGGATACCCGCTGATCAGTATCTTGGCAGGTGAGGCAACGGCAAGCTCCAGCATCTCTTTATGCTGCCTTTCATCCATTTCAAATTCGTAGTTATCTTTTGTAACCCTTGTCTCAGGCATATACGGCGGGTCGATGTAAACAAAAGCATCCTCGCGCTTCCCGTAATGTTCTATCATGAAATTAATATCCTTGTTCTCGATCTGAACATTTCGCAGACGCTCGGAAACATGTACGAGCGACTCAACACGGTTCCTGAATGTAGTCGCCTGGTTCTTGCTTACAGCAAAACCGTAACTGTTGCCAGCCCCGGCAAATGACTGCTGATGCTTTACAAAAAACTTCCTTGCTTTTTCTACGTCACAGCTTTCAAAACTTATGTTCCTTCTTGCGGCAAGAAACTCATCCCTGCCGTAAGGCGTAAATTTAAGCAGCCTGATAAGCTCGTCAGGTTTGTTTCGCAATACCCTGAAGAAATTTACTACCTCGCTGTTTATATCGTTTATAACCTCAACCTTAGTTACAGGTTTATTCAGGGTGTAAGTTGCAGAGCCGGCGCAGGCTTCAATGGTAATGTGGCTTGGAGGGGTCATTGCTATGAGCACAGGCAAAAGCAGGTGCTTCCCTCCGTAATACGGAAATGCCTTCAGCTTGTTGCTGATTCGTTTCACGAGCGGAACGTCTTTTGAAATATCTTTTTTTGTTGTGGTCAAAAATGCTTTCCTTTCTGATTGGTATTTTAATTTAGTTCGACCTTAACAGGAACATTGTAATAGACTACTTTCTTGAAGTAGCCCAGCTTAGTCACTCCCTCCTCTCTGATTGTCACACTGAATACAAACTGTTCCTCTTCAATTTGGATTTGTATTTCAGTGCCATCGAGCGCGTCCCGCACCTGCTCAACGTAGTTTAACTTCATTGTGTTATCTGACCTGAGTGCTACAAGAACATTCAGGTATAAAAAATTATTATCCGTTTCACCGTCTGCCCCGTAACCTTCGGGCTTATCGGAAACAAAATCTATGAAGACAAAAGGGAACTTTGGGATATCCCAGTTAGCTCCCTCGTTATCAAGCTCGCCCTTGTACAGAGAATACCCGGCTAAACCTTCAATATTGGTTTTTAGATAGCTTCCCAAACCGCTTACAAATTCATCAAGCATAATCCAGCCCTCTCCGTTTTTCCCCTGCGGCGTTCCAGCCGCAGGGCTTGGATCAACGGCAACCATTATTTTTAAATTATCCCCCTCGGCGGGGGCAGTAAGTCAACGAGGCAAAGATAGAAAACAAACCCCCTATAATAAGGTGCATGCCGTCTATTACTGGGTAATAGACGCGTTAGAATGTTAAATCCTTGCAATACCGTTTAACTTCGCAGTATGAAATTAAGTAAGTGGATAAAAGCATTTATTCTGGGTGAGCATTCAAGGGGGGTTACTCTTGAAATGCTCAGGGAAATGGTCGATGAGTACGACCCTGATTTCCATGAAGCTCCGCTGATCGTGAGGCATGACTACGAGGAGACAAAGGAGCCTGAAAAAATTGCGGATGTAAGCGATATAAGGCTTGACGGCAATCAGCTTTATGTTCGCTTCAAAAACATTGCATCCAACGCCTCGGATGTAACGAGTAAGTTTTCGCGCCCATCAATCGAGATCGGCAAATACAAAAAGAACGGCAAAGATGTAACCTACCTCCGCGCCGTTGCCTGTACAAACTTTCCGCAGATCAAGGGAGTCGACAGAATCCCCTTCGGTGAAAGCGGTTACGTTGCATGCTTTTCTGAAAATGTAAAATTCACTTTTTCCGATAACAATAAATCAAAAAACACAATGAACAAATTCGTTGAAAAACTTGCCAAGTTTCTTGGCTTGCAGTTCACAGAGAAAACCACACTCGAAGACCTTAACGCAGAAAAGGTTGTCGCCAAGTTCGAAGAGATGACTGGTGACATGGCTAAGCTCAAAAAAGAAAATGAAGAGCTTAAGGCTGGCAAAGCTCCTGCTAAAAAAGAGGACGACTTAGCCGATGACACAAAATATTCCGAGCTCAAAAAGGAAATTGCAGACCTCAAAGCAAAGGGCAATAAAGAAAAAGCCCAGCTTCTGGTTGATACCGCTTTTTCCGCCGGAAAGATCGAAGCCACGCAGAAAGAAAGCTTGCTTGCGTTTGCAGAAGGCAACTTTGAAGGTGCGCAGAAGTTCATAGAAGGACTTCCGGTTAACCCTCTCTTTAAAGAAAAACAGGTACAGGGCAAGGATATCAAGCTTGATACCGGGGCCGAGAAATTCAAGGATTCCGAAGGCAAGCAGATAACATACCAGTCAATTCTTGAAAAGCCGGAGCTTGCTTTACGCTTCAGCGAAGCAGAGATTGGCGAGCTTGAAAAAGAGTGGAAGAAAAATAACGGTTAAGCAATTAGCCGTTCGCGCTTGTCGCTTTATTTGAAAAGTCATTTCAATAACTAAATTATAAACAAATGTTCACAATAAGTTTTTTTGCAAACTCAGTCCTGAGAAAGAATTACGAGAATAAGGCAATTCATAACAGGACAAATAAAGCCTTCAATGGCTTTATGCAGGCAGGCGCGGACACGGTAACTATACCCGCTTTATCTGCCGTGCAGATACTTGATTTGGGCACTGACCCGGATGCTAACGCCGGAGTGGACGTTAAAGGTGATACAGGTACTATCACCATAAACGTAGTCTCTAAAATGGTAAGGATCAAGGAAAGCCTCGTTTCTAAGTTCAACTCAAAGAGCGGGCTTAACCTGTTCAACCATTATGTTGACGAATCCAACCGTAAGCTCGTGCGCGAGTATAACAAGCTGGTGATCGAAGCCGCTTTCGGAACAGCTAACAAATTCCCATTCAGCGGCGCGTCGATGGTGCTTAACGATATTATCGATATGAAGGAATTCTTCGATAATAACGAAGTCCCGGAAGAGGGCAGGATACTTGTAGTTGACTCCAGGCTCCAGAAAGAGTTATGGGCTATCCCGTTTGTTCAGCAGGCGGCAGTGTTCAACTCTGCTAACCTGAAGTCGGGTGTATTCGTGGAGTTCTTTGGCTTCACAGTATATGTATCCGCACTCCCCCCGCAGTACAACGGCAAACGCGCAATGGTTGCATGGTGGGAGCCTTCCAACGCATTCCTGCTTGGCTCTGAAACAAATATTGAAAGTGTTTACATCCCGAAACTGGGCGGTAAGATACACGATATTTACACCTTCAGCGCATACAAGCAGCTTGATGACTCAATGGCTTGCGTGAAGTATCAGAAGTAAGTTTTATCGGAATGGGTGAGATGCCTATTGCAGGCTCTCTCCATTCCCCCACAGGGGTATTCCAATAATTTATTCTTAACCAACATGCAGAACGATAAACCGAATTCAAAAGCCGAAGCTGATGCAAATTCAAAAGCCGAAGCTGATGCAAAAGCAAAAGCCGAAGCGAAAACCGTGGTTACTCATACCATAAAGTTTACAGTGGATACTTTTATCACGGTTCAAACTGATAACACAGACCCCAACGAAGCAAAGGAAAAGGCTGTGGAAAAATTCAGGGAGATCATAGACCCGCTAAAGTATGCACGGTATGATGGAAATAAGATCGATATCATAAAATAATAAAACCTACACTGACAGATGAGGTTTCCGGTTGTCCTTGGTCTTTGGCTGAATAAAACAAAGCAAAAAACCGGATTTATTTTAAAACTAACTGAATTCACAAAATAATTTATGGAAAGTTTGCAGGGCTATTTAGAAGTATTACAGCTTATCGGCGGTACTAATAGCATCTTTAATGTCCTCACTCTTGTTGGTGCGTTGTTCCTCTACAAGAAATTAACAAAGATGGACAATAAATTCGATTTGATGAAAATAGACCAGGACTCTATGGACTATGCCATCGAAAAAAGTTTTGGCAATGGTTATGCAGGCTACCGTAAAGAAAAAAAAGTAGAACTTCTCGGAGATAGGGAAGTCGAAAAAGGAGAGTAATTATGAAGGAATTTCTTAAACAGGCTTATTCAGATAATGCAGGCGGTTACAGTATGCAGCGTATCGGTACTTCTGTTTGCTTGTTTGCGTTCTTGCTTTTAGTGGGAACGGTTATTTACATCGCACTGCATACATTCAGCCCGGTTATCGTTAACAATGTACCGATTACCCCGGATACTAAAGTTCAGGACTCATTGATCTATTTCGGACTTGGTACTTTGGGTCTCGGGCTTGGCATCAAAGCTGTTCAGCGTTTCGGTGAAAAATCAAGTGAGACCGAAGCAAAGCTCCCGGAGGTAAAATCATGAATAAACTTTTAGATGTTCTTGGTACTCTGACTTATTCAGAATTGAAGTCCCTCTGGGCACGGCATCTTTTATGGTCTAAAGAAAATGACCGTGTTTCAGGAAAGCCCAAATGGTATGACGAGCCGGGCACTCTGAATATAATCGGCATCCGTTGTAACTCCGAGGTCGATTTCAACTATGGAGCGTACAATGATTACCTTATTCTAATCATGAACAAAGCTGATGGCTGTTACGATCAGGTTATTATCCCCGTTACTGTTGACCCCAACCATGACGAATATGGCAGGGGCCACTTATCGCAGGGTGTTTATGATTCATACTGTATCGGCATTCACGGGTTAAGCTCGGGCAATACCTCAACCCTCGTTGCAGAGAAAAAAGAATATATTCCCCGTTACGCTATCAGGCAGGATAGAGGCCCGGTATTTGTAACCCGTACAGACGGCAAAGGCAAAGTTATTAAGCGTGAATGGTGTATGGCTTATATTAATATTCACGACCCCAATAAATATAGAGATTCCGGCATTGCCTGTACTGTAATCCAGACCGTTAAACTGTGGTTCTATAGTTTCCTTCCTTATATATGGAATTACTCATCAAACGAGATCGTGCCTTCAAACGCTGCATCACTTGTTTACTGCCTCATCAATCACACTCAGCTTGAAACATATCTCGGCGAAGAGCTTGAGCGTGTTCAAATAGCCGAGGCGATTGAGGGTGAAGACAAATCTGTTTCTATTGAGCCTAAAGGTGCAACACGGGAAGGGGTGGTTAAATAACATGAGCATGAAGATTATATGGACTTTAAGGATTGCAGGAATTTTACTGTTGCTCGCTCTTGCATGGTTCTTTTTATTTTCCCCCTGGTCTGGTTGTAACAGGCCGGATGTTCCGATCACCCCGTTAACGGTTGTCAACCCGGCATTGCAGGGTACATTCACACAAGTGCAGCATACCGATACTGTTAAAATTCCTTTTATCAAAACCGTGTACATAAAAGAAGTACAGCCCGAGTACATTCAGGTTGTTAAGGTCGATTCTGCAACACGGCTGATCATAAAAAATTGGGATGTGATGACTAAGGTTGATAAGCAGGGTCGCATCTTGAAAATCTATACTTACAACGAAAATGATTCACTGCTTAAATACAGTGAATATGAAGTGGCAAACGACTTCACCGCCACCTCAGCAAATCACAGGATCGTTGTAAGGTATCAACGCTTTGGATATGAGAGTCCGTTTTTTACTGCGGAGTATGTAAATAATGCCGCATGGAATAACCAGCGTGCTTATCTCGGCTTTGAAACGGGTGTCAATTATGATGAAAGGCTTTTTCTGAATCTCAACCCAAAATACAACGTGCTTGGCAAAGGTTCATTCATTGAGAACCTTGACTTCTCGCTTAAGGCATCGCTCAAATTTTGAACTAACTTTTTTATAAAACTTAATTTCTTAACAATGAAAGCAGACCAGATTAAAGAGGCTATTAAAAACAAAACCCCGCTTTTCTTTTTGAGCAACAAAGGCGTTACAAAGGATATTCCCGTCAGGGTTGTAGAGACCACTGACGAGAACGGGACATCCGCTTTGGTTTACACTGCCAATACAGGCTCTACCGCAAGGTCGCCTGAAAAATTCTTTGAATCACAGGCAGAGCTTGGAAAGCATATTGCAGGCGATACAGAATAATTAACGATTTTTTTTAAAACTAACTTTCTAAAAAATGGCTTTAGGTAAGAACAGAAACCGCCGTAAAAAATGGTCTGGAGACGATACCAGGATAAAACTCGGGTCAACCTGGACTAATATCGGCAAACAGCTAAAGTGGACTCTTGAGTATATGTACGAAGCTGAAGAGGATACTTACGCTGATGGCACAACAGACCTGATAGAAAGCAAACAAAAAGCTGTGTTAAAGATTGAAGGTGCTCAGACCTCAATCGAGGAGCTTGGTTTGCTTGATCAGCTTATCGCGCTCGGAACTGTTGAGGTTGCTTTATTAGGACACTCGAACATTGACGGCAACGTGCAGTATTTCTATATCCCCGCTGCCGCGCCTTCAGGCGGATGGTCACTCGAAAGCGGCAACAGGAAAACCGATCTTGTTTTAAGCTGCTCTCCGCAGCCGGATATATTCGAAACAACCACTGAACAAATGCCGGCTGACTTTGTTGTAGCGGATACAACTTCAACGAACCGTTTCTTCAACATGATGGAAACGGCAATTGCATAATTAATTAACCCCTGCGGGCTTATTCCCGCGGGGACTTTTTAAACTATATTTCAAAAAAACAATGAGGCTAAAAAATTTATTTTCATTTAGCGTGTTTCTTCTGGTCTTCGCATTTGCGCAGATCTGGACTCCCCCTGCCGGTGGTCAGGAGCTTTATCCATCCAAAAAGCTCGCAATTGGGGACTCCTCACTCTGGGCTAAGACGGGCGGTTACTCCCCCGTGCATGTTGAGCTTGGGGATTCTTCTGATTCGAGAGTAGATACCTTTAAAGTGTATGTTGGTATTCCGAAACCGGGTACGCTTGCAACTGATACGGGCTATATATGGAAGCAGGTATTCGTAAAAGTTCAAAACGACACGAACACTACAAATCCTGTGGCTGTGTATAAGGATGTTCTCTTCCCCGGTGATGGGGCAGTAGGTATCTATGAAGTGCTCTACCAGAATCCGGCAGCGGTTAAGATCGTCAGAGTCAATTCCGGCGGCGGGTTAACAGGAAACCGTCCAAGCTGGGTATCTATTAAGGGTATAAAGAAATATGGCTCGCTTAATAGAAATGATTTTGGATTGAGAGTGGATTTGAAATCCGCAAACAATAAGAAATCGATCTATTCAGGACTTTCCACAATGGTATTGAATGGCTCTAAGAGTTCATTGGTTTACCAGGGTAAGAAGTTCCGGTACAATTTAAGGATGTAGCGTTTTCCATGTTAACGCTCCCTATCCCCCAATATTCCTGCAAAGGTGAGGGGGATATTAAATTTTAATAACTACAAAAAAATAAGAACATGGAACTGATTATAATTATTGTTTTATCCGCTTTAGTAATTACTATCCCTTCAATACTTTACTTTAAATTCAAGAAGCGTTCTGTTCCCGGCAAAGCGAACCTGTTCAGCAACTCCGGAAGGCGCGAATACCAGTTTGCAAATGGGCTAAAATGCGCAATGGAGTGGCTTACTATTGCACAGGAAAAGGCACTGCTTGACCTTCTGGTTAAGCTCGATCTTAAAGACTGGAGCGACCTTGCAAATATTGATTTCAATAAGCTGCATAAGGTTCTTGTTGAAGCTGATGGGCTGTGTAAATTTCTCGATATAATATTGCTGGATAAGGAATTTTCCGGCGCGTATGTTGACCCCGATACATATTACAACACACTTCATACCCCTGAAGTGGAGGTAATTATAAAGGATTTTTTTTCTTTAAATCCCTCGAAGCTGGCGATCTTGCAGAACACCGTATTAACTGCGGCTTCACAGATGCTGAATACGATCCCGAGTATGGGTGGGGAAAAGAAGAGGGATTAAAAACATCAGATTATGACCAGTGGGTTGAGGAAAGAACTCCTGAATTTATATCAAACCACTCACCCCTTGAAAATGAATTGATGTTGAGAAAACAAGGCTACGCTAAAGATGAGATCGAAAACATGAAAGCAGTTGAGTTACAGAAAATACAGTTTGCTTTATACAAACAAAATTATATGGACTGGTACGGTTATCAAAAATTTGCTCCGGATAGCGATGCCGGAGATTACGAGGATGAAAACTAAATGTCAACTTTAGGGGATGTAAAAGTAATTCTTTCTCTCGACATAGTTCCTTTTACCGAAGGAATGAAATCAGCTTTGCGTATTGGTGAAGCCGGGGGAAAACAATTGCAGGATATTTTATCCCTGAAGCCCGGTGCATCTGCCGAGTTCACCGTTTTTGATGCAGAGATAAAAAAGCTTGCCGATACACTCAAAGACGAGGTGGCTCCCGCGGCGCAGGAAACCGAAGCTAAACTTAACGATCTTGCCGATCAGCTTGAAAACAATTCCGGCAATGCTTTTAAGACTCTCAACGGCGCGATAAAGCAAGCCAAAGCAGATGTGCTCGAGTTCGGCGCGAATACAGTTACAGCTTCAGACTCTACTAAAACATACGGGCAGGTGCTCCGCGGACTTGTTGAAGAGAAAAAAATTCTTGCCCGGCAAACCAAACAGGCAGGTGAACAATTTTCCGGCTTCGCATCCTCACTCGGTATAGCCGGAATGAATGTCCGTAATATCATTACCGATATCCGTAATCTCAACGCTGAAGAGCAATCAACCTCAGAGTTTGCGATGTCGGTTGCCCAGATCGGTGTAAGTGCTCTTGCCGCCGCACCCGCAATATCGCAGTTAAACATCCAGTGGAAAGCTCTCGGAGGTACAGGAATGTTCCTCGGCGGCTCGGTACTGCCAACTATCCTTTCGGGAGTGGTAGCTGTTACCTCTGCTTATGGTATGATGATCGGTCATATTGTGCATCTTAAGGACGAATTAGGCAGGATAGGTCAGGTTCTTTCCGGGCAGATGTCTTACTGGGATGCGCTGAAAATGAATCTGCGTGATGTTTCTTTCGGGTTGATAGACCTCACCGATAACGCCGATAATGCCACGCGCTCACTGCAACAGTTGTTATCACTTTCGGTCTCTTCCGGTAAGCAGTTCCAAAACCAGCTTGACCTGCAAAATTATGAAGCGAAGTTCCAAAAGGGCGGTGAGTTTTTTAATGCCGGATACTCCAAAGAAGAGATCAAGGCGTTAATTGATAATTACAAAGCTCTTCAGAATGTTAAAACGGAATACGAACAACAGCAGGAGCGTGAAGATCAGAGCAAAAAGAACCAGACTGAATTAAACTACGAGCAAAGCAAGAAAAAAAATTCGGGCAGTTCTTCACGATACAAAACTGAATCAGAGGAGCTCGACCAGGTTGCGCAAAAACAAAAGGAACTTATTAAGATTCAGGCAGAGTATGACGATGCCGTAGCGAAGGGATATAAGGGTTATGCTGATGACCTGAAGATCAAGCTCGATGAGATAAAAAAGCAGATCGAGTACCTTATTAATGGTGCTAAAGAAAAATCTTTTGATGGCTTTGAGCCTAAAAGGATAAAAGATGAAACGGGTGTACTCGACTCAAGCCGTGGCGCGCAATTGATAGCAATTGAAGAGTTGCTCTCCGAAAAACGGATCGGGCTGATACAGAACGAGTACGATAAAAAGATAGAGCTTATCAATAAAGCATATTTTGAAGAACTCCGGCTCATTAATACACGCGGCGGAAAGTACCAGGGGGCAACCGATGGACAGCTTGAGCGCGCGAAGGGGATGGTAGAGCTTGAGTTCATGCAGCAAATCGCTGATCTTGATGCCGCAAGGTGGACAAAGTCAATCAATGGCGCAACACAGGTGTTCCAGATACTTTCTAAAAGACCAACGAACCTGTTTGGTTATTTAGCGCAGGCGATATCAATGGCGGCAACCTTCGCCTCGCTGATGGGCTTGGCATCCGCGGGCCCGCTTGGTGCAGTTGCCGGGCTGTTCGGCTTTCTTGGAGGCTTGTTTGATGGCGGCGGACACACTGGAGGTACTAATCCAAGGCGCGCTGCCGGAATAGTACACGAACAAGAGTGGGTTGCCCCGGCATGGATGCTTAACAGTATGCCGCAGACCTTTGCAATGCTCGAAGGAATGAGGCGTTCAGGTTCAGTTGGAAGGTCAAGCTCTACGCCGGGTTATTATGGCGGCGGAAGGGTTTCTTATCCCTCCAATTATACCAGTAATACCGGAGACGGGAATATTACTATTGAGCTTTACAGTGAAACAACAGACCACCTTTTGGCTAAAAATACCTCAAGAGGTAACAAAAAATTGTTAAAGATAAATACAAAAGCAAAGCTGAAATGAGAATCTTAATATGGAAATATAAAATTACAAGTTTAACCGGCGGCTATAAGTATAATTATTTCCAGCAGCCCCAGTATTATGATTTCATAAATATTGAAAATATTCTCTATAAGGATTTTCCGCTTTATAAAGAGGCATACAATGACGACGAGGATGGGGTTAATGGATTCAACTTCGGATATCAGTCCATATTTTTCAGCATGAATCAGCCGGAACGCTCAGCTTTTGGTAACAGTGATATATACAGCTTCCTTACTTCTAAGCCCGGTGGTTCTGATCCACTGTTCTTATTTGTTATCGATAACGGTTCACGGATTAGCGCCGGAACTGCACACATCGATGATATCGAAGTAAACAAAATGTGGGGGCAAAAAGGCATAACCGTTGACCTGACCAGTATAGAAAAAGAAGCAACAGACTATCTTGCAAGTATAAATTTGGCATACCATCCCACGGGAGACCAGCCTTTACTTGAAACGTACCTGCGGGTTCATCATTTCAAAGATGTGGGAGCTCTGTTAACATTAAAAAGTGAGATCGCTGATATCCACCAGAGGGTAAACGGTAACGTACGGATCAGCAGTGACAATTATAATGGGATGTGGGAAGGCGGATTAAACAGGGGTTACAGCGTTTGGGAGGGCTTGAAAAGTATAATTAAATTGATCGGCTGTAGGTTTCGTGTTACCCTGAAAACATTCAATGGGCAATATCCTACTTTCAATTTTGTGCTGCACTGGAGAACTGCCTCAACGAACCGGATCGAAAATTTAATATACAAGCCTGTTAAAGAAAGGTATATCGCGCCATCGCATGAAAACCTTTTGATACTTACCGCACTACAGGCGGGTCCCGCGCCCGATACCTACAAAGGCATACTCATTATGAAAGACCGGGTTGTAATTTACGAGGAGGGTGATGGCGGCGCGTTCCAGTTGAACTACCAGGGCACGGGAAAACTGTATGTTAACGCTCTGGGTGGAGTGCTTCCTGAAAACCAGTTTACAAGAATTGATATCCCCATGCATGCGAACAATTGGCTGGCAGCATCGTACGAAAATACAATCTTTGCAAGAATACTTCATCAGGAAGGTCGCACTCCATTGTTCTGGTACAACAATGATATTCTTGAAAAAGTGACGGCTGTTGAGTACGGGTATCTTCTTGCCGGATCGAAAAAAAGATTTGAGATTGAAAGTTATTATGATGATTCATTGCGCGTAGGAACTGAAGCTGATATTGAAGGGGTAACCTGCATTTGTGAAGAGATCTCGGAGAGCTCTGAAGTAAGAAAGATTCAAAAAGGCTACTGGATCGAAAAGTAATCTAATATTCTAATGGCAAAACAGTATGTAAATGGATATGATAAACCCCGCTTCCTTGTAGAATGGCGGGAAAACGGTGTTCCTCAATCAGAGTTGATTGAGATCAGCTTTAAGTATAAAGCATTGCGTGAATTTTACGAGGCAATTGGCACTGTCGAAGTGTTCAAAGGCGGGCGCAGGATTATTGATATTGACCATGTGGAATATGAGTGGAGGCTTATATTTAACAACATCGAAAATCCTGACACACTCGCACTCGGCAGGCTTGAAAACCATAGTATTCTTAAAAGGCGCATTACAATGTGGCCCCACAGGGAAATTGAAGCAAGGAAATTTGTAGTGGGAGTACTGCCTGAAAAGAGAGTGATAGATACCAATCCGCATCTTATGGGATATGATTGGGTCAAAAACAGAGGTCTTGAAATGACGTTTATCAGCTTAGAGCCCATCAGTGAAGTAGATATACTTGATCCCAATACTTACTACGCAGGCATGGGCGGTTCATCAGAGCCCACTGGCCCGGTGAAAGGGGTGGTGCAGTAGGTTTTGGATAACAGTTCAAAAATAATTCTTGATTTATGTGGTGGGACGGGCTCCTGGTCTAAGCCATATAAAGATGCGGGGTATGATGTTAGAGTGATTACACTTCCCGAATACGATCTGCAAGATGAAAGAACTGTTGAATACTGTATAAGTTTAAAACCCTATGGAATATTGTTTGCCGTTGACTGTACCGTCTGGGCAAATTGCGGAGCTTGCTGGTTTAAAGGTAGAACCTCTGACGAAATCTTCTATTACAGCAAATTACTGGTAAAGGGATTGAGAATTATTTATGCAACAAACCCAAGTTTTTATTGCATAGAAAATCCGGTAGGGAAAATGTCTCAGTTTTTGGGAGTTCCGAATTTTAAATTTGACCCGTTTGAGTTCGCTGGTTATTCAGTTAATCCCGAGAGTGAAGCCTATACAAAAAGAACTTATTTGTGGGGCAGATTTACCCCCCCCCCTAAGAACCCAGTTGTATGTTTATTCAAGTCAAATGGAAATTCCCCAAATGCTTGGTACAATAAAGTAGGTGGAAAATCTCAAAAGACAAAGGAACGCCGGAGTAAAACACCATCAGGTTTTGCAAAAGCATTTTTTCAAGCAAATCAATAATAAATTTATGGAAGCAATGAAAGCTACAAATAACAGATTTGAAACATGCGTTAACTTCGTGCTTGAAAGCGAAGGCGGTTTCGTAAACGATAAGTATGATGCCGGGGGAGCGACTAAGTATGGTATATCCTCTGCCGCTTATCCAAAGCTCGATATAAAGAACCTCACTCTCGAAGCCGCTAAGGAAATATACCGCAAAGATTATTGGGATAAGTGTGGTTGTGGTGAGCTTCCCCCTGGTATCGACTTGGTTGTATTTGATACTGCTGTTAACATGGGGTGTTCCCGGGCTAAAGGTTGGCTTGAGCAAACAGAGAATGTCAATATTTACCTTTCACTCAGGGAGTTGAAGTACGGTGCGATTGTTGATGCGAAGCCAAGTCAGAAAAAATTCCTGAAGGGCTGGCTCAACCGCATTAAAAAAATAAAATCATTCTTAAATTTAAAATAATCCTATTATGGAAAACAAGACAATCACATTCAAAGATTCAGACGGCTTAGGGATTCCAAATGTAACGGTTATTTCTGATATACACGGCAGTCAAACTACCGGGTCGGATGGCTCTGTAGTATTCAGGCCAGATAAAGATCAGAGCTTCACGCTGGATGAGACCACAGCCCCTCCAACAGAGATCGCCAAAGTTGAAACCAACTTTGTTTTCAAAACTATTTATTCATAAACATAATTCACACACAAATGACAAAGCTCAAAATAATAATTCTTAGTTTATTCATCCTCTGCACGGCGGTATTTGCACAGGAGGAGGTTAACCTACAGCTTGAAAGCTCGCCGGGCGTGTACATTAATAGTCTGACAAGCTCCAATATCAAATTCCACAGGTCTCCATACGGCTCCGGCGATGAGGTATCCGGTTTGACGGTCACTCATCCAACGGGAAACACTCTTGGCAATTACACTGTAACAGGCTTTAGCACTTGGGAAAAGGTGCGGCTTTATATAAACAACGTGTATCAGGAATGGTGGGGTACGAAACAAGTTGGCAATCCTTCTACAAAGTTCGTTGATGCCACTGGTGATGTTGATGAGTCTATTGATGGAGATAAAACTTATACGGGAATTGTAAACACTGCTACAATTGTGTCAACGAAACCATATATAAGCACAGATAGTCCG
>JACSRQ010000164.1 GCA_014879675.1 Ignavibacteria bacterium
TCCGTCGTCGGCAGCGTCAGATGTGTATAAGAGACAGGGAATAACCAGAACCCCTCATTCCCAAACTCCAGTATGGGAATGTGAAAATTATTTGAGTTCATACTCATCCGATGACTTGAAGTCATCGGATGAGTGAAGTTCAATGTTATGTCAGGATATCGTTTACCTGTATTCGGGGTTCGAGTGATTAAAGAACCAGCGATTATTGCTGCCCTTGCATACACTTATTTTAATTTCGCTTTTAGTTATATTTACAGCAAGTTGTGTGAATCCCCGCGTAGCGTGAATATTATAATATATGTTCAGAGAAATAGGAAAGTATAAACCGATGCCATGGGTTAGCCGGTACAACCTTAAACAGGCTGCCGGCACGGCGTTTAAATTGGCAGTATCATTAAGTAGATTAAATTATACAAAACTTGTTCTGCTTGTACTGATCGCAATTTTGCAGTTTTCATGCACAAGCCGTGAAGTTATTGAGAAGAGAAATTCCCTTAAGCCGGTATTAATGTCTATAAATTCAATCGACCCAAAAGATGAGGATTTCTCTGATCTTCAGTTCCTGAAGAAGATCATCGATAGAGACTCGGTCCAGGTAGTAATGCTGGGTGAAGCAAGTCACGGTGATGGCTCTACCTTTCTGGCAAAATCGAGATTGATCAAATTTTTGCATAAGGAAGCTGGTTTCGATGTGCTTGCATTCGAAAGCGGCCTGTATGACTGTACTTCAGGGTGGGAAAGAATTAAGCAGAGCGGCAAGTATTATGAGGAGATTCGCAGGGCGGTCTTTCCGTTGTGGGTTGGTACTAAAGAGTGTGAAGATCTTCTTGATTATCTTCAAAGTACTTTAACCACACCACGACCGCTGGAACTTAGCGGGTTTGATTCACAGATTACAGGCTACGGTCATCAGAATTGCAGGGTTTTCTGCGAAGAGTTAATGAAATTGACTCCGGATCTGCTTACACAACGCGAAGAAAACCTGTTTGTTAAGCTTGCATGCCTGGAAGAAGAAGTTGAGGATGGAACTAACAAAACATATAATACTTCTCTTCTTGATAAAATGTGCCTCAAATTTGATAGCCTTGCTGCGTTGGATGGAAAATACGGGTACTGGAAACAACTGGTGTATGGAGTAAGAGCAACATTTAAGAGTACCATTGCATATAATACAAATCCTGAAGCTGTTAACCCGGATATTGATTTTAGTGAAAGAGACAGGCAAATGGGAAGCAACCTTGTTTGGCTTCTAAACAACAAATACAAGAATAGAAAAGTTATTGTATGGGCGGCAAGTTTTCACAACAGCAGAAATCTGCGGGAAATGAAAACATACAATGACAGTTTATCCTTTGTTAACAGCGTTTATAAAAAAACATCCACAATGGGTGATGTTGTTTATAAAGCGCTGGGAAACAAGATGTATTCTATTCTATTTACCTCTTACAATGGTACCAGCTCAAATGTCATAAGCACGGGTTCATCTGATATAGAAGACGCTGGCGAAAAGAGCTTTGAGAATATCTTAAAAGGTTTTGGGAATGAATATTCTTATATTGATTTAAGAAATCCTCAAAATCCGGATTGGATAAAGCAGGAATTCATAAGCCGTCCTTTAGGACACAAAGAAATGATAGGTAGATGGAGCAATGTTGCCGATGGCATTTTTTACATCGAAGAAATGAAACATAGCAATTTTTATTAGAATAGTTTTTATAAAGCAGTGGAACCCCGCTTTCGCGGGAATATGATAATATATGTTCAGAGAAATAGGAAAATATAAACCGCTGCCGATGGTGAGCTGGTACAACCTGAAACAGGTTGCCGGTACGGCGTTCAAATCAGTAGTATCAAAAATTATCGGCGAGCAGTCCGACCGCCGCCTGATGCTTGCGCTTGCATCCGCTGAGAATGAATTTTTCGATTACACATACCGCTATAAAACCGAAGGAGATAAAGTCCAGCCTGATATAAACAATCTGCGGAATGAAATTTGGATCGATTTCATTGCCGATACAGGCGATGGGTGGAATTCAACTTATTCAGTCGCATATTATGCTTCAAAGCGGGGATTGAAGCTTAAGCTCCCATCCGGAGGCGAGGCTGAAACCCATCGCGGCGATCTGCTGATATTCGGCGGCGACGAAGTTTATCCTGCTCCAAGCAAACAAGCATACCGGAACAGACTCATAGCGCCATTTGAAGCAGCGATGGGGGATGATAAGCCAAAAGAGTCGCCGCATGTGTTTGCAATTCCGGGGAACCATGACTGGTATGACGGACTCGAAGCGTTCACACGGCTTTTTTGTTCGGATCTGGGTTCTCGCTGGTTTGCAGGCAGGCTGACCCGGCAGAAAAGGAGTTACTTCGCTATCAAATTGCCCAATAACTGGTGGCTGCTTGCATCTGACGGGCAGCTTCACTCTAATATTGATACTGCGCAGCTTGAGTATTTCCGCAACGTCGCTGCCGAACATATGAAGGAAGGTGATAAGGTAATCCTTTCTATTTCAGAACCGGTATGGATATACGCGCATAAATACAAAAAATACGGCGCGCCTTATGATGAAAGCGACCTCATCTACCTGCAGGAAGAGATATTGAAACCCAACGGCGCTGAGGTGAAGGTGTTTTTAACCGGCGATCTCCATCACTACCGCAGGCATGAAGAGCTGAATGCGAAGGATGAAGAAGCAAAAGTGCAGAAGATCACCGCAGGCGGCGGCGGTGCGTTCCTGCATCCGACCCATGGCGGGGATTTCAGTGTCATTACCGAAGATCATCACCTTCCGGAGCAGGAGCCGCGCAGCTTTGAAATGAAAGAGTGTTACCCTTCACAGAAGAAATCAAAGCTGCTTGGATGGCTGAACTTGTTTTTCCCCATTATTAACCCGGGATTTGGTGTATTGACCGGGGTGCTCTACCTTGTTACTATTTGGATCGTCAGCTCCACATTCCATTTTGAGTTCACCCATTCAATTCGCGGATTCTTCGACCAGACGCTTCGTGCATTTCTTGTGAATCCATTTGCTGCTCTGTGGCTTGGCGCAGTTGCTGCCGGATTCGTTTTCTTTACAGATACTCACTCGAAGCTGTATAAATGGGTAGGGGGACTCGGCCACTTCGGGCTTAACCTGTTCAGTATGGGATATATCGGGCTATTTGCCACATACATAAACGCAAAAGTATTTAACGAAAATATTGTAACGGGATTTATTTTCATTCCTTTGATAATTTTTGGACTTGGATGGGTGATTGGCTCATTTAACATGGGGCTGTATCTTGCAATATCTATGAACATATTCGGCAGGCATGATAACGAGGCATTTTCGGCCATAAAAAATCCGGATTACAAAAATTTCCTGCGGCTGCACATTGATAAATCAGGTGACCTTACTATATATCCGATTAAGATCGAGAAGACCGCACGAAAGTTCCGTGAACGTAAGCCAGGGGAGAATGATATTGCTTTCGTATTTCCCGAAGACGGCAGCAAGCCGGAGCTGATTGAAGAGCCGATCCTGATAAGGAATAAAAAGTAAAACTTTCTAAAATCGAAAGTCACGAAGGCAAAACGCAAAAATTATGTTAATCATTCGTTGATTGTAAGCTATCGGATGACTGGGAATTTTAGATGGATTTAGGTAATAAAATCGTAATAGTCGGTTCAACGGGCAGCGGGAAGACTACATTTGCGGGCAGATTATCGAAGCTGCTGGATATACCGCATGTTCAGCTCGATAGCCTGTTCTGGAAACCGGATTGGTGCGAATCAACCAATGAGGAATTCCGCGCAAAAGTTGAAGAGGCTGTCTCACAGGATAAGTGGATAGTTGACGGCAATTATGCCCGCAACCAGGATATCACAACCGGCAATGCCGATACAATAATATGGCTTGATTACCCTTTGTACAAGATAACATTCAGAGTTATCAAACGCTCTTTAAAAAGAGTATGGACCAAAGAGCCGCTATGGCATAATAACCGAGAGACTTTCAAAAAGCTGTTTTCGAAAGACTCCATAGTGCTGTTCGCGATAACTTCTTATGATAAAAAAAATTCACGCTACAGGGTAATGATAAATGATAAATCAACCGATATTAATTGGATAAGGATTAGGAACAGCATGGAGTATAGAGAGTTTTGGGAACGGATGCATTCAAATAACAAATACTAAATAGCAAATAACAACTTACAAATAATAACTTTCAGTTACAATTTCTCGTGCAACACCTGCGATCCCTCGTGCCACGAATAGAGGACGTTAACAATCTTCCTGCTTCAAAATATCAACCAATTAAATGTTCCGAGTAAGAGCTAGTTTCGTGGAACGAGTAGCTTCTATCATATCACCTCACCCCTGGCCCCTCTCCTCCGAGGAGAGGGGAAAAAAGCGAAACACTTTCCTCGTGCCACACGTGTCAAAGTCAGCTGACCCCACCCTCCGGCTTCAGCCCTGAAAGGGCGGCAATATTTCAGCGATGGGCGAAGCCCATCGAAAAATTGCTGTTATAAGAAAGCCCCGAACGGGGCGTAATCAGAATTTATCTATTTAATATTAATATCAAAAATCTTCTTCTATCAGGTCTTTGTTCACGGTGAATCCGGCAAGAGTTCCGTTTGCTGCGGCGATTGAAATTGCGCGGATCATATTAGTACAGTCACCTGCTGCATAAACACCCGGCACGGAAGTCCTTTGTGATTCATCGATCAGGATATGATGCTTTTCGCTGAGTTTGCAGCCAAGCTCTTCGGGAATGGAGCAAGCCTGGCGGTAATCAGGACTCGCATATAAAACACCGCATTCAACCGTAGAATCATCCTCAAACAATATTTCAAAGACCAGTCCATCATTGTGATTGATTGACTTAATAATCCTTGTATCAACTTTTATTCCATGCCTGTTTAGTGATTCAGCAAATTTCCCATCGGGGGCTTCGCCGCCACTGGTGAGGATCGTGATATCATCTGTCCACTGGCTTAGTACTTTGGCAAATTCAAAGGCTGCGTCGCCGTTCGATATTATCAAGGTTGGTTTCTCCTTGAATTCATACCCATGACAATATGGGCAGTGAAGAATTGATTTGCCCCAGCACTCGTGGAATCCTTCTAATTCATTTACAGGCATAATATCTTTAATGCCCGATGCGAAGACGAGCTTCCTCGCCATGCGGATAGACCCATCCTCAAGAGTAACCAGAAATTCGTTTTCTTCTTTAGTTGCTGAGATCGCAAGTGTATTCAATATCTGCGCATTCGGATATTTCAGCACATCTTCCCTTGCTTTAAGGGTTATGGCATGTGGTGTCTCGCCGTCATGTGTAATGAAATTATGCGAGAATGGTGCCATGCGGTTGCATGCCTGGCCGTTATCCAGAACCAGCACTTTTCTTCGGGCTCTAGCTACGGTCAGCGCTGCGGAGAGTCCGGCAAATGAACCGCCGATAACAATTACATCAAAATTATTTGTTTGCATATTACTATAACAACAATAGGGGCTTTTTGGTTTTGGGTCACGAATTGAAAATTAAATGGCTATAATTTAGATATAAATCTTAAAATGATTATGCAGCTATTGACCTCACCCTCAGACTCTCTCTCCTGAAACTGCTAAGACAGTCAAGGGAGAGAGAGTGAAAAGCAGAGATAGTTTTTACTTCAAGATTTTAATCTTAGCCCTGAAAGGGCGCAAATATGTAAGCGATGGGTGAAGCCCATCGAAGAATTGAAGCTATATGAAAGCCCCGAATGGGGCGTAATCAGAATTTGCTTTATTGAGAAACACCTTATTTAACTTTTCTAAAGATGAATTCTGAAAAATGAACTTAAAGTGACCTCTCCCTCCGGCTCCCTCTCCAAAGGGAGAGGGAGTGAAAAGCAAAGATTTAAAATTAGGATAATATCTACTGAAATTAGATATATACATTCTGCACTGAATAAGAAATAAAACACAAAAAAGCCCGGTCTAAATCCGGGCTTTTGAAAAAAAATCTGAAACAATGTGTTTAGTCTTTAAGATTATCCAGAACGTCCATAACTTCTTTTACAGCTTTGGCTGAATCAGCTAAAAGTTTCTTTTCCTCATCATTAAGCTGCAGTTCGATAATTTTTTCTATTCCGCCTTTACCTAATATTACGGGAACGCCAAGATAGATATTTTTCATGCCGTACTCGCCGTTAAGCAAAGCGCATACAGGGAATACACGCTTCTGGTCTTTAATAATTGCTTCTACCATCTGCGCTGCTGCAGAACCCGGTGCGTACCATGCTGATGTTCCAAGCAGGTTAACTATTTCGCCGCCGCCTTTTTTGGTGCGGTCGATGATCTTCTCAAGCTTTGCTGCATCGATAAGTTCTGTAACGGGAATCCCGCCAACAGTGGTGTACCTCGGGAGCGGAACCATTGTATCACCGTGGCCGCCCATCAACACTGCCTGGATATCCTTCGGTGAAACGTTAAGCTCTTCTGCGAGAAATGATTTATACCTGCCGGTATCGAGAATTCCAGCCATACCGAATACACGGTTTGAAGGAAACTTTGCGTTGATGTATGCGCAGTATGTCATTACATCAAGCGGATTTGATACGACGATAATTATTGTGTTGGGTGAGTATTTTGCAACCTGTTCGGTTACTGATTTCACTATCTTAGCATTTGTTGAGATAAGGTCGTCGCGGCTCATGCCGGGCTTCCTTGGCAAACCCGATGTAATTACAACAACATCTGAATCAGCTGTTTTGCTGTAATCATTGGTTGAGCCGGTAACGCGGGTATCATACATGTTGATAGCTGCGGTTTCCCAGATATCAAGCGCTTTGCCTTCGGCAAAGTTCTCTTTAATATCGAGAAGAACAACTTCATTTACTATTTCATGATGCGCTAGTACTTCCGCACAGGTTGCGCCTACATTTCCGGCGCCGATAACTGATACTTTCACTGTATTATTCCTTTATGGTTTATATTATAGAATGTTTGTTTTTGTCATTCCCGGGTTTCACTCATCCGATGACTTAGATCTATGATGATGCCGACAATTTCAACAGAGAGATTCATGTTAAACCCGGATTGCGATACCTTAGTCATCGGATGAGTAACAATGAGCTAAGCAAAAAAAACAGCGAGTGAATAAATGTCCACTCGCTGAATGATGAAACTTTTATTCCCATTAGGGAATGCTTTATGGCAGCCTATTTAGCTTCTACAGGATGAACACTGATCTTCTTCTTCAGCTTATTATGGCTGGTAAATTTTACCTTGCCTTCAATAAGCGCGAAGATGGTATCATCTTTGCCAAGCTTAACATTCAGGCCGGGGAGAAATTTTGTGCCTCTCTGCCTTACAATAATGCTGCCTGCTGAAACAAGCTCGCCGCCAAAACGCTTTACGCCTAATCTTTGGGAATTACTATCGCGGCCGTTCTTTGTACTTCCTAATCCTTTTTTATGAGCCATTATATATTACTTTTAAAAATTATAGATTACTTTTTCGAAAAAGAAGGAGATATTACTTTATTGAGTTGATCTCGATCTGTGTGTACTGCTGGCGATGGCCTTTGGTTCTCTTGTAGCCTTTTCTTCTTTTTTTCTTGAAGACGATTACCTTATCATCTTTAACATGGCCTAACACAGTTGCTTCAACTTTCATTGAAAGCGAAGGAGCGCCAACCTGGAAAGATTTATCATCTTTGCTGAACATCAGTACATCTGAAAAAGATATCTTTGCGCCTTCATCTTCCTTCATTTTAGGAACATAGAGCCTGTCGTTTTCGGAGATCTTGTACTGTCTGCCTTTAATATTTACTATTGCGAACATTATTGTATATAATTAGATTAAAATTTCGGTGTAATAAACCAATAACCTGCCTTGTCAGAGACCAGGCTAAGAATTGCCCTTAGATATTTTAGGGAATTACAAATGTAGCTAAAAATCATTAAATATTCAATTCTATTTGAAGCGGGGAAAGCCGAAATATTCACCACACGGGAAAATATGCAATTTAGAGCAAAATTCAGAAAAGTGAAGTTTCGACAGAAATCATACAAAAAATTGCCGAAAATCATAGTTTTATCCGGATTTACCTGCTTATTTTGTATTAATAATATTCCATGATCCGCAATTACTAAAATTTCTAAAAATTAACCAAACAGATCAGCATCACCCTTTATGTCAGGCTGATACTAAAGCAGAATGATAAAATGAACACAAAGAACACCCGTTTCAACACAAAACTTATTCACGGCGGCGGCTATAAAGATAAATACGGCAGCGTTAATGTACCGATATTCCAATCATCAACTTTTGAATTTGAAAGCGCTGAAGAAGGCGCTCGCTGTTTCCTGGGCGAGAGCGATGGTTACATTTACACCAGGCTCGGCAATCCCACAATTAACGTGCTTGAAAAAATGGTCGCGGAGCTTGAAGGCGGTTTCGGCGGAATTGGCGCAAGCTCGGGAATGGGTGCCGTAAATATTGTTTACATGGCGCTGCTATCAAAAGGGGATCATATGATAAGCTCTGACGCGGTTTACGGGCCATCAAGAGTTATTATGGAAGAACATTATTCCCGGTTTGGGGTAGAATCGACATTTGTAAATACCTCGGATGTTGAAAATATTAAAAAAGTTATAAAGCCGAATACGAAAGTACTATATATAGAAACCCCTGCGAATCCCACGGTTGATATTACCGATATCAAAGCATGCGCTGAAATTGCAAAAGAGCATGGACTGATACTTGTGGTTGATAATACATTTTCGAGTCCATACCTGCAGCGGCCTTTTGAGTTTGGCGCCGATGTTGTACTGCACTCAGTGACAAAGTTCATTAACGGACATGCTGATATTGTAGGCGGAATAGTAATTGCCAAAACAAAAGAGCTGTATAAGAAGCTGCGCTCGATGATGACCGCGCTGGGCTGCAATATGGATCCGCACCAGGCATATTTGGTGATAAGGGGATTAAAAACGCTTGCTATCAGGATTGACCGCGCGCAGCAAAACGCGCAGAAGATAGCTGAGTACCTTGAAAAACATCCAAAGGTTGAGTGGGTGAGGTATCCCGGACTCCCTTCTCATCCGCAGTATGAGCTGGCGAAGAAGCAAATGGACGGACCGGGCGCATTAATTAGCTTCGGACTGAAAGGCGGATTCGAAGCCGGTAAAACCATGATGAATAATGTTAAGATATCAATTCTCGCAGTATCGCTTGGCGGGGTTGAATCATTAATAGAACACCCGGCATCAATGACGCATTCAAAAGTATCAAA
>JACSRQ010000224.1 GCA_014879675.1 Ignavibacteria bacterium
AATGAATCAATTTCATTCAGCAATTTGAGTAAAGATGAACAGAAATCAATACAAAATGGAATAGATCAGTTAAATAGTGGTGAAAAGATAAATTATGAGGATGTAAAGAAAAACTATCCGGAATGGTTAAGAAGATAGTTTTTTCACCCGAGGCAAATGAGAGGTTAAAAGAAATAATAAATTATCTTGTTAAAGAGTGGTCTGTAAACTCTGCCGAAAAATTCATTAATATCCTTGAAGTCAAACTATCCCTCATTAGTAAGTTTCCATTGTTGTATCCTGCATTCAAAGATGAACAGGATATTCACTATTGTGTGATCAATGAGCAAATTACCCTATATTACAGAATTACTGAATCAAACATAGAAATCATTACATTATTTGACTCCAGAAGTAATCCTTCAAATCTAAAACTTTAATTTTGTACAACACCATCATAATCGGCGCGGGGGCGGCGGGACTTATGTGCGCTATCGAAGCCGGCAAACGCGGCAGGAAAGTGCTGGTGCTTGAGCATGCTGAAAAGATAGGGAAGAAAATACTGATTTCCGGCGGCGGAAGATGTAACTTTACTAATCTGGATGCGAAGCCGGAAAATTTCTTATCGAATAATCCCCATTTCTGCAAATCAGCCCTGGCCAGATACACACCGCAGGATTTCATTTCGCTTATAGAAAAACACGGCATTAAATATCACGAAAAGAAACTGGGACAGCTTTTTTGCGACGGTTCAGCAAAAGAGATTGTCCAAATGCTGCAACAGGAGTGTGTCGGAGCGGGTGTTGAGATCAAAGTTGATTGTACAGTTAACGAAATCAAAAAGAATGAAGGATTTGATATCAAAACTACAATTGGTGTATTCACTTCAGAATCGCTGGTAATAGCGACAGGTGGAATTTCAATCCCGCAAATGGGCGCTACTGATCTTGGTTATAAAATAGCTAAACAATTCGGACTAAAACTTACCCGAACAGTGCCAGGCCTTGTACCATTTGTTCTCGCAGATGAAACATACAGCGAACTAAGCGGTCTATCGGTTGATTCAGTTGTAACATGTAACGGAATGAGTTTTAGGGAGAATATTTTGTATACACATAAAGGATTAAGCGGTCCGGCTATTCTGCAGATCTCAAGTTATTGGAATGACGGAGACGAGGTAACCATTGACCTGCTCCCCGGTACAGATGTTGAACAATTGATAAATGAGCATAAACAAAACAAAACCGAGCTGGTTAACATTCTCGCAAAATTCTTTCCTAAACGGTTTGCCGAAAAATGGTGTGAGCAAAACTTTACTTCAAAACCGGCAAACAGAATTTCGGAAAAGGAAATTACAGCAATAGGTGAAATGCTTCATGGATGGAAGGTTATACCCAAAGGCACAGAGGGCTTTGGTAAAGCCGAAGTGACTAAAGGGGGCATCGATACGAATGAGCTTTCAAGCAAAACTATGGAATCAAAAAAGGTGAGCGGATTGTATTTCATAGGGGAGGTTGTTGATGTTACCGGATGGCTTGGCGGATACAATTTCCAGTGGGCATGGGCCAGCGGATTTGCAGCAGGGCAGTATGTTTAATCAGGGTAAAGCCTGGAGTTTTCTGTCAAAGGAAAAACTTTATCTTCGTACACCTTAACCTGTATCATGTTATCAGGCTGAAGATCGGATACATAATATGTATCAACAAACCACCTTGCCGAAAGCATTTTAAACTCGCCTGAATCATCTTTTATCTCAAACCGTAGGTTTACATACCGATTTGAGGGACTGGTGTTTGATTGTCCTTCAGGCCTTACGCTGATTATTCTCGCTTCGCGGAACTCTGCTTTATCCTTCAGCTCATCTAATATTCTTAACTTTGCCCTTTCGGCTTCATCCTTCTGCATATTTTTTGAAAACACCCTGTAGAAGAACAGCGCCAGCAGTATTATTATTGCAAGGGGCACAAGTACAGCAAAGTATAACGTCATTCCGTCCATATCGTTGTTTCGTATCTAGTTCATTACTTTAAGCAGCAGGTCGCGTTTGCGCCGCGAAAAGATGTTTTCTTTATTCATTCTTTTTAAGGCTCTTTCACATGCAGGCATTGCGTAATTTAATTCTTTGATTGCCATAGTGTCATCAATTTCAGAAAGAGCAAGCAGGGTATAATAAAATGGAAACCTTCCCCATTTTCCTGTTTCATCGCGGTTACTGTGGAGAGACATTATGCCAAGCGGAACATTATCCCTGTATTTGGGTAATCCACCGGCATTAATATACCGCCACAGCCCGATAGTGCATTGGCCGCAACAGAATGTACCGACGGGCTTTCCTGCCGCTTCGGAGGCCTTAAGCATTTTATAAAACCATTCATCGGTCATACGCAGTGTATCCGGCTTCTTCCCGGTAATTTCCGAAAGCTGTAATAGTACTCTTGCCGATTCTTCCGCCATAATGTGCCTCATAGAAGCGCATAGAAGCCTCTCGCCGGTAAATGTGTGAACCTGCGAATTCATATCTTCCCCGGTTAATCCATAACTATGGTTATAGGAGTATTCGGTATCATACCTGGAGGATATCCATGAAGTAACGGCACCGGCATCTTTTTTTGAGATCTTAACACCGTAGAAAAATGCTTCGTTAACATTATCAACGGTTTTGTACAGGCTGGTTTTATTTAGAAGTGTCATTTTATTATACGTTCTGAAGCAGTTCATGCCTCGGTGCATTCATACAGTCTTCGCTGCATGAGCGCGCCCACTTTTCTTCGCAGGTTTCGCATTCAAAATGCTGCTTATGACAGTCAAGATTTGCGCAGTTAACGTACCTATCGGTTGGAGTTCCGCAGTGCAGGCACTTGCCTGTTACGGTGTATTCATCAGCAAAATTTACCGGTATAGAAATTCTTTCATCAAACACATAACACTTTCCTTCGAACAGACTGCCTTTTACTCCGGGATCCTGTGAGTAATTCACAATGCCCCCGTTGAGCTGGTAAACATTTTTAAACCCTTTGCTCAGTAAGTAGCCGCTCAGCTTCTCGCATCTTACGCCGCCTGTACAATATGTGAGGATCTTTTTATCTTTAAACTTTATGAAATCACTTTCCACCCATTCCGGGAATTCTCTAAATGATTTCAGCGGCGGCCTCATTGCATTTTTGAAATGGCCGAGGTCAAATTCATAATCTGTTCTGCCGTCAAGAATTATAACATCTTCTTCCTGCATTTTTTCAAGCCACTGGGCAGGCTCAAGATGTTCGCCTGTTATTACATTCGGATCAAGATCTTCGGTCAGGCGGAATGTAACAAGCTCCTGTTTAAATCTTACATGCATTTTTTTGAACACATGCCCTTTCACTTCGTCGGTTTTGAACCAAAGGTCTTTGAATCTTGGATCAAGCCGCATGTGCGCCATATATTTTTCAGTCTGGCTGAAAGATCCACTGCATGTTCCGTTGATGCCTTCAGGAGAAATAAGTATTCGCCCGCGCAGGCCAAGATCTCTGCAATAACCCAAATGTTCTTCAGCGAAGAACTCCGGGTTTTCTATCTTTGTGTATTTGTAGTATAACAGTACTCTGAACATAATGAACAAAAATATTAAATTATTCAGCAAATTAAAATGAACAAGTTTTTTACTGAACTTTTGGCTTAATTACGCTGTTTTTAAGGCAACTAATGGTTATTTTTCGTTTATGCCGCACAAGACCCCGCCTGTTAACGATGGATCAGACAAGAATGCTCTGCTGGAAAACGAAGTCCTTAACGCTGAGTTAAGCAGGGGAAATTTAACCGTTGAATCCGGCTTCAGCTTCAGGAGAACGTTTACTGCTCTTAAATATCCCAACTATAAGCTTTGGTTCTGGGGTCAAATGATCTCAATGCTGGGCACGTGGATGCAGGTTACTGCACAGGGATTCCTGATTTATGACCTTACCCATTCACCCGCATATCTTGGTTATGTTGGGTTTGCGTCCGGACTTCCCACCTGGATATTTATGCTATACGGCGGAGTTATCGCAGATAGGATCTCCAAACGCAAAGTACTGATGATCACCCAGTCGGTAATGATGCTTCTTGCCGTGGTGCTTGCTGTGCTTGCTTTTTTCAGGGTCGTGCAGCCATGGCACATAATTTCTCTTGCCTTTTTGCTTGGCACAGCAAACGCGTTTGATGCGCCTTCCAGGGTATCATTTGTGAATGAGCTTGTTGAAAAAGCCGATCTTACCAATGCAATTGCGCTTAACTCCACAATGTTCAATACCGCAACCGCTATAGGACCTGCAATTGCGGGAATAACCTATGCTGTGGCGGGTCCGGCATGGTGTTTCACGATAAACGCGCTTTCATTCATTGGTGTGCTGATAGCGCTGAAAAAAATGAAGATCAAAGAACGGGTGATACCGGTTAGCGGCAGGTCTGCTTTTGAGGATATAAAAGAAGGATTAAAGTACATCGCGAAACATCCAGTTGTAAGGATACTGATCTTGCTCGTTGCTTCGATGAGCCTGTTCGGACTTTCATTTGCTACGCTGCTGCCGGCTTGGTCGGTTAAGATACTGCACGGTGACTCGGCAACAAACGGATTCCTGCAATCAGCGCGCGGAGCGGGAGCGCTTGCAAGCGCATTGTTCATAGCATCGCTTGGCAGATTTAAGTTCAAGGGCAGGCTGCTTACTATTGGCTCAATTGCATTTCCTCTCCTGATGCTGTTATTCTCATTCATCACAATTGTTCCTCTTTCTCTCGGTGTTATGCTTGCCACAGGAAGCGCGCTTATACTTACAATGAATATCGCAAACTCGCTTGTTCAAACTCTTGTACCCGATAAATTGCGCGGAAGAGTAATGGGTGTTTATACCTTAACCTTTTTTGGACTTTTCCCCTTGGGTGCGCTGTTAATGGGAATTCTTGCTGAAAATTTCGGAGAAGCGGAGACTATCTTTATATGTGCCCTGGTTACTCTCTCAATATCGCTTATGGTATTCTTTTTTGTACCCGCCATCAAAAAACTGGAATAACGGGATTAGCGTCGATTTTTTCTAATAAATGCCCTGTTTTTGCACATTTTTTATGATTCTAATCATAGTTTGGAAGTACCCTAATTACTTATTTTTGTATATGGGTAATAGAGAGATTTCCACAGATAAGCCGGCACTCTGCAAAGATCCCTTAGTAAAGAAGAAAGATATGTTCGCGAAATTCAGGGAAAATACCGTTGGCTATAATACAGAGTTTAATACACCCTACGGGAGAAAAAAAATGCTCTATGCGGATTGGACCGCAAGCGGAAGGTTATACCGCCCAATTGAAGAGAAACTTATAAATGAATTCGGCCCTTACCTGGGAAATACACATACTGAAACTAATGTAACAGGAACAGCAATGACCCTTTCTTACCTGAGGGCAAAGCAGCTTATCAAGCAGCATGTAAATGCCGATGCAGGTGATGCTATCATTGCGACAGGTTCCGGAATGACCGGCGCTATGCTGAAGCTGCAGCGTATGCTGGGGTTCAAAATACCTTCCAGGCTTAGAGCGAAATTTAAAATATCTCCCGAAGAACGCCCGATAGTTTTTATTACTCACATGGAGCATCACTCAAACCAAACAACATGGCTTGAAACAATTGCCGATGTTGAAGTTATTGAGCCTGATGCAGAGGGATTGGTTGATACCAAAAGTCTTGAATTGCTGCTGGATAAATACAAAGAGCGTTCTGTTAAGATAGCCTCGGTTACATCATGCTCTAATGTTACGGGCATTTTTACGCCGTATCATAAAATTGCGGAAATTATGCATAAGCATGGTGGCTGGTGTTTTGTAGATTTTGCATGTTCCGCGCCGTATATAAATATTGATATGCATCCTGCAAATCCCCTGCAAAAGCTTGACGCTATTTTTTTCTCGCCGCATAAATTCATTGGCGGACCCGGGAGTACGGGAATTCTCATTTTCGACAGGAATCTGTATGACAGCCATTTTTCGCCCGATCAGCCGGGCGGCGGTACTGTGAAGTGGACAAATCCATGGGGTGAACACAGCTATTACGAAGATGTAGAGCTTCGCGAAGACGGCGGCACGCCGCCATTTTTGCAGACCATCAAAGCAGCGCTGGCTATCAGGTTGAAAGAAGAAATTGGCGTAGAAAATATCCGGCTGAGGGAAGAAGAAATTACAAAGAAGGTTTTTTCCCGCCTAAAGAAAATTACAAATCTCCACCTGCTGGCAGAAAATATTGAAGACAGGCTGCCTGTAATTTCTTTCTACATTGATAACATGCATTATAACCTGGGTGTAAAGATACTTAACGACAGGTACGGAATACAGGTTCGCGGCGGCTGTTCTTGCGCAGGCACTTATGGCCACTACCTGCTGCATGTTTCTAAGCAGGAGTCGCACAAGATAACATCTATGATAGAGCATGACGACCTTTCGGCCAAACCAGGTTGGATCAGGATGTCACTGCATCCCATTATGACCGACGCAGAAATTGATATTTTGCTGGATGCAATTGAAGAGCTATCGAAAAATTTCAGAGAGTGGGGAGGAGATTATATCTACGATGCCCATGAAAACATGTTCATACATGAATCCAAACCCCAAATTGAAAAGATCACTGTTGAAAAGTGGTTCGAATGAAACATACATCATTATTGTTTAAAAAAAGCAGGTCGTATGACCTGCTTTTTATTTTTGGGGTGAATCCGGAGATGAAACAATAATTACTTTACAAGGATCATTTTTTTAACTTCAGAAAATCCTTCAGCACTTAACCTGTAAAAGTATGCGCCTGTTGAAAGGTTTGAGGCATCGAAATCATAATTATATATTCCTGAATTCAGGTTTTGGTTAACAAGCACCGCAACTTCTTTGCCTGATATATCAAATACTCTTAATGTAACCGGCCCGCTGTTTAAAATTGAGAATTTTATATTTGTAACAGGATTAAAAGGATTTGGGTAGTTTTGCTCAAGTTTAAAGCCGGAAGGTACTTCGTTTGAAACATTCTGAATTCCGGTAACAAGATGCTCTGCGTCAAAGTAAGCATTTATTCCGCTGTTACCCACATATGCAATTGCATTGGTTTTGCTCTGGCCGTTTCTATAGATACAACCCGTTATTGCAAAATTTGGTGATGGTGAACTGCTGTTTATCCTGTTTAAGCCATAACTGATAGAGCCAAGAGTTCCTTTTACAGACAGAACGGAATCACCGCCAAGATTTACATATCCAATCAGGAAGTTGTTTCCTCCGTTTTCAGTGGAGTCAGACGCGCAGAATGTATATTTACATAATGAACCATTGGTCGTCATATATCTAAAGTTCCATAAACCCCCTCCATTTGTAGAAAAACTATAAGAGGGTTTACCGTTGTATGTATATGTCAGAATAATTTTTTTTGTGACTTGTGATTGCTGCTGAGGAACTGATAGGCAGGGTTTTTCTTCCTTTGAACCGCTCGTAAAAGCCGGTGACCTCATATAGTTAATGCCTGCAACTGTTTGCTCAGTGATTTTGTATATGCCGCTGCCAATTGAATTTGCATCATATTGTCTTTCAAAAGATATCAGAATTGAATCAGCGCTTGTGCGGTAGAACTGAGCATAGGGAAGATTATCTTTTGGGTCTGTTATAAGTAAAATATCTGTATGAAAACTTCCCCAGCTAGCTGTTCTGAAATGATGAAAACCGCTTGTAACTCCAGCATTTGATGTTTCTTTTACAATTGCATGCATAAAAGTATCTGCTTCATAATACTGTCCGTCGCTGCAAACTGTAACCTGCTCATATTTTCTTCCTGCAACCGGTGAAGCCACAACTCCCGAAACAAACGACGTTCCGTCCCTTCTTACTGAAAAGAAGTTAAGTTTTGCGTTATCACCATTTAAATTTGTACTTGATGTATAGTAAACTATTGTACGGGTGGAGTCACCTGTATTGTTATTCCTGCTTTCAACAAGCATTCCAAATGAGAAGAAATATTCAGTTGTGCTGATGCCCTGCGCAACAAGTATCCACTCTGCACCGCCATTGGATGAACACAATATTCTGAAAGCGCCTTTGTTTGGAGTTGCTTCTTTTAGCGGAACCAGAATATAAAGCCAGCCGTCTTCTCCCTGCTTTAAGCTAAGCGGTCTTATTGAGTTATCGTTTATATCACCGGTATGGACTATCACATCATTTTGATACCAGTCTGCTTCGTTTTCAGTGCCGCTATTCACCTTTACTGATAATCTGCCTGATGAAATATTATCGCTGAGCATATTTGAGTTTGAATGTTTTTCAATTTCTCTGTCATGCGCCTTATTTCTGTTGCTGTTTTCTGATTTTGTGAATGTATTACATTCATCTATTAGACTTCGCGGGAAATTGATATTCTTGCCGAAAATGTTTAATGCTGAAAGTAGAAGCAGTAGAGCAATTAATGATCTTTTCATTTTAATTTTAGATTTATTTATTTGTATTTTTAGTTATCTCGTATTGTTTAAGAAGCTTTTTGAACAACAGGTTCAGACCACTCCTGTTGCCCGTTGGCTGTTATTGGCGCTATTCTGAAATAATACATCTTACCGCTTTTTAATCCTGTAGCAGTATATCTTGTCCGCGTTACTATATCTGAATGTTTCCAGGTTTTCTCAGATCCTGAAATTGAGTTTATCTGTACGATATACGATCTTGCCTCATTTACCGGCTGCCATAATAATTCTATTTCACCAATCTTATCGCCTGATGCCGCAAGCAAAATGCAATCTATCTTTATACTGTTGTTTATTCTTTGAATTTTTTCTTCTGTCATGTTCGATTATGTTTCGATACAAATTTAACAGGTTATACATGCCCTATTCCAAGAAACAAACTAATCCCTGTTTTGAATCAGTTATGATTATTGGGATAAGAGAACAATAAAATATTGGTATTTTTTGCAGTATTTTTACTTTATCTTTGGAAACTAATTTCATAGAGTTTTAAATGCTCAATTTTGGAAAGATTTTAACATTTGTTTTAGATCATGTTTTAGGCGGATTATATTGTTGATTGACAGTAGTTTATAAATAATAATGCTCAAGAGTAATTTACTGGAAATACTGGCTGCTCTTAATCTTAAGGAATTTAAGGATTTCGGAGAATATGTTAACTCTCCTTTCTTTAATAAGAATGAAGCGGTAATAAAGCTCTACGAATATATAAGAAGATATTTTCCCGCTCTTGAAGGATTGAATTTCGGGAAGGAAAATGTATTTTCAGAGATTTTTCCGAATGCTGAATATAATGACGGCTTTATGAGAACTAT
>JACSRQ010000146.1 GCA_014879675.1 Ignavibacteria bacterium
GCAAGCATAATTTGGAATGAATTTAATAATAATTGGGACGAATTAGCACTTGAAAGTGAAAAACTATTGGCACAATTCAAAGGGGTGTCACTTGAAAAATCGGCTGAGATAGAGATCATAGATATTCCTGAAGTTGGATTGGAACGTGAATCTATAATTATGGCAAGAGTAAACCAAGGTTTTTTTCGCAAAACAGTCTTATCCTCATACGACAATAAATGTTGTGTTACCGGTATAGAAATTCCAGAACTTCTTATTGCTAGTCATATAATACCGTGGAAAAGTAATGAAAAACTCAGGTTAAATCCACAAAACGGGATATGTATTAACAGACTTCACGATAAGGCATTTGATGCAGGTTACATGACTATAGATAATAACTATAAAATTATACTCTCGCCAGCAATTAAAAAACTTGAATCAAAAGACTGGGTACAAAAGTTTTTTTTACCATATGACAACAAAGAAATTATTTTACCTCAGAGATTTTATCCGGACAAATACTGTTTAGAATATCACTATAATGAAATCTTCATCAAATAAACTTCCTAATCTTATTTACATATTTCTCTTTTTTAACTCCACAACCCCATACATTAATAACTTTCCATCCTAGTTTTTTTAGTTTTCTTTGAGCTTTCTTATCTCTTGTAATATTGCCATTAATCTTATCCAGCCACCATTTAGTGCGGGTTTTTGGGACTACATAATACTTGCAGTTTTTATGTCCATGCCAAAAACAGCCGTGAACAAAGATTACAGTTTTATACTTCTTTAGCACTATATCGGGTTTGCCGGGCAGGGTTTTGTCATGCAGGCGGAATCTGTAGCCCTGTTTATGCAGCCAGCTCCTTACAATCATCTCAGGTTTGGTGTTCTTCGAGCGGATGCGGCTCATGTTGTAGCTGCGCTGCTTCTTTGTGTGTACATCTGCCATGCTGCAAAGATAAGGAATTTACTTCTTTCAGGGATATGGCAAAAACGGAGATACTGCTTAGTGTGCTGCGTTTTCTTAGTGGTTAAAGGCTTTTTGAATACTACCCCCTTGTGTTCCCCCTTCCAGGGGGAAATGATTTGCCCATTTTTTGCTTTTCTTTGCGTCTCTGTGACTTTGCGTGAAATCGCTTCTGTTTATGATTCACGACCATTTACAAATTTCACTGATTTTACATGCCGCTCCGCTGGAGCTTGATATGTAATTAATCGCATTATCTACAAAACTTCTCTCACTCCGTTCGATAAGTCAGGCATGTCACCAACTGCCTATCTATACAATTATTGTCAGCAGTCATTCTGCTGCCAGGACAGTCCTTCGGCCTACGGGGTTAGAGTCAAATCATCTTTTTGCCTTTTTGAGCGCAGCGAAATCCCGCTTGCGGGATCACTTTTGCCTTTTGCTTTCTTTGTTATTTGGTATTTGATATTTGCTATTTGGATTGTTATTCTTGCAGTATGACAATTGCAGAAGAGATCATAGCATTCAACCTTGGACTCAAATTCACGGGCTCGCTTCCGGAGAACATCAGCCTGCTGAACCCGTTCAGGGATAACCCCGCCATCATGCCGGTGGTAGAACAGTTTTACCGTAAATACTACAGCGATAACAAGCCGCGCCGCATGATACTGGGGATAAATCCCGGCAGGCACGGCGCCGGTGTTACCGGCATACCATTCAGCGATACCAAGCGGCTGGGTGAGTTCTGCGGCATAAAAATTACGGGCTTCAGCTCGCATGAGCCGTCATCGGTATTTGTGTATGATGTAATAAACTCTTTCGGCGGGCCGCGGAAATTCTACAATCGGTTTTACATTAATTCCGTATGCCCGCTTGGATTCACCGCGATGAGCGCGGCCGGCCGCGAGGTAAATTACAACTACTACGACCAGCGCGAATTGTTTGAATCTGCCTACCGCTTCATTGTGAAGAGCATACGCCGGCAGATCGGGTTTGGATTCTCGAGCGATGTATGTTACATCATGGGCACGGGCGCGAACTATAAGCATATGTGTATCATCAATGAAAAGGAAAAGCTCTTCGGCCGCATCATCCCGCTCGAGCATCCGCGCTTCGTGATGCAATACCGCCTGAAGAAAAAAAATATGTATATTAAAAAGTATCTCGATGCGCTGAAGTAATCACATCGCCATTGCGCGAGATTGCTTTTGTACATAAAATAAAAAAGCCGGCATTACCGGCTAGTGATGAAACTGATCCATGGGGGATCCGTTATTTTCCGTTTCCGCGTTTGTTGCCTTTGCCGGATTTCTTATTCATCTTCTTGTTGCCCTTTTTCTGTTTCTTGCCGGTGCCATCTTTTTTGGGAACGCAATTCTTGTCTCTTTTCTGGATGCGTTTTTTATCGCCCGGGTTCTTATCATCGGATTGCTGCCCGCTGCCGGGTCCTTTTCCGCCTGCCAGGTTAAGCTCTGAACCTGCTGAATATGTCGTGGTTATGGATGCTGCGGCAAAGAGCAGAACCAGGAATTTCACAAATATGCTTTTCATTTTATACTCCTTAAATTTTAGTTTTCCTTACGGATTCTGCTGCTAACTCATATATGACAGTAAATCCCGGAAATGGTTTAATCAGGCTAAATCAATATCAGAGGATACAATTTAACAAACAAAAATTTCTAAGCGGAATTCGCATGCAGAAATAAAAAAAGAGGGATACCTTTAGAATGTCCCTCTCGTGCCCGGCTGTTACCTTCCGCAGCCGGAAGGCTTGGAGTTTGGAGAACATAACAACCTAAGCTGAACTGAACCAAAATGAAAAAGAGAACTTTACTCAAGTTCTTTGAAGCGGGTGAAGCTACTTGATGAGCACCATTTTTTTGATGGCTGAAAATTCGCCTGCATCGAGCCTGTAGAAATATACTGCCGATGCCAGGTTTTCTGCGTTGAAGCTTATATTATACGATCCTGCGGAAAGCTCACTGTTAACAAGCTCCTTTACAACCCTGCCTGCTGCGTCATAAACAGTGAGCTTTACCATTGAATTTACAGGAATACTGAACCTGATATCCGTTGCCGGGTTGAACGGGTTTGGATAATTCTGCTTAAGCTCGTAAGCCGATGGAACTTCGTTGCCTGTTTCACCCGTGCCAACAGTTGTTTGGCATTTGATCGAAGCATTAACCTGGAATCCGCCTGCTGGTGAATACAAAGCGAAGCAGTCATCGCCGCCGCCGTTACGGAAGCCGGCAATAACCTTGGTGAAGGTTGTATCAACTCCAATAGGCGAAATTACCAGCCTGCCCGGTGCTTGCCATGCTCCCGGTACGCCCCCGGTATAGTGTGCGAAATTATATGTCGATGAATCCTGCACATAGCCGACCTTAAAAATGTTCACGGCATTTCTTGGTGCGATTATATCAACGCTGCGTGCACGGTCATTTGAGCCGTCAATAAATCCGGGATTCCATGTTGTTCCGCCATCGGTGGTATTACGATAATAGGGATCCCAGTCAGTGCCCGAAAACTGCCTTACATACGCAATAAGCCCGTTCTGGTTATTGCTGCCGCCATTGAAAACCATCTTGGCGCCAAAATTTACATTGAGTTCATTTATGATGGAGTTTCCGGAAACAGTAGCGCCAAAGTCATCACTCCATGCCAGGAAAATATTCGGATTGTTATACACACTGTAAGTAGTCATTATCCTGTCACCGCCTGTTGGTGTTTCATAGTATGCAATATCTGTCCACAGGTATTTATCTGCAGCAAGCCCGCTTGTGTTCCAGTAGAATCCGCCGTTGTTAAATGTTGAGGGCTGTGCAAATATAATGGTGTTCGTTACAGCAAACGGCTGCTGTATGCGTGCGAATTTCTGCCGGTTCATATGCTGGCTGGAGCCATAGGCTGAATCGAACGAAGTGCTGAGATACAAAAATGTGCTGCTTGTATATACCGTGTTATCGCTTGTTATCCTCGGGTTGTAATAAAAATTAGTTGTGGTTGCGTACCCCGGCCAGTTAAGCAGGTAGCCGTTGAAGCCACCGGTGCTTGTGTTAATACGGAACATGGTTGATATGGCCCTGCCGGTTGCGTCATTATAACCCGCAACGCCGTAGATCCATACCACACCGCCATCGTAGCACAGCTCCAGATCAAGCTCGCCCGGGCGGAAATCCATATTCACAACGAAGTAGAATGAATAGCCAAAGGTCCAGCTGAGACCGCCATTATCGGAATAATATATTCTGCAGGTATCGCCGTTCACTGAATATTGCGTGCCGGCTACCCATATCCTGCCCGCGTTAGGCATTACCGGGGAATTAGTCTGCGTGGCGCTTGACCACAGGCCGCCGTACATGATAGGAATATTCTGGAAATCGCCAAGCCCGTTTTCGGAGGGTGTGCCTACGTAGCGGCCCACAACATCCGGATTTTCGGTCAGCGTAACTTCCTCGGCGCCGTCGGTTTGGTTCAGCAGAGATTGGATCCTTCTGCTTTCGCTTGTATTGTTCGAGAGCCTTGCGGTTTTCAGATCTTTGAGGAGCTGTATTTTCTCAGCGCTTACCGGTATATCTTCCGGCGCGGTTAAAGAAAGATTCTCCAAATTGCGTGAATCATTGGTATTGGATGAAGTTGAGTATAATATCTTTGATGGCGGAACCGGTTTATTTGACTGCGCGAAGATGCCCGTTCCTGAAAAAGTGAATATTATTGCCGCTGCCAGGAAAAGATATTTCCTGATGGCGAAGCAATTGGTGAATTCCGTAATGATGCCAGTAGATGTTTTCATTTTGTTGATTTAGTTTATATGAATTTTTATTTATATATTTTTTCCGGAATGAAATCTTTAAACATGATGTTTTTTCTTTCGTAACAAAAATAAAGAGAGTAATCGCGCTTACAAAGAAAAGTAAAGTCGAAATGTTTCTGCGGGCAGGCAGGCTATTGTATGCTTTGAAGTGCATAAAACGCGTTTAAGTATGGTAATCGGCAGAAATAGAATTGCGATTGTTTAACAAAACAGGAAAGCAGAATTAAAACCACGATTGTTGAAGCCATATCCATCCGGGCGGAGTGATAAAACCGGATTTCACCGCAGCGGAATGCCCGCAAAAGCCCCAACAGCGCGCACCGGCACGAATTTGCATCTGCCCAACATATGCGGAAATTGAAAGCCGATTGTTTAAACTACTCCTTGTCATACCTGCGGAGGCAGGTATCTAGACGTTGATCATTCGCTTCGCTTTGAGACACGGCACCATTAAGAACTTTCAAAAATCAAAAGCAATCTCCCGCAAAGCCGCAAAGCAAAAAGCAAAAGCGAAAAGGCAAAAAGGAGAATCTTTGCCTCTAACCCCGTAGGGGTGGCATGTTTGTAGATAATGCATTCATTTACATATCAAGCTCCAGCGGAGCGGCATGTATCAGCAGCGAAAATTGAAAAAGATCGTGAATCATCAAAAATCACAAGCAATCTCCCGCAAGGTCGCAAAGCAATCATCAAAGGCCGGCGGCGGGAATGCATTAACCCTTGTCCGATGCCCCTATCCCCCCGCGCGGGGCGGGAAACAACCGGGATTTTTATTATTTTTTTCATTCGAAATTGTTTAGTATCTTTGTATTACCGAAAAAATTAATTCCCCAAAAAAACAATGAAAAAGAGTTCCATTTTAGTGGTTTTTGCAGCAATTTGTCTAATTCTGGGTTTTACCGCCTCAACCGGCGCGCAAACTCTCAGCCAGAAACTCATCACGGGCATTCCTTCTGTTAACGGACCCGTTGACGCGTACTCGCTGAAGTATGATGCGGCTACAGGCGGCTGGGCTTACGGCGCGTATGATACTGTGACACAAAAGTACACAGTTATAACGCCGCAGGGAACATCTTCACAATACAATTACGCGCTTACATACTATACACTGTTTGATGCTGAAGGCAATTCATACATGACCGTCAGCAATAACATTACCGATACCACCTACAGCTATACGATCCTGAAGAACAGTACGGCGATAGTTACCTACGATAATATCAAAGATGGCTGGGTTATTAAAGATGGTACGATCTATTTTGCGGCAAATGATAAAGGTAAAGAGTATTTCGTAACTTATGATACCAAAAGCGGCGCGATAAATAAAGGCAGGGAGTACGACGAAGTAAGGCTTGCGTACATTCCCGAAGGCACAACCGGCGAAGGCGAACCCCTGGGCTTTGTTGGATTCACCAAAGCGGGCGAGCCGTATTATATCGCATCATCGGGCGGCGAGGTTTTCCTTGTGATAGGCGAAACCGAGCAGAAGCATTACAGCGATATTACATGGTATGACCTCACTTTTGATGCCAGCGATGTACCGTGCTATATTGCAAAATCATCGGGCAAGTTTTATTATGACCGCGGAAATACATTCGTTGTAAGAGGCACCCAGGAATTTAAATCGTTTGACTGGATCTACGGACCGATAACAATGGATAAATCCGGTATGCCCCTGTACGTTGGGCAGGATTCAATTGGCGAGTACAAATACCGCTCAACACTGATGAGCGGCTCCAGCGAGATCAAATCCGTTAACGGCGGCAGCATCTTCAATGTGATGTACACGCCATCAGGTAAGTTTGTTTACGTGGTATCAGAAGAAAAGACCTCGAAGAGCGGGGATAATACTTACACTTCTAAATTGTATATCGATGGCAAAGCGGGCATGGAGTACGGTTCTGTGTACTCGGTGCAGTTCAGCAAATCAGGCGAACCGCTGTTTACCGCCTCGGATAAAAACAACAAATATTTTGTGGTGAACAATGATGAAGTTGTATCATCAAAATATGATTATATATCCGATTGCAGAATTATGCCGAACGGCAGCCTGAGCTATGTTGCTTCAAACTACGGCAATTATGAGAAGATGATACCGGATAAATACTTCGTATTTGTTGACGGCGAGAAGTTCGGCCCGTTCGCTATGGTTAATACCGCAGACTGGAAGACCAACGCATACGTTGTTGGCGATGATAAGGGCAGGTTTGCGTTTATGAGCGGCGAACTGGTTGATAAAGCCAATTACATTTATAAGTACACTGTTCACACCGATAAGGGCGAAAGCAAGCCGTTCGATAATATCAGCGACCTGCGTATGTTAAACGGAAAGGTTTATTACTTTGCGGGTAACTCCATAAAAAAAGATGCGTATCTTTATGATTACGCGCTGTATGTGAATGATAAAAAAGTGAGCGATAATTACTCCGCATATACAGATGTGAATGTTAAGAACGGAGTATTGACATTCATCGCATCCAAAGGCAGCGATATTTATTCGGTTGAAGTAAAGCCGTAAGTTTTCCTGAAGTTTCAGCAGCAGCACACGAGGGCTCCCGGCAACGCGAGCCCTTTTTTATACCTGTACCAAAAGCCGGCAACAAAGATTAACAGTTAGAGTTAAACCTGGCTGAAGGCGTTTTGCTAAAGGTTTTGTTAATATTGAGCAAGAATTCTTTATGAAGCAGCATTGTAACATGCTGTAATTACATTAGATGTGTTTTTTTGGTATTTTTTCATGTCGAAAATTTTCATAATTTTCGACATGAAAACAGAACATGTCGATTAGTTCGACATATAGTATTAAGACAAAATATATCGTAAATGGATAATAACATACCATTCAATTCGCTGCCTGACCTGCCCCCTAAGGCTGATCTGGAATCTCCAACACTCCTGAAAGAATGTATTAAAGCTAACAAATTGCTTGCTGAGCTAAAAGGTTTTTGCCAAACCTTACCTGACCCCAAATTGCTGATAAATACTCTTGTTCTCCAGGAAAGTAAAGATAGCTCTGCTATAGAAAATATTGTGACCACACAGGATGAACTATACAAAGCCGTGATATCCATGGATGAGGTACACCAGGGAAGCTCTGAAGCAAAAGAAGTACTGTTATATCGCGAGGCAATTTATTACGGTCTTAAAATGATGAACCAACGGGGGCTGACTACAAACACAATGGTTGCTGTTATGCAGAAACTAAAAAATACAACTGAAGGAATAAGAAAGAACAGCGGTACAAAACTTGCAAACCCCGCGACCAAAGAAATTATCTACACGCCGCCGGAGGGTGAAAATATCATCAGGGCAAAACTTAAAGCTCTTGAAGAATATATACACAATAAGGAGGATGATACCGATACTCTGATAAAAATGGCTTTAATGCATTACCAGTTCGAAGCTATCCACCCTTTTACGGATGGCAACGGAAGAACAGGCAGAATATTGAATGTATTATATCTTGTAAAAAACGAACTGCTTAATTTACCGGTTTTATATTTAAGTTCTTTTATCATTAAAAATAAAAGCCTGTACTACAAATTGTTAAAAGGCGTTACAGCCAAAGGCATGTGGCATGAATGGATAATGTATATGCTTCAGGCAGTTTCTCAAACTGCAGGGCTCACACTCAATAAAATAAGCAGTATTCAGCAGCTTAAAGATGAAACAATTGTTATCGCAAAAGAAGCCCTGAAAAGCGCTTATAACAGGGATATTGTTGATCTTATTTTCAGCTACCCGTATATAAAAATTAATACAGTAATAAATAATAAGATTGCTCACAGGCAAACAGCTTCAGCTCATCTTAAAAAACTTTCCGCCTCAGGCATACTTACGCCCCATAAAAAAGGCAAAGAAATATATTACATCAACCACAGACTCATGAACCTGCTTTCTAACTGATATTAAACAACAAATGAAAATATTTGTGAATTTTCTAATATTAAGCTCCGCAGGAGCGGTATGTTTGCCTGCCTTATGGTGCGAAAGCGCCTGCCTGCTGAACGGAAAGGTTTATTACTTTGCGGGTAACTCCATAAAGAAAGATGCGTATCTTTATGATTACGCGCTTTATGTGAATGATAAAAAAGTTAGCGATAATTACTCAGCATATACAGATGTGAATGTTAAGAACGGAGTTTTGACATTCATCGCATCGAAAGGCAGCGATATTTATTCGGTTGAAGTAAAGCCGTAAGATTTCCAAAATTTTAAATAGCAGCACACGAGGGCTCCCGGCAACGCGAGCCCTTTTTTTATTGCCCCAAATGCTTAATTCCCCTCCGTGAGAGGGGTGTCCGGCATTTGCCGGACGGGGTGTGTTACCTTTAGGTGCGGAGTCGAAGGGCGCCCGCTTTTAGTAGCACAGATCTAAAGCTCTCCCCATTCTTGACTGCCAAAGCAGTTACTAAGGGGGAGTACGCCGAAGGCGGGAGGGGGTCAAGTAGCATCGCAGACATTTAGAAG
>JACSRQ010000226.1 GCA_014879675.1 Ignavibacteria bacterium
GGTTTTTGTTGATTTTGAGCTAAAAAGGGCATTTCCACATCATCCCGAACCAGGTGCTCTAACCGGGCTGAGCCACACCCCGAACAAATGAATACAACCATAAGAAATAGAGCAAACAATAAATTCAGTAATTCATGATAAATTGATTAGAAAAGTACTAAATGTAGTCCACAAGATAACAAATGGCTGCAACAAATGAGATCATTTCGGCCACTACCTCATTAGTTTGCTGAACGCTCCTTAAACTGTTGTTTCAGATCTTGCGATAGTTGCCTTATGAAGTTTTTCTGCCTGCATCATAAATATTTCCAGGCGTGATTGTGTGATTTGCGGGTAAGGATTCCCGTCACTTTCTATATATAAAAAGGGCAACGTTGTTATATCCTCAGGATAACCATTACGTTTTAATTTTCCGTATTTGTATTTGCCCTCCAGAGTCATTTCTTTATTCAATATGGCTTCCGATAAGCGGCTCGGCATGCAGTTAAAAGGTCCGATTGATATGACTCCACAAGCTTCATCAAGGATATCACGAAGTGCAAGCCCGGTTGTTAAAATTGTTTCACCTACCAGTTTTTCCGATATCAGCTCTTTTGCATAGTTAACCGTTTTTTCAATTTCTACCATTTCAGCTTTGTATAAACCTGTAACAGCAAATATGTTTTTGATCTTTCTTTCGTAATATTTCTGGTATTTATCTTTTATAGTTACCTGCAGTCTGTTCCTGTAGTCAGAGCCGTCAACTATTCCTTTTTTGATAAGGTAATTACTGTAATAAATGTATTCAGATATTGGCGCTGTTTTTACAACAAAACCATTTTCTATTAAAGTCTGAACTAAGTCACCCCGCGAAAATTCTTCGCGGCGGACATATATTTCACCAATTAGCGAAACAACTTTAGCCTCTTCAAGCGGAATCTTAAGCTTTATTGATGTTAATTCTTTTGCGGTTTCTTTCAGTTGTCTGAAAATACCTTTCCGGTTTTCATTTTCGAGTGAAAATAGTATCCTGCTGAATTGTTCGTTCAGTATTTTTAATGCCGAAGGTTTATCAGCAGCCAGGGTCTGTATCACACTTTCAATATCATGGATTATATCAGCGATTGTTATTGCAAGCCATCCCTTCAGGAAAAAATCGCTTCCAAGGTCATCAAACGATGCTTCATCATCCATTGATAGTATTCCAATATCTTTTAGTTTAAGGTTACTGATTATATCTTTGAGCGATATATAGTACTGGCCCTGCCGGCAGGGGCCGTAGCCATGCGGCATAAAGAAGAGTATCTTTTTACCGTTTTGGCTAACAGGTATGGGTTCGGTTTTTGTTACACTATTTCCGTTTTTATGTTTATTCTTGCAGTATTCAACCAGCGAGCCGGTTGTTAAAATAAATGGAAGGCATTCTTTGCAGGTTGTATTTCCCCTGCCGTGCTTGAGCGTTTCGATTGTTGGAACAGGCAGCGATCGTGAATTCATGCCGGCGGAGCGGCAAATGGCAGAAAATGCTTCTGTGCTGAATTTGCCCATCGATGGAATTATAACTTCTACATCGGGAGAAGTAAGCTCGTGCTCTTTGCCGGAGTTATCTACAATTAAAGTCCTTTTATTCTTTGATATTATTGATAGCGGAGCCAATCCGTTTGACTTCTCTGTGATCATACCTTGCTTTTTAAGCTCTATATAGTTCCGGATAATATCCAAAGCTGCATCAATTCTAGTATCAACCCCTACATCAGCAGAGTGGCTATCAAGCTCTAATGTTAATGATGGCTTCGTTCCCATGATATTCCTGAAATATGAGAGCAGGAATGAATCAGGTCCGCATGAAAAATTGGTTATATAAGCCCCGAAAAGCTGTTCATGCTCCTTTGTAAATCTTGCAGAGCGAAGGATCTGCTGCCCGCTGTACCAGTACATGTTATCGTAAGAGTGATAGTTTTCGTTTGGTAAAAAATCATGGGGTATTACAATAATATTTTTCGAGGCGAACTTATGCGGAATATTCAGATTCGCTTCAGCAGCAAATGCATTATATGGCCTGCCAAACAGGACTATTCCGAATTTGGATCTATCGCTTTCAACTTCAGCCAGTGCCTGTAAACCTAGCAGTTTGAATTTTTCCTGCATCGCCATAAAATCAGCCCAAGCCATATCAAACGCGTATTCTCCTTCAGTTGATCGCTTTCCAAGCTGAATGGCAATATCCCTGAAATCTTTCCGAACATTTTCTTTTTTATCTTTAAAATTCAAAACAGGAGATAAAACAGTTGGCAGCTTTTCATCACTGTAAGCTGATCTAAGATAATAACTTTCAGCCTGTACAAACACGCACAGGCGTTTATACTTATGGCCGTCATTATAATCCATTTCAGTTATATGCGGAATGAAAATATAATCAGGTTTTTTCTTCAGCAGGTTATGAAACATGCCGTAAGCAATTTCTACAGGGTAGCAGAAAGATGATGACATTTTATCCATGCCTTCATGATCAACTTTATCCGAAAGAACAACATCAAACCCCAGCAATGAAAAGAATTTTTGATAGAACGGGAATAATGTATTTACCTGGAAGCTTTTGATGATCCCTATAGTTGGCCTGGCAATATTGTTAAGAGATCCATTCCCGGATTTTAATTTGATTACCTGGGGTTCTTTATCAGGGTCCGGAATATTAAACACCAGTTCCTGCCGCATTTTCACATAATTCTTTTTTGCAGGTTCCGATTTTTCGTTTGATCTTTCATTATAGTACTTACTGCATGCGCCCCCGAACGGGTATTTTTTATCACCAACTTTTATTATCGCAATTTTGCATTTTCTATCACAATGTTCACTTCCGCCTGCGCAGATAAAATCCTTTTCATGATCGAATTTTCGTTCAATAAGTTCTCGCAGCTCAAAATTGCTTTTTTCCAGGAATCCCAGATTAATCCTGTTCTCTATCTCCAGTGCGACACCAAATGCTCCCATCAAACCGGGTTCCGGCGGTACAATTATCTCTTTGTTCATAATGTTGCTCATCGCAAGCGGAACCGCCCGGTTATAACAAACACCACCCTGCATAAATATCTTTCTTCCAATGGGGCGATTGCCTTTAACCCTGTTTACATAGTTCATACAAATAGAATATACCAGCCCGGCAACAATATCTTCTCTTTTAGCGCCTTCATGACTTGCTGTTTTTATATCGCTCGAAATAAACGCTGCACACTGATCGTTGAAGTTAAGCGGGCTGGAGGCTCTGAGCGCTATATCAGCTATACCTGTATAAGAAATGTTCAGTGTTTCCTTTGCTGATTCTTCAAGGAATGAACCTGTCCCGGCTGAACAAGCTTCATTCATTGCGTAGTCGCTTGCAATGCCGTTTGTTAAATGGGTATATTTAGCGTCCTGTCCGCCGATCTCGAAAATGGTATCAACATCTTTATCAAAAAATGCGGCAGCTACTGCATGCGCGATAATTTCATTTACAACGCCGTGAGTCATGGCATGAAGGCCGGCTATATGTCTTCCAGAACCTGTTGTTCCTAAACCTGTGATCTTTACGGGAACATTTAATTGTTCGCTAAGTGCTTTATAACAGTTTACTGATGCCTGAACAGGGTTTCCATTGGTTCGTAAATAGATACTTGCTATAAGCGCATTATCGTGAACTCTTATCAAGACGGCTTTCGTGGTTGTTGAGCCTACATCAAGTCCCAGAATAGATTCATCACCGGGCAGTGGTTTTGCTTTAATAAGGCTTTTAAATATTACTTTACCTTCCGCGTTTTTGAGCGGTTCAAGAGAAGCAAAGGTATTTATATTATCCCTGAACTTATTTTCAGAATTGAATTTATGTTCTTCCTTTATTCCTTTTAAAGCAGCTCCAAGCGCTTCAAAGTAAACACCTTCCCTGAGCACTAATGACTCCGGGTATTTTTCTTTTATGAATCTGACAACGGTTTTGTTATGTGATACACCCCCGATGAGCAGAATTTTATCTGATTTTTGTTTTGCAAGGAGCTCAATGGTTTTATCAGCTATCATTTTACACAGACCCGAAACAACAAGCCCTTTATCAATTCCTTTGTTCAGCGCATGAGTGCAATCACTTTTGCAGAACACACTGCACCTGCCCGATACTACATAGTATTTTTCTTCATCAGCGAGCCTGAGAGCTTCTTCAAGACCTATGTTCATTCTTCTTATCTGCTGAAGGAAAAATTCACCCGTACCCGAAGCGCATTTATTGCCTGAGAGCACATTATCAATTCCGCCGCTGTTATTCAAACAGTAGACTAAAAAATTCTCACCGCCAAGCGATGCTATTGCTCTATATTTTCCATTTAATTTCAGATACGAAAGGGCTTCTTCTATTGCTTCTGGCTCGGGAATTGATTCAGCATTGATCAGATTTCTGAATTTACGCCCGGTTACGACCACAGATATTCCCGAAAGATCGTTTTGACTAAAGTAATCCTCAAGAACATTACGGGGATTCCCTTCGTGGGAAATAGTTCTTACATCTGTTACCTGGATGGATTCGGTGTTAAGCTGAGCCCGGACTATTGATATGCTGCTCGCTCCGATGCAAATTCCTACCGAAGCTTTTATCATTTTTTGCGATTAAGAACAAAATTAATAATGTTAAAACAAAAGAAAAATGGATTAATAATTGATTTCGGACCGTGAAGAATTCAGGATCTAAATCTGTTATTACCGCGCTGGAATTGTGGGCTAACTGGATTGGATAACTAAAGGTATTGAATAACTGAATGTTATGAATGATCTGTATAATCCTATGACTCAATGCAAGTGTCAATAAAACCTTCGATAATGGGCTTAAATGAACAATTTCAAAGAAGATTTTATGAGGGTTTTTATTGTTTAGTGTGTTCAAATCAGAATCTTCCGGTGCGGGTTATAATTCAGGCAACAGTAACATTCTGAATGTTACAATGACCGATATTACAAAAAACGGACACGGCTGCACAACCGTGAATTTGTGATTTCTTACACAGAAAGATTCATCATTACTCACAGAGTGCATCGTGCCCGCTATTGTGTAGCTACTGTATCTCCTCCAGATACTTTTCTACCCTTGAAACAATTTTGCTTTCTAACTTGCGGCTAATCTTCATACCGCTGCCGCTTAGGACATTCTTCCGGCAGAAAAGGCTGTTACCGGAAAAGTAACATGCTTCAAAAAACATCTCACCGCTTCTGTAGCCCGAATTTTCGTAATAACACATTTTATCATTCTCAAAATAAACCTGTTCGGTATTTGAGAGATTGCTCTCTGCGCGCAATTTGAGTAACTTTCCGCTCCCGTCATAATATGCCGTAACAGTATATCCGTTATCCGTATCTTTTGTAACAGATCTTGCATTTGCAATTCCGGCTTCTGCATCATTCTTGATGCTCTCTATACGGCTCACTTCTGCTTCATCGCAAACAGTCTGAGCTTTTGAGCCTTCCATGCCTGCAGCAAATAGAAAAAGTATTATTATTATTGTTTTCATTTCAGGAACAAATATATTGATATATTTCTAACGAGTAAGTCTTCTTGAATTGAACCGCCATACCGCTTTTAATTTCATTTTCTGCTTCCTACACTCAATTGAAAAAGCCTGCTTGCCGTATTCCGGTGGAATTCAATTGACAAACAGGCCTGGAAGTTATGAAACACAAAGACAATTCTTTTACAGATTACTACAATGCATTACTTCCTGTTTTTTCTTCTGATCCCTGCCGATGTTACCAGCATACCTGCGAGTACAAGCAGGGGTAATTCCATTCCAAATAAACCGCATTTCTTGCCTTCGCTCTTAACCGTAGCGGTCATTTCAAGATCATTCTTTAAGTCGGATAGCTTCTTTTCGTAAATGATCTTCTGCCCGTCTTTTCTGCCGTTGGTCTTCAATACTTCGGCGGGGAATTCAAACTCATAGTTCAAAACTATATCACTTGAACCCATATTTCCTGCATTCGAGGTATCCTTGGGTACAAAGTAAGTGAAATCCATACCTTCTTTGCCTTCTTTCCATGATGCTTTTATCTTCTCAAAGGCTTTCGCGCTGCTGATATCATTAATGTTCTTAAATGAAAGCTCAACAGTTACATGCTTGGTAGAGTCACCGAGCTTTTCTTCTACTTTAACATTCTTCACATCCGTGTTCGAGGAGGTGTAGTTGCTTTTTGCTTTCGCTTCTTCGAAGCTGAAGCTGCCCAGCTCTGTGCTTGATTTAACATTGCTCATTTTTGTCCAGTAGTGTACGGTCATCGAACCTGAACCATCCTGTTTGATCGCTGTTTTTTGATCAAAATTCACACAGCCCGAAAGATAAATTGCAAATACAAATAATACTGAACAGAAAACCAACAGCTTTTTCTGTAAAACAATTTGAAACATGGATTTTTTGGGGCTGAATCTTTCTGTGTTTAACATTTTGTCTCCTTTAGAGATTTGTTTGTTTGATTAGTAACTTACGATACAAATTTAAACCGAATGTTATTTCTAAAAAAATTAAAAAAGTGTATTTTGTTGCATGTTTTTCAGAGGTTCAAATGAATGTAAAAAACTTCAAATATAACCCATTTTTACTAAAAGACTTCTTTATTTTCGAAGTTGGCGCAATTCCAAAAACGAAGCGGCTTCAGTTCTTAAAGAAGCTTCTCAACAGAAGAGGCAGCGGGGATCAGAAAAATGTAATATTTCTCAAAAAACTCAATGAAATAATCGATAAGAAAACAAGCATAAATGATACTGATACATTGTTTGCTAAACTTCTTGGTGTATCCGCACGAATGCTTGACTGCCATAGGTCAAGGCTCCTCAAACAGCTAAGGCAGTTTTATTTCGGTTTAGAATTAAGAAGTGATTGTTCCGCGGAGTGTGCACGGAAACTATGGTCCCTGGGAATGATCAAAGAAGCAAAGATACTTTTCGAGAAACTACAGCAGCGCTTAGAGAATAGAAAGAGGACACCCTTGGAATCGCTGCAGCTGCTGGAATATTATTCCCGGTTGGCGGATTATTATATATTCAACAAAGATCAAAGAAAACTGAACCTATACCTGCGGAAATATAAATCAGTTCTAAACAAGATCCGCGCCAAACAAACCGGCCGGCATGAAATGATGAATATACAGGCTGAATATTTCCGGCTGCTGGGCGAAAAGCTGATCTTTAATCGCTTCAGAAAGAATAACTTCTACGGCGCCATAGGTAACTTCGAAAAGGCTCTGAAGCTCTCCCGGTCAGCAGCTAATGCAGTTCTCTCATCAAGGCTGAGTGTCAGGCTTGCGCTGCTGCATAATATAGTGAAAGACAGGCAGGATTCATTGAAGATGCTGCGTGATGCATACAGTTATGCTGCTGCAAACTCGGCAATGCAAGAAGCGAAGGTAATTCATTCTCATATCATGGTATCAGAATTCATTCTGGATAATTCCACAGCGGATACAGCGCTGGATGTGCTGAGCAAGCTCTATAAAGAGATAACAACTGAATACAGCGATGTTTCGCAAATACTGGAAATTCAATACAACTGTTTAAGGCTGATGATATATCTTAACCATCCTGATGCAGATAGTATGAGCGAAGAATACATCAACAGGCGCATCCTTTACTCCAGAAAGGCAGGCGCAATAACGAGCTGGTACCTTGAAGTAAGCGATCTTGTCAGTGAATCGGTATATACAATTAAGATCAATGAAGATTTTCCGGTGGTTGCGATAGATCAAAAAATGTTGAATGTTTTTGAAGAGATAAACAATGAATCGCTTGTCAGATTCAGGCATGTGTACGAACCAAATGTTACAGCAATTGTTTATATGAACCGCATTGAGCAGGAGTTCTGGAAGAATACACACGCTGATTTTGAGCTGGCTGATCTTTACACAAAAAAGCTGAAGAGGATAATCAGGCTTCACAATCTGAACATCAGCCATTCATGGGTTGAATCGGCTTCGCTGGGGCTTAAGATATTTGAAGAGCTAATCTTTGAAAAGGCCGAGAAGGTATTCAAAAAAAATGAACGTGTTATAAATGTTTTGCTTGAAAAACTGAGAAGTAAAGAATTGGGGTTCAATATCGCGGCAGATTTCGCCAAGCTGGTTTATATCTATCAGTTCCTTAAAGTGAAAGAGTTCAGAAGATTGCTGGAGCATCAATACAAGTGGATCAAGGCGAACAAGATAGAAATTCTGCCGGCAGCTTGATTCAGGGTGTTAACGGAAACCCGTTCAAGTGAATTCTGCTATTGTTTCTTCCGTGATATTCCCAGCGGGCCGGCGCGGTTAATAATTGCATCAAGACTTCTATCAAGCTTTGCCGCTATCTCGCGGGTAGGTATCTTCCGGTAATTCTGCCTTATATATGTATCATCCGCTTCCGTCCACGGCTTCGGAGTGCGCCTCACTCTTAAACCCATCTTAATAGCTTTCTGAAAAACCGCTATCCTTGTCATACCAAGCTCTTTTGCGATCTGTACGTAAGTTTTCTTCTTGTAATTCTTCTTGAGATATTTTACTTCATCTTTTGTCCAGAATTTCCAAACCTGCGGCCTGCGTAAGCCCATTTTCCATGCCTGGTAATGCGTAGCAGGACGTGTCTTATTCAGCTTTGCTGCCACATCATCAATAGAGTACTTTTTATCTGGCCACAGTTGCTTAAGCATTTCCAGCTGCTGCGGGCTCCATTTCTTAGGTTTAGGTTCATATATTCCCAGCTGGCGTGCTTTGTTATCAACCGAAGCTACGCTTCTTTTCAGCGAACGGCCTATTGAATCCGATGGTTTTTTTGAATAATTCTTTAGAATGTAATTCAGCTCAAACTGGCTCCATCTGCGCAGCGCGCCTGAGTGTATCCCCAGCGAATTAGCCTTAGCCACTACCGAGTGAATCGGGTGACCGGTTTTTTTAGCAACGTACTCAGCTCCTTTTTCGGTGTACCTTTTCTTAAGAATACTCAGCTCACTTCTGGTCCACAGTTTTTTCATAACCATTGATTTTATACAAAATTAGCAATGCTAAAAATAAAATAAAACTCCAAAAAAACTGATTTGCGTAACTGTATAGTTCACGACAGTAGTATCTTTTGCTTTGCATTTTTTTTCCCAAAACCCAGCCCGCCTGACTGCCTTGGCAGTTCTTCCTGGTGAAGAGGAGTGAAATGACTCAAAAATTTCTCAGTTCCCCCTCTCCTCTCAGGAGAGGGGGTTAGGGGGTGAGGTCAAGTATATTGAAATTTA
>JACSRQ010000166.1 GCA_014879675.1 Ignavibacteria bacterium
TCCGTCGTCGGCAGCGTCAGATGTGTATAAGAGACAGCCCAAAGGGAGAGGGGAGAAAGAACTCAAAAATTTCTCAGTTCCCCCTCTCCTGTCAGGAGAGGGGGTTAGGGAGTGAGGTCAAGTATATTGAAATTTATGGTCAGCAACTTATTCTAACATTTTTGGGGTATTTTTTATTCACTGTCGTGTACTTAGTTTGTTAGGGTATAAAAGAAAAAAAGGCCTGCTTAAAACTGAGTCTATGAAGGATTGTGATCTTAATCCCCAAGATTTAGAAAAGCACTTCGTGACCTGCATTCGCAGGAATGACTACAGTTTTGAGTTAGCCCCTTAAGACACTATAAAAATATATTCAGGTGAATTGTAAAGCTGTTTCTCGTTTTACAACTCTATACTAACCGGATCAGAAGTTTTATTCCCCTTCTCACCTGCAATGTAAATAACTGCTTCGTTTTCGCCCGGCTGGGTTACTAATACATACCCATACTGCGCATTTACCTGATCTATTACCGGAATGCCATTTTTAAGCAGATTCTCAGAGAAGATATATACATCACCTTTAACTAATGTCAATTCTGAGTTACGAATCCAATACTCATTGTTACCAAGGCTGATTATCATTTCACCTTTAAGCATCCCAATGCTGCCCGGCAAATTAAAGCCTTCAACTGAACCTATATTCCTGTTATCAACAATGCCAATATACTGTACATTTGTAGCGTACATTCCATTTGTAGTTTGTGAAAAAGCAATGTTAACGACTATTACTAAAAAGAGCAAGTATTTCATATTGTTATCCTCCGTGCGTTAATTATATAAGGTAGACTCAAATAATATGCCAGAATATATGTGCAAAAACGGCGTGAAAACCTTAGTATATCAAATAAACTATGACAAATATGTCTGAATTCAACGATTAGCATCTCAAATTGTTATTAATCAGGTGAATAATTGCAGTTAAAGTTTGGCATGAAAATTGATTGTACTTAGTTAAATCACATTCATAACAAAAATAAATGGAGGACACACCAGACATGAAAGCATTCAATAGAATACTTGGTTTATTTACTATAATAGCCGCACTGCACGGATACACCACTGCGCAAACACAAACCGGGGATAATGCACGATTCATAAACCAATCGATCCCTGACAGGATGAATCCCGGTGAAACTTACAATCTGATCTTAACTTTCGAAAATACGGGAACAACTTCATGGGATTCAGATTATAGCATAAGGGTCAATTCAGTTGATCAGAAGATAAATTCCGTTTGGTCTGTATCCGAAATGGAGCTTGGCAGAGTGATAGAGCCGGGTAACACTTCTACTATAGAGTTAAAGGTGACTGCGCCCTCTGCTGAAGGAGTATATCCTTTTAAAGCTGAACTGCTACATGGCAGCAATGTATTTGGCGAATCAAGCAAACCGGTTGAAATTTCCGTAAGCAAACAGGTTGGATTTAATGACGCTTTAAACAGTTCAGCGTTTGTAGAACAGACTGTTCCTTCTGAGATGGAAGCAGGCAGGCCATACAAAGTTTTAGTAAGCATGACAAACACCGGCAAGACAACATGGAAATCGGGTTCATACAGGCTTATAATGCTTGATGCATCCGGAAATCCGTTAACCGGGAGCGAATGGACTTCATACTCCGTAAGTATAGATGAAGATATTACCCCGGGCGGGACTAAAGTGTTTAACTTCGATGTAACACCCCTGGTTGCAGGTACATACCCGCTTCAGTGGAGAATGGCATCTGGAGATAATGGCCTGTTTGGTGATGCTTCAAAAACATCCGTGGTTACTGTTAAAAATCCGGTAGATAAAAAGAACTACGGCAAAGAAGGTAAATAATCACAGAATCAATATGGCAGTTAAAAAAATACTTTCAATCAATTAACTTAAAATAAAGGAGAGATATCATGCTTTGGACAATTGCGATAATTTTATTAGTATTATGGCTACTCGGAATGGTTAGCTCATATACAATCGGCGGATTCATTCACATTCTTCTGATACTTGCTGTGGTTGCGGTTCTTGTAAGATTAATACAGGGCAGGAATCCGGTAAGCTAAACATCACAATCTACTGGAGAGAAATTCTATGAATGCAGAATCCGGAAAAAGCGTTTCAATTTGGGCAGCAACATTCGACGTGCCTCAATTTAAACCACTGGATAGTGATGCAACAACTGATGTTTGTGTAATTGGAGCCGGCATAACTGGTCTATTGACCGCGTGCCGGCTTTCTTCTAATGGAAAAAAAGTGATCGTTGTAGATGACGGTACTATTGGAGGCGGCGAGACTGCCCGCACTACTGCGCATATATCGTCAGTGATTGATGACAGATTCTACGAGATCACCCGTTTACACGGGGAAGATACTTGCCGCCTTGCAGCAGAAAGCCAGTTGACCGCTGTTAACATGATCGAAGACCTCGTTAACACGCACGGAATAGATTGTGATTTCCGCAGGCTTAACGGCTACCTGCTCTTCCGACCGGAAGAAGATGCCGATAGCCTTGAAAAAGAGTATCATGCCGCTCTAAAAGCCGGAATAGACACTCAAATACTGCCCGGTGCTCCGTTAAACTTTGCATCTTCTTACCCCTGCCTAATGTTTCCTATGCAGGCGGAGTTTCATGTTTTAAAATTCATTAGCGCTATATCCAGGCTCATTATATTAAACGGCGGAAAAATTTACACAAATACGCACGTCAAAAAGATAAATGAAGAAGATGACAGCGTTAAAGTAATTACTTCTGATGGAGTAATAATTACAGCAAATTATGCTGTAGCTGCAACAAACAGTCCGATAAGTGATTATTGGAGAGTGCATGTTAAACAAGCGGCTTACAGATCATATGTAACGGGTTTCAAGGTTGCAAAAGGCGTTATTCCCGATGGCTTATTCTGGGATAACGAAGAACCTTATCATTACATAAGGTTATATAATGACGGCCAGGATGAAATCTTGATTGTGGGAGGTGAGGACCACCGTACAGGGCAGGAAGAAGACCCCGAAAAAAGATATGAAAACCTGGTTAAATGGACGCGCGAACGTTTTCCTGAAGCAGGTGAATTGAAATACAAATGGTCGGGTCAGGTAATCGAACCTGTTGATGGGCTGAGTCTAACCGGACTTGACCCGGAAAGCAAAGGCAGGGTTTATATTGCAACAGGTGATTCCGGAATGGGTATTACACATGCGGCATTTTCTTCAATCATATTGACGGATCTGATAAGCGGCAATGAGAATCCATGGGCTAAGATATATGATCCTTCACGGGTAACTTTGATGGCAGCATCAGAATTTATCAAGGAAGGGTTCAACACAGCAATTCAGTATGTTGATCTTCTTACTCCTCCCGGAGTTTCGGGCACGGATGAAATTATACCGGGCTCGGGAGCTATAATGAAAATGGGAAGTGATAAGATGGCGGTATATAAGGATTCAAACGGGAAAGTATATAAATTTTCTGCCCTTTGCCCTCATTTAAAATGCGTGGTAGAGTGGAACAAAGCGGAAAAAACGTGGGATTGTCCGTGTCATGGTTCCAGATTTGAAGCCACAGGAAAAGTAATTAACGGGCCGGCACTTGCTGACCTGAAATCTTTAAATTAATATTAAATACTGCATATGAAAGCACTTTGGAAAGGCTCGATCAGCTTCGGGCTAGTAAACATACCAGTGAAGCTTTATTCAGCCTCACAAAGTCACTCACTCGATCTGGATATGTTACGCAAGGGCGATCATTGCCAGGTGCGTTTCGCACGCGTATGCAGGGATGACGGAAAAGAAATCCCCTACCAGGATATTGTTAAAGGATATAAGTATAATGAAGGCGATTATGTTGTTCTGACTGACAAAGATTTTGAAAGTGCAAATGTAGAGAAAACTCATACGATAGATATTTTTCATTTTGTGAATGAAAAAGAAGTCGATTCGGTCTATTTCGAAAAGCCGTATTATCTGGAACCGGAAAAATCGGGGACTAAGTCATACGCACTGCTAAGAGAAGCTATAAAACAGACCAAAAAGGCAGGTTTAGGAAGGCTTGTATTGAAGAACAGGGAACATATTGGACTGTTGAGACTGTACGATAATGTAATAGTATTTAATCAAATAAGGTTTTTCGACGAGCTCCGCGAAACCACAGAGATAAAAGTCCCGGGAGCATCACAAGTGAACAAAAAGGAAGTTGAAATGGCGGTAAGTCTGGTAAAACAGCTTAGCAGCAAATTCAATCCAAAAGCTTACAAAGATACATACACTGACGAACTGAAAAAGATAATCACTAAAAAGGCTAAGGGACAGAAAGTTACTCCTAAAGGCAAGGAACCTAAGGCAAGCTCAGCTTCAAACCTGATGAAGTTGCTTAAGCAGAGCATGAAAAGCAAAGCTGCTTAGATAATATAACATAACATACTTTGAGCTTAAAGGACTATAAGAAAAAAAGAGATTTCAAAAAAACTTCAGAGCCTGCGGGAAAGAAAAAAGGCTCGGCTAAGCAGCTCTTGTTTGTGGTGCAAAAACATGATGCCAGCCATCTTCATTATGACTTCCGGCTTGAACTGGATGGTGTTTTAAAAAGCTGGGCGGTTCCTAAAGGCCCTTCTATGAATCCGGCATATAAACGCCTTGCAATGATGGTTGAAGATCACCCGTTTGATTACAAAGATTTTGAAGGCACGATACCGAAGGGGAATTACGGCGCCGGTGAAGTAATAGTTTGGGATAACGGCTTTTACATACCAATTAATGGCGGTACTAATAAAGAAGAAAATGAAAAACTGCTTAGGAAAGCCATTAAAAAAGGTGACCTAAAATTTGTGCTTCTGGGCAAAAAACTAAAGGGTGAATTTGCGCTGGTTAATATGCGAAAAGACGAAAAGTCATGGCTGCTGATAAAGAAAAAAGATGAATATGCTAAAGAAACGGATATCCTGAAGAAGAATAAATCTGTCATAAGCAGTACTACTATTGAAAAAATGCAGAAGGATAATGGCAGGAAAAAAACAAATAAGACCCCATGATCCTTTTCCTGAAGCTGTGAAGCCAATGCTTGCTACATTAAGCAACAAGCCCTTTAACAGCAAAGAGTGGATCTTCGAAATAAAATGGGATGGCTACAGGGTAATAGCGCGCAAGAAGGGGCAAAAGATCTTTTTAACATCACGGAACCAGCTTTCGTTTGATAAAAAATTCCGGGTTATTGCAGAATCTCTTAAAGCCATAAAAGGTGATGCCGTTCTCGATGGTGAGGTAATTGCATCTGATGATAACGGGAATCCAAGTTTTCAGAAACTCCAGAACTTTCAAAAAACGGGAATTGGCATTATTGCATATTATGTTTTTGACTTATTATGGTACAATGGCTTCAATCTGAAAGAATTGCCGGTTATAGAAAGAAAAGAATTGCTGAAAAGTATTCTACCCGATCTGGAAAACGTATTTTACTGTGAGCATATAGAAGAAGACGGCAAAGAGCTATTTAAGCAGGTGAAGAAACTCGGGATGGAAGGTATAATTGCAAAGGAAAGGTCAGGCAGATATTATGAAAATACGAGGAGCCATAATTGGCTTAAGATCAAAACGGTCAGGGCAATGGAAGCTGTTATTTGCGGCTACACCGAGCCAAGGGGCAGCCGAAAATTTTTCGGGGCACTAATATTGGGTGTTTATGAAAGAAAGAAGCTTGTATATATAGGCCACACAGGCACAGGATTCAACTATTCAAACCAGGAAAGTACATATAGATTGCTGCAGAAACATGTCAGCAAAACTTCACCATTTACCGAGCCTCCCAAGCCCAATGCGCCTGTAACTTGGCTTAAGCCTAAACTTGTTTGCGAGGTAAAATATTCTGAGATGACCGGCGACAGGAACTTAAGACACCCTGTTTTCATGAGGATGAGAAATGATAAGAAGCCCATGGAAGTGACATTCAGTTCACAGGTTAACCCCGATAAGAAGAAACAGGAAACTATTTACAGATGATGAATAAGGTAAAAATAAATGGAAAGACTTTAGAGCTTAGTAACCTTGATAAAATTTACTGGCCAAAAGAAAAATATACCAAGGGCGACCTGCTGGAATATTATCATTTAGCCTCAAAATATATCCTGCCGTATATTAAGAACAGGCCGCACTCACTTAACCGCTACCCAAACGGGATCAAAGGGATGAGCTTCTACCAGAAGGATGTTAAGGATAAAGTCCCCGGCTGGGTTGAAACCGCTGAAATATACTCTGAATCGAATGATGAGAACATCCACTATTATGTTGCATCAGATGAGGCTTCATTGCTGTATATGGCAAACCTGGGATGTATTGAAATCAATCCGTGGTTTTCAACCGTGAAGAAGATCAACAACCCTGATTATCTGGCGATAGATCTTGATCCGCTGGATATTCCTTTCAAAAAGGTAATTGAAACCGCATATGCGGTTAAGGAAGTTCTGGATAGAGCCAAGGCGATCGGATATTGCAAGACCTCGGGAGCTACAGGTGTGCATATCTATATTCCATTAAACGCGAAATACGATTTTGAGATCTCGCGTGAATTTGCGCATGTAATTGCTGAGCTGACAAGGAGCCTGGTTCCTGCAATCACCAGCATCGAAAGATCACCTTCTAAAAGGAAGAGAAAAGTTTACATAGATTATTTACAAAACCGCACCGGCCAGACTTTGGCGGCACCCTACAGCGTAAGGCCCAAACCGGCTGCGCCGGTATCGACACCGCTGGAGTGGAAGGAACTGAAGCTTGTTGATTCACCTGAAGAATTTACCATCAAAACTATTTTCAAAAGACTGAAGAAAAAAGGAGACCTGTTCAAAGGTGTGCTTGGGAAAGGCGTTGATGTGGAAAAATGCCTCTCAAATCTGGGCGCATAGCTGAACATCAAGAAATGAAATTGCGAATAAATTTATACCATGTATTTTTAACGATCGCTGCTTTCTGCACATTTTACTGCGGTGCCGGCAATTTGCACGCACAACTGGTTTTGGAGGTGGATGAAATTGAGTTTTCTTTCAAAGGTAAGCAAACTTTTGAAGATAGTGAGCTTAAGGATGCAACTGCTATTTCAAAAAGTAAAGTTTACGATAAAGACATAGTTATTGCAGATATTCAAAAGCTCAAAAAATTCTACTTTGATAACGGCTTTTTTGATGTGGAAATTGATACTTCAATCTCTATAAATTTAGAAGATGAGGAAGCATCGGTCACTTTTAAGATAACCGAAAACAAACGATACAAGATTGATTCACTCGTTATTAATGGTGTAGAGAATACATCTGCGGATGCGTTGGCAAAGATCAGAAAGATCCGTACAGTTAAAAAAGGTGACAATTACACCAAGGTACTGATAATACAGCATGCCAACGAAGTTCTCGATACACTTCAGAACAACGGGTATATGAATGCCCGCCTGCATATTGATTCCGGCACCGTAATACGGCGCTACAAAGATCAATCGCATGTTAATGTAGAAATTTCACTTGAAGGCGCCGATACCTTGTATTACTTTGGCAGTACTAAAATAGATATTAAAAATAATGTATATGGATTAAAAACAGAAATTCCACGCGATGAAATTGTTTATGAAGAGGGAGAGCTGTATAGTAAAGCAAAGAAGCTTGATAGTGAGCGCAATATAGCAAGGATATCAATAATTTCAGGTGCAAAGATCAACCCGGATTCAAGCTCAACTTACACAGATGGCAAAGTTGATCATACAGTTACTATAACACTGGCAAAAAAGAACGAACTTACACCATTCATTAAAGGTGCAAATTTCGAAAACAGGTTCTATTTGGGTGCAGGTATAAAGTATCTAAACAGGTATTTTCTTTCGGGTAACCGCACGCTAACGCTTGAGCTTGAAGAAGACTACAATTCGACGAGTATCAACCGCACAACATTCTCGGCAGCGGTAACCCAGCCTCATTTTCTCCTCCCACGGGTAACATTGACAGACAGGGTTTCAGTGGGTTTTAACAATGTGGAAAATTACAAAAATTACTTTATCGCAAACTTAACTACACTGAATTACTTTATAGCGCCGCATACATTTTATAACAATGCGTACCTTGATCTAACAGAAGAACTTATTTGGATAAAGTATGATACTATCGCAACAGGCAGGCAGACCCAATTCAATAGTTTTTTAAGTATTACATTTGTGCATGACAATACAAATAACCTGCTCGCTCCTTCCAGCGGATTCTATCATTCAATTTTGGCAGGTAACGCAGGACTAATTCCGCGCGTTGTCACGGGAATTTTCGGAAAGAGCGTATTTTACTCACAGTTCTTCAAAGCATATACTTTGAATAAATTCTATTTCTCGATCGCAAAACGAGATATTTCGGTAATTGCAACCAAGATAAGTATTGGTGATATAATTGAATACGGCCAGGGTGAGAACATAGTACCTGTGCAGCCAATTTACAAGTTTTTCAGCGGCGGTTCAAGCAGCTTAAGAGGATGGAATGCGAAAGAAAATGGCATTCTGGATAACAAAATTGACGGCGGTAATTTCCTGCTGGAAGGCAGCCTGGAACTGCGGCAGAAACTCTTCCCTCGCTCTGAGGGATTCCTTAAAAATATAGGCGGCGCGTTCTTTGTAGATTACGGTAATGTATGGGAAACACATAAAGATTTTAAATTCTCTGAAATTGCCTATGCAATTGGCTTTGGCATCAGGTACGACCTTTTCATTGGACCGATTAGATTTGATTTCGGTTTCAAGCTGTATGACCCTGCCGCCCCAGAAGGTGAGAAATGGCTCTTCCAAAACACCTCTAAATTATTCTCAGATAAATTCAGGATCCAGTTTGGAATTGGACAGGCATTTTAGGTTCAATGCGATTGCAGAGATTATGTCATGTGCGACTCCGATGGAGTCGTGTGGGGTACTCCGCCTCTCTTCTATAAATGTGTGACTCCTACGGAGTCATTTTGCATAATTGGAGGATTCTGCTTTTTCCTGGAGTGCATCAATCATAATTTCTTTGACCGCGTAGCGGTCACACATTTATAGACTTTAACTCCCCTTAACCCACTGACCCCAAAGGGGTCAAACGTCAGTAGATATGAATATTTTGGTTTTACGGTCTCATGTGCGACTCCGATGGAGTCGTGTG
>JACSRQ010000227.1 GCA_014879675.1 Ignavibacteria bacterium
GAAGATGTTAAGGATCCCAGTGTTTATGTAATATTCAAAATTAAAGCAGGGCAGGGATTTGATGGTTACAGTTTCCTCGTGTGGACAACCACGCCATGGACGCTGATCTCGAATGTTGCACTTGCAGTCGGCGGTAATATAACATATGTTAAACTTCGCATTAAGGATACGGGCGAGCAGATAATTCTTGCCAAAGACCGCCTCGCGGTGATAAAAGAAGAGTATGAACTGCTTGGAGAAATAAAAGGCAGCGAGCTCGAAGGTATTCAGTATGAGCAGCTTATGCCATACATCACACCGGAAGAGAAAGCTTTCTATGTAACCGTTGGTGATTTCGTAAGCACCGAAGATGGCTCAGGTATAGTTCACATCGCGCCCGCATTTGGTGAAGATGATTACCAGGTATCGCGGAAATACGGATTGCCCGTGATGCAGCCCGTTGATAAAAGCGGAAAGTTCACAAGTGAAATAACAGATTTCGCCGGCCGTTTCGTAAAAGAAGCCGATGATGATATTATATTAAAGCTTAAGGAAGAAAAAAAGCTTTACAAAAAAGAGAAATTTGTTCACTCCTATCCCCATTGCTGGCGATGCCACTCGCCGCTGCTATATTACGCGCGCGAAAGCTGGTACATCAACACACCCAGCTACAAGGATAAAATGATAAAGCTCAATAACGAGATAAACTGGTTCCCGCCGGAAACCGGCACAGGCCGCTTCGGCAACTGGCTTGAAGAGAACCGCGACTGGGCGCTCTCTCGCGACCGTTACTGGGGAACTCCGCTGCCTGTATGGGGCGCAGAAGTTGATGGAAAGATGTACTATGAATCCGTCGGTTCGATAGAAGACCTCGAAGCGCGCGCGGTTAACTTCAGCGAAGTTTATCCCGATGAAAATAATATTGATCTGCACAAACCATTCATAGATAGATTAAAGCTTCGTTCGAAAATGCATAATGTTGAGCTTACACGCGTTACTGAAGTTATCGACGCATGGTATGACTCCGGCTCGATGCCGTTCGCGCAGCATCACTACCCGTTTGAGAACAAGGAGCTGTTCGAACGCAACTATCCCGCAGATTTTATCGCCGAGGGTGTTGACCAGACTCGCGGATGGTTCTACAGTCTGCACGCAATAGGCACATTTTTATTCAACGATAAAGCGTATAAGAATCTTATAGTAAACGACCTGATACTTGATAAAGACGGGCGCAAGATGAGCAAACATGTTGGTAATGTTGTGAATCCGTTCGATATCATGGATAAGTACGGCGCGGATATACTGCGCTGGTATTTGATAAGCTCATCACCGCCGTGGCGTCCCAAGATGTTCAGCGAAGATGATATGATAGAGGTGCGCAATAAGTTCTTCGATACGCTCATAAATACATATAGGTTTTTTGTGCTTTACTGCGGCCTGATGAAGATCGGCAGGGAAGAGCTTACAGCTAACCCGGTGCCATATTCACAGCGTCCCGAAATTGATAGGTGGATACTTTCGGCGTTCGAGAAAACGAAGATGCTGTATATCGACCTGATGGATGGCTACCAGATAACCAAGGCAGCGAGAGTGCTTGCTGATTTCACAATTGATGATCTCTCGAATTGGTACGTGCGCCGCAACAGGAAACGATTCCGCTCGCCTGAGAGCGAAGCTGATAAGCTTTCGGCTTATGGCACTCTGTACGAAGTACTGACAGGGCTGCTTAGGCTAATCTCGCCGGTATCGCCATTCTTAAGCGAGAAACTTTATCGCGAGCTTACAGGGGAAGAATCAGTTCACTTAAGCTACATTACCGATAATGAAGAGTATATTGATGCAGACCTGAATTATAACATGGATCTCGCAAAGCGTATTGTATCGCTTGCCAGGTTCATGCGAGTTAAAAATGACCTGAAAACCAGGCAGCCGCTGAAGCAGATACTGATAGCAATAACTAATGATACAGAGCGCGATGCCATAGAAACGATGCGTGATATAATTCTTGAAGAAATAAACATCAAAGAGCTTAAGTTCATAGAGAAGGATTCCAGCCTTATTAGGCGCAAGGCAAAGCTTAATTTCAAGGTTGCAGGACCCAAGTTCGGCAAGGAAGTAAAGAAAGTTTCAGCACTTGCAGTTGAACTGCCACAGGAAAATATTAACCAGGCAATTGCAGAAGGCAAAACTTCCTACGGTGGCTACGATTTCACAATGGATGACCTGCTGATCCAAACCGAAAATATCGAAGGCTGGGTAATTGAGTCACAGGATAACCTCACGATCGCGCTTGATACTACGCTTGATGCAGAACTGGTAAATGAAGGTATCGCCCGCGAATTTATAAGCAAAGTGCAGAATATCCGCAAAGAGCGCAATATGGATGTTAACGACCGGATAAGGATATCATACCAGGCAGAGAGTGACCTTGCCGGCATTTTAGCAGGGCAGAAGAATTATATAGCAGAACAAACTATGGCTTCCGAGCTAACTGCTGCGGAGAGCGGCAAGATTAACGGCCATGAGGAGTTAAATATTAACGGCCGTTTGTGCAAAGTGAACATAGAAAAAATTTAAGCAGGTATCTAAAATTCAACAGATCTTTTAATCATATAAAGGAATCAATTTATGGCAGCAACAACAAAAACCAAAAAGAAGTCCGCGGCAGTAAAGAAAACCTCAAAAGCTTCAGTCTCAAAAGCTCCGGTTAAAAAAACGGCTGCCAAAACCAAACCGGTTAAGAAGGCCAAAAGCACGGTAACTTCTAAAGGAACTGCAAAGCTGAAAAAAACTGTTACTAAAGTAACTGTTAAAAAAGATAATACGTTGAATAAAGTTACGCCGGCGGATAAGAAGTTGAGCAAAACATACCTGAATGATAAGGAGCTGGATTTTTTCCGCGAGCTTATCATTGAGCAGAAAACCGAAATACTCGAAAACGCGCGCAGGTTAAGAGAATCATTGATCGATGAGAATACCGGCGATTATGTTGGTGATAACTCAACATTCTCGATGCATATGGCTGAACAGGGCTCGGATGAGATGGAGCGCGAAAAAGCGTATATGTTTATCCAGAGGGATGAAAAGCACTTGTTCTACCTCGAAAATGCTCTTGAGCGTATCGCAAAAAAAACATACGGCCTGTGTATCTCATGCGGCAAATCAATAAATAAGGCGCGCCTTGAAGCTGTACCCATCACATCACATTGTATCAATTGTAAACAAAATCTCTCAAGCTAAAATTAAAGCTCTCCCGAAGATCTTTGGAAATAGGATAATTTGAAAGTATTATACGTAACACTTTTTGTAGTAATAGCAGATCAGATAACCAAGCTGCTTGTTAAAGGACTTAAAATTGAGTCACTCGGTATAAATTTTCCGGGCATGCCATACGGTTCATCAAAGCCGCTGATAGGGGATATCGTGAAGCTGACGTTCATTGAAAATCCGGGAATGGCATTCGGTATCGATATAGGCCCGAAGATGTTCCTGACCATTTTTACGATCGTAGCTACTTTGTTTATTTTTATCTATATATATAAACACAGGAATGATGGCATTCTGATAAGGCTTTCGCTTGCACTCATTCTTGCAGGCGCAATTGGAAATCTTATTGATAGAACATTCTACGGTGTGATCTACAAATACGCGCCATTATTCAACGGCAAGGTTGTGGATTTTATGCAAGTGGAGTTTTGGGATTTTACAATATTCGGGCGAACGTACACTACATGGCCGATATGGAATATTGCCGATGCATCAGTTTCGGCTGGATTTTTGATCATCCTGTTTTTCCACAACCGCATATTCAAAACCGATGAGCCTCAGCCTGTAACAGTTGATGGCGGTTTGGTTTCCCCGCCTGTAGATGGCGAGTACCCGGTTAATCCGGATGCGGTTACACTTTCTGAAAACTCGATCCAGAACGAACAGGAACAGAAAATTGAAGTTAACGATACTATACTAGAAAATTCTCAAATTGAAGATACAAAGGAAAATGCTGGTACAGGTCCCGGCGGGCCAAACGAAAATAAGAATTGATAAGTATCTTGTAAATCATATTGAAAATTCTTCCCGTACAAAGATAAAAAATGCAATGACCGATGGCTGCGTTGAGGTGAACGGCAAAAAGATAAAAGCCAATTACGTCGTGCAGCCAAATGACCTGATAGAAATAACCCTTCCGTATTTACCAGATAAAGAAGACGTAAAGCCCGAAAATATCCCGCTTGATATTTTATACGAGGATAATTACCTCATGATTGTTAACAAGCCTGCGGGAATGGTTACGCATCCCGCGTACAAGAACTATTCAGGTACGCTGGTTAACGCACTAATGTATTATATGGGTGATAGCGCCGATAAGCTGCCAAAGCTAAATGGCGATGAAGATGAGGGAGGCGATGAGCGCGCGGGAATCGTTCACAGGCTGGATAAACATACATCCGGCATCATGGTAGTTGCCAAAGATGAAGATACCCAGCGAAGGCTTTCGAAGCTTTTCTCGCGGCATGATATTGAAAGGGAGTACCAGGCAATTGTGTGGGGACATTTTAAGGTCAAACAGGGCAGGATCGAAAAGCCGCTCGGCAGGAAACCCAATGACCGCAAAAAATTCGCGGTTGTAGAAGGCGGCAAGATGGCTATTACCGATTACGAAGTTGTTAAGGAATTCGATTTCACTTCGCTGGTGAAACTGCGGCTGCATACCGGGCGAACTCACCAGATACGCGTGCATATGAATTCAATGGGCCATCCCGTTTTCGGCGATGTGGATTATGACGGCACCAGGGCACAGGGGATCCAGCTTACTTCCAGACTTCAGCAGCGCATAAATAACCTGCTTGAAATGATGCCCCGCCAGGCGCTTCACGCCAAGGTACTTGGATTCATGCATCCAATCACAAACAAACCCCTGCGCTTCGAAAGCGACCTGCCTGAAGATATGAAAAAGCTGATAAAGAAACTTTGATCGCAGATTTAGCTGATTAACCAGATTGATCAGATTGATTTGATATATCAGAATTTTTCGGGACTTTAGATAATAATATTACAAAAAACTTTTCGTGAATTGTTATTCAGTGAAATCAGGTAAATCTGCTAAATCTGCGATCAATGGAAAAAATATACTGGTACTGCTTTAAGCGTCAATGCAGGGAATATTATGAACTGCTTATAGTATATAAGCTCATATCATGCAGTTTAGAGGAATTCATGTCGCATTTTACCGGCAAGAAATTTTATGATGAAGAAATAAAGATCTGTGAAAAGCTGGAATGGTTTGGAGACGAAAAACTGTTAAATGAAACAGCCGGGTATCTCGCCGAAAAAGGATTTATAAATAAAGAGCTTGGTTCATCCAGAGCAATGGAATAGCATTTCAGCTATTCAAAAGTTCCGGCTGCAATATGTGAAAAATTTCCTTTGTCCCTGAAGTCCCTTTTCCCTGAAACAACAGGTTACAGATGCAAAACCCGATTGTATTATAAGGAAAGGAACAGGAATAGTATGAATGCTGTGTTGAAGGAATGCGGAATAGTTGAATCAAATTAGCAAGCAGTCTCGTAACTAATATAGAACTGTATGCAACAAAAATTTGCAAGTAACGGCAATTTGAAGATTGAGTATCTTCATGTTAACGAAGATTCCGGCGGAATACCTTACATTATTATTCCCGGGGCATGCGTTTCTGCGCAGGAATTCTATGATGGCGTTAAAGATTCCCTACTTTGTAACGCTGCAATTATTAGTGTCAGGGGATTGGGCGAAAGCGATAAACCCGAATCAGGCTACACAGCAGATGATTTTGTGAGTGATATTCATTCCGTATCGCTTGCCTCAGGTTTTGAAAAACCTTGTCTGATCGGTTACTCTGCAGGTGCCGGATTAGCAGCTGCGTATGCCGTCAAGTATCCTGCAAGTATCAAAGCAATTGTAATGGCAGACTATCCACCGGGTATTCCGAAATATACTCCTGAATGGGCAGAAATGGTGATTAATGATAGGCCGGAGGTTGATATACGATTCATAAACGGTTTGGTAAATGAAAGTGTTAAACATTTGTATGCTGACGAGATAACGGAAAAAAGTATTCCTGCCATGGTGCTGAAGGCGGATGGTGAAGATTCCATTTTGCCGGAGTCCCTTCTTGAAAAGCTGAAGCTAAAAATGCCGCATGGTGAATTCGTTACAATTGGAGAATGCGGTCATGATATATTCAGCGGTAAAGGAAATGAGGCTTTCCGCGTGATTGAGCAGTTTCTATCAAAACTCGATAAGAATATAATTGAGTCTCATGATGAATCAAACACAAACTCATCCGATGACTAAAGATCAAAATCAAACCGATTGATGCAAAACTCCTTTAGCAACACTTATTCCATATGTTGGGAACAAAGAGTCATCGGATGAGTATTAATTCTCATTTAGCCAATAGTGATTTTGCTTCAGTGAATTTTTCATCGCGCTTTTCCTTGCTGTCGAATTTCCAGGATATATCGCTTCCGCCTGCGAAGGAAAAGTTCAGCATAAAGTATTTGCCGTTTGGATCATTAAAAGTACCGATCGCTCTTACGTGGTTCAGATTAATAACAGGGAATTGTGTTTCGATTTCTGCGGTGAGTATCATAGTATATTTATGTTAGAATTTATTTGCTACGAATATAGTTTAAGCTGGAGTTACAAGAAACAGAAATTAAAGAGAAACGGAGGGAAAAATATTTTCAAAAGTTTTGGAAACAATTGTGCCCGCTTAGAACTTCAATTGTGCCTTGGCGTATTCGCGAGAGATAATTTTTTATATGAAATTGTTTCAATTTGAGGCAGAAAAGAATCGTTTAGGAAAAAATTCAGTAATAACGGTTACGAAGGATATGAGAAAGAAAATCAAGAAACTTGCTACTGTGTATGACATCGAGATCATTTCAAAAAATTCTGCTGCTGCAATAGCTAAGAACGGGTCAAATAAACCGGATAAGAGTAAAAGCGGGCTGAAATTAAAGCCGGAATTTGTGCATTTAAGAGAAGCTGTTATTGGAAAGTTAATGAACTGTTTCAGCAGAAGAAGGTTGCTTAAGTTATGGAAGTGTGAATAACCCGCTTCTTTTTTTAAATAACTAAATATGTTATTTTTGTTTAATTAATATTAAGCAATCTCAATATGCCACAAAAAAAGCGAATTACCGAATTTGCAATTAATATGCATTGCACTCATTTAATGTTACTTCAACAAGAGGATCTTACGAGTGTCAATGAATATAACTATTTTAGTAGTGAGTATCCCTGTCATATTTATTTTATATGCCGTAGACCCTGGTTGTTAATAGACCCCACCAAATTTAAGGTTACAAATGAAGTAATAACATTCCCATTCAAAAGTCAAAAAGAAGAAAACTTTGACGAATTTGAAATAAATTATCCAAATAAATTTAATACAACTGATTTTATTCTGACATCTGATTATCCGTATAACTCATTTGAGCTAAGACGAGATGGAATTGTAGCAATAAAAGGGAAAAGTGCAGTTTTACTTCAACACTTTGGGTCTCAATATTCTGAATATTTAGATCTTGAAGTATTGTATATAGGTCAATCGTATGGTGTTGATGGAGCAAGAACTGCGCCGGATAGATTACAGAGTCACTCGACATTACAAGGAATATATAATGAAGCAATTAGAAGAAATCCTGATTGTGAGATATGGCTGTTATTGACAAGTTTCGAGAAATTCCTCATAACGAGTATGGATGGTCGAGTTAAGTTAAATGAAGAGGAACTTGTAAAAGATTCGGAACATTTAAAAAAGGTTACAAGTATTTTCTCAAACAATGATTTGGATGAGCAACAAGTGATAAATTTTACTGAAGCGGCTTTTATAAGATATTTTCAGCCTTCTTACAACAAAGAGTATAAAAATACATTTCCAAATCCCGCCCATTCAACTTATTCACAATGTTATGATTTGGATATTAATGCAATATGTATAGAATTAGAAACAGATAGTCTTTTCTGTCGTTTGTATTCTAAAGACATTGAGAAGAAGTGGCAACACATAAAAGAATTTCCCTTGCACAATAAAGAAGAGCGGAAAAGTATGTTCGAAATATGATAATAAATGCTTGATAGATTGCCCAACTGAGCATTTTACAATTTCAAATGCTCGCAGGCTGCGCGAACCCGCTACTTTGGTCCCGGCAGGAATAGACGAGAAAATTGGAATATAAAGTCCGGTAAAAAATAATTCATGTAGGGGATTTTCGTATGTAATAAGATTATGTTTGCATTTAATGTTTAACAAAACACTAAATTTCTTCAATTCTGAAATAATTGTTGTATTTCTCAAAAGTGATTTTGAAATTATCAAAAAAGCCTTTTTGCCCAAGCAATATACCAACGGTAGAAGAATCTATGAAGCCAAATTCCATTGATACTTTTTTAACGGTTAATCTTGGTATTTCTAATTCCAGAACATGTTTATATACATCAATACTTTGATTTACAATTCCTTTTAATGATGTTCTAACGCCGGTTTTGTAATCAAAACCAAGAGGCTTAGCAAATTGAGCATTGATCAAGTTAATATCCGCGCCAGAGTCAATTAAAGCTCTTGAAGTAATTGATCTGCCTCCAAAAGAAATTGTAACATTAATTAATGGTAGTTCCGAATATGGATGGTTCTTATCGTTAGTTTTTATTTTGGAATAAGGGAAACTCATTTTTATCTTGATTTTCCGGCAAATAAATAATCATTATCTGGGACCAACATCACAATTCCTTCGTTAATTCGATCAGAAAGCTCCTCTATGCTGTCTGCTGAGGCGATAACTCGCTTTTCATCAAAGGAAATTACGACCCATTTCTTTTCAAACCCTTCAAGCAAGCTCGACATATCGAAAAGTTCTATTTTTTTATCATTATACATACTGAAATATATATAATATTATCTTCATATAAAATGATAACTAAACTATACCTTGAATGGTTCTTAATTTCACCCTCGTTGTTGGTGTTATCACCAACAACAATGCTTGATTTTTAACCATTTCTTCTCCCTTGAATAATTTTCAAATTTTAGGCATATTTGCAGATTACTTGTTTCACGCCGGAGTAGCTCAGGTGGTTAGAGCGTCGGAATCATAATCCGCAGGTCGGGGGTTCAAGTCCCTCC
>JACSRQ010000140.1 GCA_014879675.1 Ignavibacteria bacterium
ATCAAGAGTTTATATTGACAAGCCATGTTAACCCTGACGGGGATTCGATTGGCAGTGAGATTGCTCTTTACTCATATTTGAAAAATCTGGGCAAAAATGCGCGGATTTTGAACTATTCACCTACCCCTATAAACTATAGTTTTCTTGATAAAGAAAATGTGATAGAGGAGTTTAACGAAGAGAAGCATAAGGGCTTTATCGAAAATGCGGATGTAATTTTTATTCTGGATACAAATGAATATGAGAGAGTCCGAACTTTGGCACCTTACATTAAAGCCAGCAAAGCAAAAAGGATATTAATAGATCATCACCTTGGTTTCAAAAAAGAAGAATTTGATGAATACATAATGGATACAGACTCCCCTTCTACTGGCGAGATTCTGTATAGGTTCTTTAAAGATATTTCGAAGCAAACAGGCACGGAAGTTATAACTGCCCCAATGGCGGAAGCGCTTTATACCGCCATAATGACCGATACGGGATCATTTAAATATGACAGGACAGATTCCGAAACGCATACTATCACCGCTGACCTTCTTTCATATGGAATAAAACCATATGATGTATATTCAGAAATATACAATAAGGCTACTCCCGGCAAGCTTCACCTTCTTGGCAGATTTTTAAACGGCATTACACTTGAATACGGCAGTAAGCTTGCATACAGCCAGGTACTTCGAAAAGATTTCGAAGAAACCGGAACAGATGAATACGCTATCGAAGGATTCAGCACACACCTGATGAGCCTTGAAACTGTAACGCTTGCTATAGTTATCACACAGACCCAGAGAGGAGTGAAGCTCAGCTTCCGCTCAAAAGGCGATGTGGAATCAAACGAGCTTGCTAAAGAGTTCTCTGGCGGCGGCCATAAGAATGCATCTGGGGCATTTGTTCCCGGGGCAGATATAAATGAGCTAACAGGCCGCGTAATTGCCGCAGCAGAAAAGTACTTAAAATAAAATAAATCATAAATCATAATAACATTTTATACTCGGAGACATAAATGAAAATCAAATATGAGGTTAAGAAAATAAAGGATATCAAAGCCGAAATAGTTTGTTCGGTAACCTTTGAAGACCAGGTATCAACAAAAATGCACTGGCTGAACACTTTGTTCAAAGGTACACTCGATACCCTGATAGAGACCAATGACTTTAAAGGCAAAGCGAGTTCATCGATCTTAACCTACCTGGGTCCGGATAACAGGAGCAAAAGGCTTCTGGTGATCGGACTTGGAAACTCAAAAGAAGTAACCCTTGAAACTATAAGAAAATCATATGCGGCAGCAGCTAAAAGACTTAACGGGCTCAAACTAACATCGGTTGGTTTCGAAGTTCTCGACTTAGCTTATATAAAAAGTATAACCAATGCTTCTCATTACGATATAATGAAGGCTATCTGCGAGGGAGTTTTCCTCACACAGTATTCACCCAAGAAATATATGGCTAAGAACGATTTCGTTGCGTTCAACGAAGCTATATTTTTCACTGATTCACCAAAGTACACACGCGAAGCCGGCGATGCACTGAAGGATGCAAGGGTTATCTGTGATGCAGCTCTTGTTGCAAGAGATCTTGAGAACGAGCCTTCTAACATGCTTACTCCTGAAAAATTCGCAGAGTTCGTAAAAAAATCTTCAATAAAAGCCGGATACCAGGTAACTGTATTTGACGAGAAGAAGATCGCTCAGCTTAATATGGGCGGCGTTTTGAATGTTGGCAAAGGCAGTGTTAACCCGCCAAGATTTTTAATACTCCAGTATTTCGGCGCTAATAAATCCGAAAAGCCGGTGGTACTTGTTGGTAAAGGCGTTACTTTTGATTCAGGCGGAATTTCAATAAAACCCGCCGCAGGCATGGACCAGATGAAGATGGATATGGGCGGCGCAGCAGCAGTAGTTGGCGCGTTTGAAGCGGTCGCAAGGCTGAAATATAGGATGAACCTTATCGGTCTTATCCCAGCAGTAGAAAATATGCCCGATGCAGGCGCATACAAACCCGGCGATGTAATTAAAAGTTATGCCGGAACTACAATTGAAATTGATAATACCGATGCAGAAGGCAGGCTGATACTTGCCGATGCACTTGAGTACGCTGCAAATTATAAACCAAAAGCTGTTATTGATGTTTGCACATTAACCGGCGCGGCAATAATCTGCTTCGGGCACCTGCTTGCAGGCTTAATGGGAAATGATAAAGATCTTAATAAAAAAATATTTGCAGCCGGCGAAAAAACATACGAAAGAGTATGGGAATTGCCGCTGTACAATGAATACGATAAGCTCATGAAGAGCGAAATTGCTGATATCAAAAATGCAGGGCCGGCACGCCAGGCAGGCACCATCATGGGCGGGATTTTCCTGAAGAAATTCGTTAAGGATAGCTACCCGTGGGCACATCTTGATATCGCAAGTGTAGCAATGGGACTTGGCGAATCAACCGAAGATTACCATACACCGGGAGCAACAGGCTACGGCGTAAGGCTGTTTGTTGAGCTGCTTAAACAATACTCGCATTAAAATAAATAAAGAGGAAGCCACTGCTTGAAAAGCATAGCGTCACCCTCTAAAATACTGCTTGTATTAACTCTGATAGAGTTTATCAACTATTTTGACAGGCAGGTAGTTTTTCCTCTGTTCAGCTTTTTAAAGGCTGATTTTGGACTCACTGATTTTGAGCTGGGTTTGATAGGTACGGTTTTTATGATCATCCATGCCTCGTTCAGTGTTCCATTGGGCATACTGGCAGATAAATGGGTGAGGAAAAACATAATCGCAGCCGGGGTTGCAATATGGTCTGTAGCAACATTTGTTACGGGCCTTGTTCAGAACTTCGGGCAGCTTCTTGCCACAAGGGCTGCAGTGGGTATTGGAGAAGCATCTTATGCTCCTGCGGCAACATCTCTTATAGCTGATAATTTTCCAGTAGAAAAACGCGCAAGAGCAAGCTCGATCTTTCATCTCGGTATGTTCCTTGGCGGAACATTGGGTATGATACTTGCAGGTGTCATCGGTACTCATCTCGGCTGGCGCGCCTGCTTTTTTATTGTTGCCATACCGGGGATTATACTTGCGTTCACAGCTCTTAAGATCAAAGAAGTAAAACATGAGCACCACATTTCTGCCGAGGTGAACAGGAAGAGCATACTTGACCTGTTCAGGAGTCCCGCATACATTATGACGCTTGTCTCGGGAGTAATGCTCACATTCACATCATCGGCTATTATCAGCTGGATGACACAGTTCTTTATCAGGTTCCATAATTATTCTGTTGACCAGGCATCGTTAACTATTGGATTGGCAGTAGTAATTGGCGGGCCGCTTGGAATATACTCCGGAGGATATTTTTCTGACCTGCTGTATAATAAATATAAAAAGCCGCGTTCGCTGGCAATGGCATTTGCATTTATAGCGGCAACGCCGCTGATGTACATTACGCTCACCACGCATAATGAGATACTCCTTTTAGTGACACTCGTTATTGCAACTTATCTTATGACATGGTATTATGGTCCCATGGTTGCGCTGGTTCAGGATATCGTTCCCGGCTCGCTAAAGGCAACTGCGTTCGCTCTTTATTTATTTACGGTTCATCTTGTTGGTTCAACACCGGCCCCCGCTCTGATTGGCAGTGTGTCTGATGCAACAGATCTGCAGACCGCAATGTTTATTGTGGTAGGTACTAACTTTCTTGGCGGAATATCCCTTTTGATCACCACGGGCATTCTAAACAAAGGCAAAGCAGATAGGCGGAACGAACCATCACCTCAGGTTTGAAATAGCCGCATTAGTTAACGAAACCGGAAGAATATCTTCACGGAAGATTAAACTTTTTTGGTGATTTTTGCTTCTAAACTAAAAATGAGTTCTTAACAAATTTATGACTAAATAATTAATTTTGTTTGAGATAAATTTGTGAAACATATTAGCATAAATATAGATTTAAATAGTAAAGCGGTTTATTGGACGAAAAAGACACAGAAAATAGTAAGGAAAATAGCGAAAAAACGCCGCAAAATGGCAAGTTTTTGCGCTGTATTAATATAGATTGCGTTTTTAACAGCTCGAACGAGCAGGGAGCGATACGCAATACCTGTAATCACCCCAATGTGGTTGTTGAAAGCCGCTTTGCGGATATTACTATTGCAATTTGTTCGGAATTCCGCTCGAAGAAAGATTATAGCTTCGAAAAACCGGTAACCCTTATAGAGATCAAATCAGGTGAGAAAACCGAGATACTCGGCAGACCGGATGTTGGCGCGGAGACGATTGAAAAAGTCACCACCCAGGAGCTTGAAGATGAGGTCAACAGGGTAAACACTGTTCATGAGAGCAAAAAACCTGAAGATGACTTCACTGACCTGCCTGTAACACCGCGGGTTATTATCAGTACTGTACCTGAAGAATTGCAGGACCAGTCACCCGATGTAATTTATAACCTAAGCACAAAACCCGGCACTGATTTCCTGGTACTGAAGAAGCTCTACCAGCCGAATACCCGGAAAGGGCTTATCGGTTCTATCATATTCCATTTCTTTCTGCTTTTTTTGATGTACCAGTTCCTTGTACCTAAATCAGAAAACCATAACTCTGAAAACAATCAGCGTATAGTTGTTGTTGAAGATCTCGAAATGCCGAAGTTTGATCCGCCGGATATTGATAAGATAAAAGAGGAAGAAGAACGCCTTAAGCAGGAAGATGAAGAAGTTAAAGATAACACCAAGGATGTAAGGCCTAAGATAAATAAAAAAACTATTACGCCGCGTATAAAACGTCCGCTTGATAACAATACACCGCCTGATACCAATAATAAGGTGAATTTGAATGATTCAAATAAAGTGAAGAATGATTCAAACCTTGTTAAGCGCGATACATCACGCATACAGGTACCGGATTCAATGAAATCCGCTTATGATCAGAACGATATCGGTCTGAAGCTTTGGTATCCGCAAGGCTGGAGACTGCTTGATAACCGCCAGGTGAACCTGAACCAGAAAGAATTCAACGGTGTGATAATTGCCGCGGATTCGCTTGCAGAAGATCCGGGCGCCGTGAACCTTTTTATACTTGTGGATGATCCGCAGCACAGCAGTTATAATAAGGCAACCTATAAGAATCCGTTTGTAATGGAAGATTCGCTAACAGCGGCGTATGTTACCGACCCGATCAAATCAAGCGGGAAGAAGTTCTCCACGAAATACTTCCTGTTTACAGACCCAACAGGGCTGAAAAATATTCAGGTTAATGTTGATTTTGCATCCCAGGCTATGATGGAAAAATACCAGAAGCTGGTTGATGCAGTAGTGCGCTCGATCAAGATCGCTCCCCCGCCGAAAAAAGACCCGTAAGGAATTCATACTGTCATGCTGAACTCTTTTCAGCATCTGCCCGCATACACAATTATTTTGTCATGCTGGACTCGTTTCAGCATCTGACCGCATACACAATAATCTTGTCATGCTGAACTTGTTTCAGCATCTGCCAGCGTACACAATTATCTTGTCATGCTGAACTCGTTTCAGCATCTGCCTGCGTACACAATTATCTTGTCATGCTGAACTTGTTTCAGCATCTGCCTGCGTACACAATTATCTTGTCATGCTGAACTTGTTTCAGCATCTGCCTGCCTACCTCAGAATCAAAGAGTATGGCAATAGACCCTGAAACAAGTTCAGGGTGACATGCATGGTTCAATATTTCTAATCTTGAATTAACTGCCCGCGTATACTATTTTACACCATGGGAAACAGGGATTACTACGTTTACATGATGAGCAACATCTCAAAGACCATCTACACCGGCGTAACAAACAATATCCATTTACGAGTTCTTCAGCATAAATACGGAGTCAATAAAGGATTTACTAGCAGATATAGAATAAACAAGCTTGTTTATTTTGAGTGGACAGACTCAATTGATGCAGCCATTAAAAGGGAAAAACAGCTTAAGAACTGGCATCGTGACTGGAAAATTAATCTTATAGAAAGCGTAAACAGAAATTGGGATGATCTATCAGCAGGCTGGTATGATGAAATTGATCCAAACGAAGTTTTGAAAGGCTATGATGGAAAGTAATGAGTATCGATACAACAAACCTGTCATGCTGAACTCGTTTCAGCATCTTTTTTGGGCACCACAAAATTAGAGAGTATGGCAATAGACCCTGAAACAAGTTCAGGGTGACAAAATGCATCTGTCCGCATACCTCAAAATCCAAGAGTATGACAATGGACCCTGAAACAAGTTCAGGGTGACAAAACAATCTTATCATGCTGAACTCGTTTCAGCGTATTTTTTGGGCACCACAAAATTAGAGAGTATGGCAATAGACCCTGAAACAAGTTCAGGGTGACAAAATAGACAAAACACACTAAACACTTGAACCTCACTTCACAAAATATCAAAAACCAAATATCCGCTAAAGCCAAAGAGCTTGGATTCACAAAATGCGGCTTCGCGAAATATGAAGTGCTTGAAGATGAATCCGCCCGCCTTAGGAAGTGGCTGGATTCCGGCATGCAGGCAGATATGGCGTGGATAGAAAAAGGCTTTGAAAAGCGAAAAGACCTCCGCCTTATTATGCCGGAAGCTAAAAGCGTGATTTCCCTTGCATTCAGCTACTATACACCGTTTGAGCATGACGAATCAAAGCCAAAAATATCCCGGTATGCATGGGGCAAGGATTACCATAAGCTGCTAAAGCCAAAGCTGAAGGAGTTGTGTGAGTTTATAGCGACCCCACCCCAGCCCTCCCCGAAGGGGAGGGAGTCAAAAAGCAATTTGCCTATAATTTGCAGGGCGTATGTTGATGACGGTCCCGTAATGGATAAGGCATGGGCGGTGAAGGCGGGTATTGGATGGATGGGCAAGCATACAAATGTTATCAATCCAGATTTCGGCTCATGGTTCTTCATCTCAGAAATTATTTCTAACCTGGAATTCGAAACTTATGATACTCCCATTGAAGATATGTGCGGCGAGTGTTCGCTGTGTATATCGGCCTGTCCAACCGGAGCGATCGTGAGTGAGTATGTTGTAGACTCCAACAAATGCATTTCATACCAGACTATCGAGAACCGCGGGGAAATACCGCCAGAGATAGAACTGGATGGCTGGATATTCGGCTGCGATGTATGCCAGGATGTTTGTCCCTACAACTCACCTAGATATAATCATGTGACAGAGGAGAAAGGATTTTGGCCAAAAGAATTAACCTCACCCCCGTCCCCTCTCCTTAAAGGAGAGGGGGGCAATCCCCCTGAAGTTACAAAACACCCTATAATCAATTTAAATATTGAAGAACTCTCATCATTTACAGAAGAGCAGTTTGTTGAAATATTTGCGGATTCACCTGTTAAGCGAACAAAATTTAAGGGGTGGAATAGAAATCTGAATAGATTGCGAAGTGCGGATTGAAGATTGCGGATTTTTAAAAAAATCCAATACTTCAAAAAATTGATTTTTAAATTCCCAATTAAATGATAAAACCCTATATTTGTAAATGCACAAAGCAAAATTCCTGAAATTATTCGCGCTGATAGAATTGCTTTCGGCGATATTGTTTATATCGCTGGCAGTGATATTTTTTGTGTCTAAGGATGCTATAGGCGGCGATATGACTATTCCCGCTGTATTCGGATTCATAGGAATATGCTCGATTGTTGCGGTACCGGTTCTGCTTAAGCTGGCTAAAAAACAAATGGCAGGCACATTGCCTGAAAACTGATGCAGGTAAAACAAAATAACGCACCACAGCTTCTTAGATATATAGCATTTTTTATGCTTTCGGCATCAGTGATACTCGTAATACTTGGCGTCTATTATTACCAGAAGGAAGATAAGTTCCTGGCCGAGTGTAAGCTCATTACCTGCAAGATAACATCCATTGAAGAAAAGAGGCTGGGAAAACCGCTGGTCACCTTTACTGAAGTTAACGGTAATTATAAGCCATTTACAATGATGATGGAATATGATCCTTCAGACGAAGAGCTTGGTTATAATGAAGGCGAAACACATGAGGTATATTACTATGCTAAGGATATATCGCAGTCACAGGTTAAAGGATTCTTCGAAAACCATCTTACATCTTTCATATTGCTGATAATCGGATTCACATTTATGCTCGACTTCCCCATTTTACTTATGGTATCATCCAAAACGATGAAACAGCGCAGACAGAAGGAACAATTCGGCATTAAGGATGATGTGGTTAGCGAGTAAATAGTGAAATAGTGAGATGGAGAAATAATGAAATAGCGAATTAGTGAATTGAGTTTTACCTGTAACATGTAACCTGCCACCTGCAACCTGCAACCTGTCACCTGCAACCTGCAGCCAACACCACTGTCACACTGCCCTTCAAATAGAATCTAATATCATAGAAAGGAGCAAACATGAAATACTTAATGATTTCATTTATTGTCATTACTATGAACATTTATTCACAATCTGATATTGAAAAGGGAAAAGAAGGCCTGAAGGCAGTTGACAGGAAGTTTTCGGATCTATCACAAAAAAAGGGAATGGTTGAAGCTTTCCTAGCGTACGCTGATGAGAATGCAGTGATATTGAGAGACTATACCATGCCCATCGTTGGAAGGGATGCAGTTAAGGCATTTATCAGCGAAGGCAGCAATGATTTCACATTGATATGGGAACCGCTTTTTGCCGATATCAGCACATCGCTTGATCTTGGTTACACCTATGGCACCTATGTTTTAACTTACATGGATAAGGATAACAATGAGCAGCAGGCAAAAGGCACTTACCTGACAATATGGAAGAAAGACAGTTCCGGTAGCTGGAAATGGGTTTTGGATAACGGCAACCAGGGCCTTGAGCCAAAGAAGTGATGTTTATTTCCATTCCTTGCAGTCAGATCTCCGGGGACCAAACTGGAACAAGAACAGGGGATATTAACTGTGAAACACACCCCGTCAGCTGACGTACAAGCCGTGAATCAACCAGTATCCTGAGGTTTTTAGAAATTGCAGGCCGGGAAATTTTGAATTTCCCGGCAATTTCGTT
>JACSRQ010000085.1 GCA_014879675.1 Ignavibacteria bacterium
TTTTGTTTTTTTAAATTCATATTTGGGATTTGTATGTTTATAGAAAATGCCATAAAGAACCGGCAGTACTATTAATGTGAGCAATGTTGAAGATATTAATCCGCCGATAACCACTGTAGCGAGCGGCCTTTGAACTTCAGCGCCGGCACCCTGTGAAATTGCCATTGGTATGAAGCCCAGCGAGGCAACAAGTGCTGTCATCAGGATGGGCCTAAGCCTTGCCGAAGTTCCCGAGATTATACGTTCATGGATATTAGTGATCCCTTCTTCTTCAAGGCGGTTGAAATATGCTATCATAACAATTCCGTTAAGTACTGCAACACCGAAAAGAGCTATAAACCCCACTCCGGCTGAGATGCTGAACGGCATGCCGCGTATAAGCAGCGAAAATACACCGCCGACAATTGCAAACGGAATACCGGAAAACACAAGCAAACCTTGTTTGATGGAATTAAAAGCTGCAAAAAGCAGGGCGAAAATGAACAGCAATGCAGCCGGCACGGCAATAAGCAGCCTGGCGGATGCGCTTTCAAGATTTTTGAATTGCCCGCCATACTCTACAATGTATCCGGGAGGCATTTTAACTTCGCTTCCGATCTTGCTTTTTAATTCTTTCACAAAGCTGCCAATATCCCTTCCCCTCACGTTGCTTTGTATCACTATTCTTCGTTTGCTGTTATCTCTGGTAATTTCTGCGGGCCCTTCCTTTAGGTCAATATCCGCAAGCTGGGAAAGCGGGATCTTGATACCGGATGGTGCAGCTATCAATAGATTCCCAACGGCATCAATATCACTCTTATATTCGTCCTGGTATCTGAGAATTATATCGAATTTCCTATCGCCTTCAAATATTACACCTGCTTCCTTTCCTGCCAGGGCGGTTGCAATAACATCATTTACGTCATCTACGCTAATACCGTAGAGCGCAATCTTATCCCGGTTTATTTTTATCTGCAGCTGCGGCAATCCCTCGAGCTGCTGTACCGAAATATCTTCAGCGCCTTCAATTGATGACATTACCTTTGAAACTTCATTGCCCTTCAGTGAAAGAATAGCCAAATCATCGCCGAATATTTTTACGGCGATATCACCTCTCGCACCAGAAAGCAGTTCATTGAACCTGAGCTCGATTGGCTGTGTGAAAGTTAATCCTATGCCGGGAACCGTTGAGAGCTCTTGATGCATTTTTTCGATAAGCTCTTCTTTAGTATCAGCCGAAGTCCATTCATCGATCGGTTTAAGGATAACAATAACATCGCTGAATTCAGGTCCCATAGGGTCGGTAGCCAGCTCAGGCGCGCCGGTTTTTGTAACTACAGTTTTGATCTCGGGAAACTTTGCTTTGAGTATCTGTTCACACTTTGTGCCTATTTTAATTGATTCAGTAAGCGAAACTCCGGGCAGCCGTACGATCTGGTATGCAAGGTCACCTTCATCAAGCTTAGGGATAAATTCTGATCCCAGCCGGGTAAAAATAAACAGGCTTCCCAGAAGCATTAGAAATGCAGCAAGAATTACTACAGGCTTGTTCTTCAGCGAAAATTCCAGCGAAGGGAGATAAAGCCTCTTGAGAAAGCCTATAATTTTATCAGCTATGTTTTCTTTTTCGATATAGTTCCTTTTTAGGATAAGGGAACACATCATGGGTACATATGTAAGCGAAAGCAATAATGCCCCGACGAGCGCAAATCCAACCGTAAATGCCATTGGCCTGAACATTTTTCCCTCTATCCCGCCCAATGAAAAGATCGGCAGGTACACTATCAGAATAATAAGTACACCGAAAACAGCTGATTTAATTATACCTGTAGTTGAGCTGAAAATGGTCTCATCCATTACCTGTTTGCTTAGTGAACTTTTATCTCTATGGATCCGCATCCCGATGGCAACTATAACAGATTCCACTATTATGACTGCGCCATCAACAATTAAGCCAAAGTCTATTGCACCCAGTGACATCAGGTTACCTGATACATTGAAAAGGCTCATCATGATCAAAGCAAACAGCATTGAAAGCGGTATTACTGAAGCTACTATCAGGCCTGCACGAATATTACCCAGCATAAGCAGCAATACAAGTATCACAATTATTCCGCCTTCCAGCAGGTTTTTTTCAACAGTACCGATAGTGTTATCTACAAGGTGCTCCCTGTTGTAGAACTCATCAATAGTTATTCCTTTTGGCAGCGAAGGTTTGATCTCTTCGATCTTTTCATGAACCCTGGCAGCAACCTCCCTTGAATTTGCACCTTTAAGCATCATTACAATTCCTGTTACAACTTCACCATTGCCATCTTGAGTGACAGCTCCTACTCGTAATCCTTCACCATAATTTATATTTGCAACCTGCTTCAGATATATAGGAGTACCGTGTTCAGTTTTCACTACAATATTGCTCAAGTCTTCCATGCTCTCTATAAGCCCAATCCCACGGATGGAATATTGGTCAGACTGCTTCTCGATATAACCGCCGCCAACATTACTATTATTTGTTGTAACTGCTTTGAAAACTTCGCTTAGAGTAATATCATAATTTATCAGGGCTTCCGGATTGATGTGAATGTGATATTGCTTTTCAAATCCTCCAAAACTGTTTATCTCGGCAACACCATCGGTACCCAGCAGCTGGCGTTTAACGATCCAGTCCTGTATTTCCCGCAGCTCTGCATAACTGAATGATGTATCTTTCGGATCCTCAGGTCTTACAACATACTGGTATATTTCGCCAAGCCCGGTGCTTACAGGCGCCATTTCGGGTTTACCTAGCCCTTCCGGAATGTTTTCCTGCGCCTCCTGCAGTTTCTGAAAAACCTGGTTTCTTGCAAAGTAAATATCCACCCTATCATCAAAAACAATCGTAACAACCGATATTCCGAATTTTGATATTGAACGCATTTCAATAACATCAGGAATGCTTTTCATCGAGATCTCTATAGGGTATGAAATGAACCGTTCGATTTCGGATGCGGAAAGTGTCGGACTTGATGTAATTACCTGGATTTGATTATTTGTGATATCAGGTACGGCGTCGATAGGCAGCTGCAAAGCGGAATAAATTCCCGCTAAGATCAAAATAAGGATACAAAAACCCACGACCATTTTTTGCTTTATGGAAAAAGCTATAATTTTATCTATCATTAACCAACATTAAATAATTTAAATAAATATAAGCGCTGCGCATATTTTGCGCGCACTATAATTAAATATAAATTTTAAGTCAGTTTAAGCTTTTGGAGGCGGGGAAGTTGGTTTGTATGAAAGTGAGAGTATATTTGCGTGGCCTGAAAAATCCATATCAATGGGGCGGCTCTCGATTGGTAAACATTCGTGTGCGGATATAGATACCAGTGTATTGCAGCACAGGCAATTACACAAAGGAGAACATAGATCACGGTGATCTTCTGTATGATTGTTTTCCATGTGAACAATACCTTCGGTTTGGCAGTATTCAACCGAGCAGTCATCCAGACAAGGCAGAACTGCGAGAAATAACAGATATACCAATAAGCCTGAGGTAAAGTACTTATATGATTTAACAAACATTTTCAAATATAGAGCTAACTGCAGATTTAATCAAGTGATTTGAAAAATGACAATATTTATTGCCTTGCAAACACATATGTTAACAATTATTTATATAGCTTATGATATTTGTCATTCTTTTTAATGACGAAACATTGTAAATTTGTTGTGTATGATAAAGCATATTAAATATACTTTTCGTATCATTATTTCGCTGATAATACTTTCAGGCGGCAATTTTGTTTATGCAATTGCTCACGGAGATTGTATAATTGGCGAACACGGTCACTCATTGTGTGAAATGGAATGCTGCAAGATAGATCCTTGCGCAGAAGACGAGGCCAATGGTGTTGTAAAAATAGTTGATGAATCCGATTCATGCTGTAAAACTCATATTGGCCAGGCTGCAGAGCAGGATACCCCTGTGCTTCATATAAACAAGACTACGGCCTCCAAAATTGTTATAGCAGCCGGCATTGCAACTGTAGATCAATTAGATACCAAAGGATATAACCCGGTCATTCACAAATTCAAAACTACAAATATACTCCTTATAAATTCAGTTCTCCAAATTTAAAAATTTCCATTTTATTTCAATTCAAGTAACAATTAATGCCTGCGGCATTTTTCTGCAGGATATTTGTAAATAATTTTTCATGGAAATTTAATAATGAGATCATACTTCATCCTCTCCGCATTTATTTTAGCAGCATTTGTTATAGCCGCATCTAATACTGTTTCATTTTCAGCCAAAACTGATATCACACAAATGGTATTTATGCCTGATTCAGCCGCAACATGCCCGGTAACAGGCGATGCGATCACTGATGAGCATGTTGGATTCCGTTATATTGATAAGGATATTAAGTTCTGCAATGATGGCTGTATAATGGCTTACAAGAAAGATCCATCAAAGTACTCTGAAGTGTTAAAATGTATGCCATGCAATGATGATGACGGGAAAGCTAAAATAAATGCGACCCATAAAGGGGTAAAGTATTATTTCTGCGGCGAAGGATGCAAAGGCAAGTTTGAAGCTAAGCCTGAAGCTTACCTCGAAAAATTCATGAAATGAGACTGAAAACTACAATGAAAAATAGATTAAAAATTCTAATAACACTTTTCCTTTTTTCGGGAAGTGTCTATTCCCAAAATATTACCGGATATGTATTCGGAGATGATGAGGGAAAAAAGCAGCCGCTTGATGCGGCAGTCGTAAAGTGGATCAATACAACAAAGGGAACAATATCAGACTCTACCGGGAAATTTTCGCTGGCTTTAACAAACATTACCGATAAACGACTGGTAGTTTCTTATGCCGGCTACAAGACTGATACAGTTGAAGCTGCCGATCTGCAGTCGGTGGAAGTCATACTGTTCCCAAACATGTCAACATCCATAATAAATGTGGAGGATACAAAAAAATCCACATACTTTGGAAATTTCCCTTCGAAAACCGAGGTGATATCATCGCAGGAGCTTGTAAAAGAAGCCTGCTGTGACCTTGCCGGATGTTTCGGCAGGAATTCATCGGTGGAGGTTGCCGTTACCGATATCATTACCGATGCGAAAGAGCTGAAGATATTGGGGCTGGAAGGTGCGTACACACAGCTCCTGGTTGATAACATGCCTCTTTTGAGCGGGTTAAATACCAAATACGGTATCAGCAGTATTCCGGGAACACAGATCGATAAGATCACAATAAGTAAAGGTTCGAATTCAGTGATCCAGGGATATGAATCGATCAGCGGAATTATGAATGTGATACTTAAAGATTACAGCACCAGCGACAGGCTGCTTGTGAATGGATTTATGAACAGCATGCTTGAAAAGCAGTTCAATTTGAATTTTGCGAACCCTGTTTCGAAAAAATGGAATAATATACTCACGCTGCATACAGTGCAGAAATCAGATGTAATGGATGATAATGGCGATAGCTTTCTTGATAACCCGCTAACGACCCGTTATGTGCTTTACAATAAGTGGAATTTCCATGATCAGGAAAAGAAAACCGACTTCAATATTGCAGGCAGGTACTGGAATGAAAAGAGGATCGGCGGACAGAAAGATTTAGGGTCACATGGTACATCGCACTCAACAGGCCAAAGGCTTTATGAACAGACTGTAAAGATAAATTCTTTTGAAGGTTATTCAAGGTTTAGTAACCAATTCACCGAAACAAGCGGCTTAAAGATGTACCTCACTTCCTCGTATTATGACCAGGCTTCTTATTATGGATTCACAAAGTATGACGCCCGGCAGACAAACTTTTCCGCGATGGGATTCTATGAATTTGAAATTATGCCGAGGGCATTCCTGAAAACCGGTATAAGTTACAAATACCAGAAAATTGATGAAGTAATTGCATTCGAAGATACAACAAGCAAAACCTATGCGGGCAATTACATCAAAAAGGAATCAATACCCGGTGTGTTTGCTGAAAATTCACTTAGCTTTCTGGAAGACCAGGCTTCGCTGATGACAGGCATACGGTTTGATTACCACAATGAGCATAAACTCATTGTTACGCCGCGAGCTTTGTTCAGATACCAGCCGATGAAAACACTCGTATTCAGGGCATCAATTGGTTCCGGATTCCGTACCATCAACTTATTCAGCGAGAATTCCAATATACTTGCCAGCTCAAGAAATGTTGTGATCGCAGGTAACCTGGAGCCTGAAAAAGTTCTGAACTACGGCGCAGATATTCTTTTTTACTTCGGCGCAGATGATTACTCCGGAAGCTTCAATGTAGATTACTACAGAACTGATTTCAGCAACAAGATCATCCCTGACTATGATTCAAATCCCACAGAAGTTATTTTCGCAAACCTGAATGGCAAGGCTTTTTCAAACGTTATGCAGGCTGAGCTTAGCCTCACGCTGCTGCGTAATGTTGATCTTAAACTTGCTTACAAATACATAGAGCTTAAGTATGATAAAGACGGTGTACGTTACGAACAGCCGTTTAATCCTAAACACAGGATATTAACTACATTTTCATATACACCAACCAGCAAATCATGGTCGGTTAGTGCTGGACTCAATTGGTTCGGCAAACAGCGCCTGCCATCAACGGCATCAAATCCTGTGCAGTATCAATTGCCATCGGAATCAAAACCGTACACTTTAGTGAATGCACAATTCAACAAGAACTTCAAATACTTCGAGCTGTATGCCGGGGTTGAGAATCTGCTGAATTTCAAACAGGAAAACCCGATAATCAGTGCGGATGATCCGTTTGGTCCGTATTTCGATACATCATTCATCTGGGGACCAACCAAAGGCAGAGAAATTTATGCAGGCTTCAGGTTTATTTTAGCAAAGTAATTCGCTGCAATACCCGCGAAGGCGGGTATCTCTATTTCAAACCCGTGGCAGAAGTCACGGGTTTTTTATTTAATTGCGGCGTCAGGTCTTACGACCTGACGCTTTTGCTCCGTTGGTTGAAGCAAGAATATTGGATGTTTTGTGGAACACACCCCGGCGCTTCGCGCCACCCCTCTCCAGAGGGGAATTTCCATACTATCATCAGTGAAATCTGGTCAATCAGTGATCGATCTGTGATTAATCAGTGATTAATCTGTGATGCATTTAAATTCAACAAACTAAGGGTTATATTTGCATCCATGTACAGAATAAAGCTCAATGAATTCGAAGGTCCCTTAGACCTGCTGCTATTTTTTATCCAGCGGGATGAGCTTGATATACATAATATCCCCATATCCAAGATCACAAATGAGTTTTGCGAGTATGTGAATTATATGCAGGTGCTCGATCTTGAAGTTGCCAGCGAGTTCATATTGATGGCCGCAACCCTTATACAGATAAAAGCCAAAATGATGCTCTATAAACCGGATGAAGTGACCGAGGAAGAGGAAGATCCCCGTTACGAGCTGGTGAAAAGGCTTCTTGAGTACAAGCGCTTTAAGGATGCATCGGCTGAATTTGCCAATCTGGAAGAAGAACACCGGAAGGTTTTCTACCGTAACGATTTTGATGCTGATTACAAGATAGATGAAGAGGCAGAGGAAGATGTTACAATTCAGAACCTAACACTGTATAATCTGATAAAGGCGTATAAGTTTGCAATGGAGCATCAGCCGAAAGAGGTTATTCACAACATTACCCGCATGAATGTCTCGATCGATGAGCAGATAGATCACGTAAACCGGCTATGCACCGAAACAGAATATGTGTCATTCCTCGGCATGATAATAGGCATGGAGAAAATACGCGTAGTTGTAACCTTCATAGCGATACTGGAAATGGCGAAAAATGGCATTCTTGGCATTAAAATCAATGAAACGCTAACCGATTTTCTTGTGTTCAAAATAGCAGAGTTACCGGAAGAGGGTATAATTGAGACCACAAGCTTCAATTAGGCTAAATACAAATAATTGAAATTTTATGCTTTTTGCTATTTATTTAGCCAATTTCCTTTATTATATTCGTAATCAAATCTAATACCCCCAAAATTACGGGCGAGTGTGGTATCTCGCGAAAATGGCTAAAAAAACTAAAGTTTATATAACAAAAGTACAATACCATAAATGAACTTCGACGGCATAAAAAAAATTGTAGAGGTATTAATTTTTTCATCCGATAGACCCCTCACGCTTAAACAGATGAAAGATATTATTAACCAGGAGAAGTCTGAAACAGGCGTGACTTCTGATATACGTAATATTGAAAAAGCCGTGAACGAGCTTATTGAAAAATACAGCTCTGAGGAGTATTCATTTAATATTATCCAGGTAGCGGGCGCTTATCGTTTTGCAACCAAAAGGGAGCTTGCTCCATGGCTGGCAAAGCTGAATAAGGAAAAGCTGAAAAGAAGGCTCTCACAATCTGCATTGGAAACACTTGCCATTATAGCATATAACCAGCCCATTACAAAAGGCGAAATGGAAGCTGTAAGAGGTGTAAATGTAGATTATATTATCGGCTCACTTCTGGAAAAAGATCTAATCACAATTAAGGGTCGCGCAGAAGTAGTTGGCAGGCCCATGCTTTACGGCACCACCGATAACCTGCTGGAGTACCTTGGACTCAACTCGATCGAAGACCTGCCGCATCTTAAGGCAATTGAAGATATAATCAAATCAGGTCCGCCGGATGGTGTATCGCAATCAGATATTGATTTCTACGAGGAAATTAATTCCATCAGGGAAAAAATGTCGGGGGCAAATTCATATTCAGCAGAAGACGGGATAACCGGTACTGATGCTCCTGCGGCAGAGAGCGAAGGCGAAGAGCTTGCGGTGATTCACGAGCTGAATTCCGATACCGCTGAGGATGTTTCTTCAGTTATAGATCAAAACAGTGAAGGTTCGGAAGATGCCGGAAGATAAAAATAACGAAGCAGCAAAATCAACAAGATTAAATAAATTCATATCCAATGCGGGGATAACCGCAAGAAGAAAAGCAGACGAATTAATTTTTACAGGAAGGGTTACAGTAAACATGCAGACTGTTA
>JACSRQ010000133.1 GCA_014879675.1 Ignavibacteria bacterium
ACGGCGATCTCTTTGCCGAGTACATCGTAAATTCTCAGGTAGACGACCCGCCGGGTCGTCTCTACAGATGCTGGAATGCTAAATCTGAGCTTTGTCATTGGATTGAAAGGGTTTGGGTAATTCTGCAGCAGCTCATACCTTTGAGGTGTCTCTGAGCTGATTGGTTCAATGCCGATAGGTATGCAGGTTTTGAAATCGTTGTAGTAATATTTCAGTGCTGAGTCTGAGAGCGATTGCAAAGCGCAGACATTCTGGAAATTGTTGCCGCCATCACGGGTTATCATGTAGCTGAGTAAGATAATTTGCGTATCGCCAATATTCATTGAAGTTGGCCCCATGCTTGATATGGTTCTTTTATCACCAGGGATACTATCATACCACCCGGTTCTGTGACATGCATCACCGGAATGCCTGAAACGGGTCTGGTTTCCGGTGGCAAAATTGAAAAGGGGTTCATTGCAGCCATTGGTTCCTGTCATGAAATAATATGCTCTGAAAGCCTCGTCAGGGTCGCCTGTGCACTCATTACCACCGCCAATGAAAGAGGTGTAGCCCGTTAGTCCGGTCAGTTTGTATCCTGTCAAAGTATCGTAAGGCAGTTTGGCAGTATCGTTTAAATTGCCTGTAAATTGTATTGGACTCTGAATTACTCTGGAGCCGGCTGCCGGCGGGTTCGCTCCATATACTGGGTCATTATTGTTTCCATTTAACTGAAACGAGAGGTTTCTAACCGAGTCACAGCCCATCATATCATCATTAGATTCTCCGAGATCGATATCATTCAGGTTTGATACATATACGCTATCCCAGCTTAATGAGCTTTTATTTATAATGCGGTATTTTGTGAAGAAGACATCACGCAGGGGATTGCAGTTAAACATAAATGAGATCTGATGAACTTCAACTCCAAGCGGGAGTGTACCCCCCGGCTGAGCAAGTGCAGATTGATGAATGTTATTTGTGCAGCCTGAGTAATCCATAAACACAACAAACGAAATTTCTTCGGGCCTTGCTGTCATACCATTCCCTATACCCGGCCTGTCGCCATTCCACGCGGGCTGGTAGCCGGGAATTCCGTTTACTTCAACATAAGGCGCGCCTTTTTCTACGGGCCAATTTGCCCATGAATCATAATTAAATACATACTGTCTCCCCGCCGCGGTTTTGTATCTTGTGCCGCCATTGAAGAGGGAAGGATCAGTAAGCTGAACATAATATCCGCGCCAAGAGGGATCGCTGCAAACAGATTGCGGCGGCACTTGCCCGATTACTGGAATATTACCGGGCGAGTAATGTGTATCGAACCATGAAGCTGCAAGCCGAAGCTCTCGTTGCGGTCCAACTTTGGCACCTATCCATAAGCCGGTTGAAAATATTGCAGTCAACCTTTGAATTCCGGTTGCAGGCCATATGAATCCGGGTTGGGTTGAAGTGAAGGTGACTCTATCACAATTTGATATCCCGTTAGTACCTACAACAGTATTAATGTTGTTACCCTGCATAAATATATACTGAACCGGCGCGTTTGGATACTGTGCAAAGGAAAAAGTGACGGCTGATAAAAGCAGACCAAGGTATCTAAAAAGGGGGCTTTTCATATCTTTTTTTTAAAACATAACAAATTAATTCACATCTGTCAATATATAAATCAGAAATTATTAATTTAGCAAAATAAGGGGTTTAGAAGATGAGTAAATGAGATTAACGTGCGGAATTCCGCACAAAAGCGAAATAATTGATCCAGAATGTGACGGAAAATATTGTTAGTATAGCTATCAATACATTCAGCATGCTGCGGTAAACGAACAACTGAAGCATAATTATGAATACACCAAATATAAACGGGTATATTATAGAGCTCATCCTTTGTATGGAATTTATCACAGTGTTTTCCCTGGTAAACGGCAATGCTCTGCTGAAAGAATTGTATATTGAGTTATACATGTTTGCCGAGGCAAAAATGAACAGGGTATGCAGCACCGCCTGGTCCATTGGTATCTTTATCAGGAATATCACACCCAGTCCAAAGCAAACCGGCACAAGCAGGTTCACCACAAAAAACTTCCTGAAGCCGTTGCGGAAGCTGCGGATAGATGACATCGGGTATGAATCATAAACCCACGATGCGCCGCTGAAATTAGTTACTTTTACACCGATAATTGCTGTGTTAAGTACAACCAGCACGGCAAGCAAAAGTGAAATATGAAATACCGGCTTTGTTTCAAAATAACTTTTTGCCATTGGCGGCGGAAGCTGGTTGGTGAAAAGTGCGAATAGGGCAAGCCCTATCGGAATTATAACCATCGGCAAAATTGCCAGCCTTACGGTTTTATCTTTTGAATACAATGTGTTGATGAGTCCGTATGATGACCTTTCGGTCGCTGTGCGGAGGTACAGGTTGTTCACAATATCATGCCCCCACTCAAACAGGAAAAACCGCCTCCTGCCCGAAGGCGCGGCCTCGATGATCTTTGAATTCAGGAATTTATCTTTTATAACACCGTAGTTCTCATGCAGGTACATGCTTAAGCTGATGTAGCTGAGAAAGGTAATTGCTATCGGCAAAATAACCTTCAATATCAGGCTCCACTCCAGCACATATTGATTCCGTGTTGCGAGGAAAGCGAACCAGCCCGGAGGCAGGTAATTTACTATACCTTTTGAAAGCAGAATGCTCATGTATGAATTAATGCTGCTGCCTGCGATTCCTGTAATGCCAAACGAAACCAGCTGGTAACCCACTATCATCAGCAGGATCATAAAAAGCTGGAAGTACAGCGTGTAAGAACCGATACGTTTGGCTTTGAAAGTACGGATGGCCATTGCGTACAGCATGACCAGTACATTTACCGTGAGGAAACACATCATGAATCCCGCAAGGATGAACATTATTGCCCTCGGAACAGAGCGCATAAGCGAGTAATAAAATATGCTGCCCGGAAGCAGAAGAGGCAGACAAAGAAATGTTATGTATCGCTGCAGCATATACATCTTCGCGCGCACGATCAGCTTATCATCTATCGGCATGGCAGAAAGTATCTCAGCTTCCGAACGGGAAACAACAAGGTTATCAAGCTCTGATATTATCGTGAAGGCAAGTATAAGCGAGTAGAATAAAAAAGTGAGGAATGAGAACTGGAATCCGGTTGGATCCGCGTTCTGTTTTACCAGTATCCACGGTAAAAATAGACCGGGTATCAGATAAGAGAGATTGATCAGCAGGAGCTTTTTCCCCGAGCCGTTCTTGCTGCGGGTCTCAAGCTTCAGGAGCAGGTTGCCAAGGTGGCGTATCTTTGCGTAATAGGTCACTTTTGCTCTCCCGGCTTTTCGTTCTTTTTCTTCTCTTCGAGCTCTTTCAGGAACTGCTGGTAAAGCTCGATATTTTTCTTATGTTCTTCGTAGCTTTCGGCGAATCGGTGCGATCCGTCTCCTTTTGCTACAAAGTATAACAGCTTATTCTCTTCAGGGTTAAGTGCAGCCATTATGGAGCTTAAGCCCGGATTGTTTATCGGACCCGGCGGCAGACCTTTGTATAAATATGTGTTATAGGGTGATTCAATTTTCAGATCGCTGTACATCAGCCTGTTCTTCGGTCCCCCGGGCAGTATATACTGCACGGTCGGATCAGCCTGAAGCTTCATCCCTTTTTTTATGCGGTTATAATATACACCCGAAATAGTTTTCTTCTCCGGCTCGTATCTTGTTTCACCTTCTATGATCGAAGCCATAGCTATGAGTTCTTTGAGAGAGATATTGCTTTTCGACATTTCTTCCCTCATAGCCGGCGTTATCTTTTTTCTGAACTCCGCGGACATAACCGAGACAATTTCCTTCTCGCGGTTCATACCGGTAAAGCGGAACTGGTATGTATCGGGAAACAGGTAACCTTCAAGATCCTTAGCTTCAACACCTAGCAGCTTAATAAGGCTATCGTTTTTGGCTTCTTCAACGAAGCGGGCGGAGTCAATTCCAATCTGCCGCTGAAGCAGCCTGCCCATCTGCCTTATGTTTAGCCCTTCGGGAATTGTTACCGTAACAGTGCGGATTATCGAAGGGTCGGTAATTGTATTAAGCACATTTAGGTATGTGAGCCCGTTGCCGAATTTGTATTCACCGGGAATGAGATTATCCTGGTAGCCCATTAATCTGCCGATCGCGATAAAAGCAAGCTTATTAAAAATTATCCTGTTCTCTTCAAGCTTTGAGGCAACAGAACGCAGGTTATCTCCTTTTGTGATCTTTATTACAGTATCATCCCCGGCTGGGCGGAAGTTTTTGGACATAAAACCGAAATGCAGCGTAAAGAACACAGCGAACGTGAAAACAAATACAGAAGGATAGAATATGTTCTTAGGCATTATTTTATTTTAGTCGAATCCTGTTTCGGCGTTTCCTGTTTCGGCTGAATATCCTTTACACTATTGAAAAATTTTGATGCGGTAGTATCCGAAGGATTGTTCTTCATATATGTCTGAAGAATTTCAGTTGATTCGGTGATCTTTCCCTGCGAGCGGTAGATATTGCTTAGAGAAAGCACAGCATCCCTGTAGTCGGGATAGAGCTCCAGGGCTTTCAGCATATAACGCTCTGCCCCGGAAAGGTCTCCCAGCGAAGAGCTTGCGTATGCCATCATGTAATAGGTGAGTGATGACTTCGGGTCCATGGTTATAAGTTGGTTAAGTGTGCTGATAGCCTGCTGGTACTGCTTTTTGTTCAGCAATCCGACTACATACTGAACGCCGCCGTTTACCTCAGCGGAAAGGATATGCGTTTTTTGCGGATCGTATTTATAGATCTGCATTATTTCAAAATTATTATCACCCGCTGTGAAAAGAGATGGCTGGTTTACCACCTGGAACCACTCCTGCAGGAATGCGAGGTACGATACGTTCTGTTTTTTGATCTGCTCTTCAACAAAGCCGACAAACTCCTTGGTATTAAGTTTTACTATGAACTCAGGATTGATCAATCCAACTACATCCACAACTTTACGATTGGAGTAATATGCTATCGCACCAACATCATGCGTAGCTATTACCGAGCCTTCAGAGGTATTTTTGTTCAGCCATTTTGCCGCTTCCACCTGGCGTATGTATATGTGGCGTGATTGTTCCTGGTATGTTACCTTGTTCTTATCATACTCTGCTGCAAAATAAACAATAGTTGCGCCAAGCAGTATTATGTTTAGCGCATTCACCAGCTTTTTATCACCCATAAAATTACCAAGCCACCTGAAGAACTCTCTGCCCCCGTAAACAGCAAGCAGAATGTAGAACGGGAATACAGGCATAAGATACCTGCCGAAACGGTGCGCATAAGGCAGCTTGTACCAGTATATGAATATAAGCAGTACTATAAATAACAGTGCAGGTATGAGGTTATTATATTTCAGCTTAAAGCTATCGGTGAATATCCTGAAGACACCGAACATAAATGGAATAAACAGCAGCAGGTAGGCGGATTCAGTGAAATACTGCCAAACTTCCCCATTGAGGAAATCTGCACGGCTGCGGAATTCAGGGGAATAATACGCCAGCTTTGCGCCATATGTATTAGGAAGCAGTGAGCCTGCAATTGCCAGATTCATGGCAAAGTAAGCGCCAACAATTACACCAAATATAGCAGCAATTTTAACCAGTTCTTTTTTATCAAACAGAACAATATCGGTGTTTTGTTTTGGCGCGCGCTGCTTAAGGTAGTATTGCAGGAAATAATCCGCAGCAATTGCACCTATGAACGCAACTGCATCCGGCCGCGTCCAGAAGGCAAGTCCGAGAGTTACTGCAAACCCGATTGCATTCCGCCTGCGGTAATAATAAAAACACGCAACCAGCAGAAATATATAGAGCGTGGTTTCCATCCCTGTTGCGGTGATGAGGTTCAGCCATTTATCCATAACCAGCAGCAGCGCTGCGGAAATTGCAAGCCAGTTCTCCCTCGGGAAAACATCGCCCGAAAGTTTATAGAAATAATATACCGAGAGCGCAAAGAAAATTATGCCCAGAATATAGCTGAGCCACATTTCATTTTTAGTAATAAAAAATCCCGCAGCAAGGATCATTGTGTATATTGGCGATGTTGAACCTGCAGTGACCACTTCGTTCTTGAAATATGAGAAGCTGCCAAACTCTGCCAGGTTCTTCGCAAACGTTAAGTGGATCCACGGATCATCAAGCGGAAAGCTGTGAAACTGGTTAACTGAAAATGCATAGCTTATGTAATAGTAAGGCAGTAATATTGAAAGCACCAGCAGAATTCCCAGTACAATAAGGTTTGCTGTTGAGTTAAGCTTGAGCGAAAACGAAATATCGGTTAGCTTTGGTGTATTTTTTTGCTGTTTATCCTGCTTTTTTGAGGATTTTGCCATGTTGTTCAGTTAAGATTTTGCCGGTTCAGGCTATGCCAGTTCAGATTATGTCTGTAAAATCTCAAAAATAGCAATATTAACGCTGTTATTCAATTTAATACGTGAAATCATTTAGGGTATTAATTGATTACTATTATAAGAATTACCGCCAAAATTCAATCAAACCAAAGGAGAATACATGATAAAAAATCACATAATTATGTTAGTTAACGCTGTTGTACTGATAGCTCTTGGAGTTTACGGTTACTTCAGCTCGGGAAGTCCAACAGCATTAATTGCGCCGGCTATTGGCGTTGTTTTACTGGGTCTTTCGTTTCCTGTAAAAAAAGATAATCACACTGCTGCGCATATTGCTGTTGCTTTAACGCTGATTGCGTCCATAGCATTTATAATAATCGGCATCAGGCGCGGCAATGCTATGGTAATTGGTATGGGAATTTTCAGCTTTCTGTGTTTTGATATGTATGTGCTGAATTTTATCCTGCGCAAAAGGCAAAGGGATTCAGCCAAATTATAAGAAATATTTTCAGCTACAAAAAAAGGGGAGCCGATTGGCTCCCCTTTTGATTCTATACGGAAAAACTTATTTTACAAGTGAAAGCTTTTTGGTATCTCTTAAAAGCTGGCCGCTTTCAGTTCTGGCCTCAACTGTGTACATGTAAATTCCGGTGCTTAATCCTGCTGCGTTGAAATCAACAGCGTAAGAACCGCGTGAATAATCACCGCTTACAAGCTGCATAACTTCTTTTCCAAGCATATCGTAAACCTTCAGTGTAACAAAGCCTCTTTCGGGAATTGAGAAATTGATCTTTGTTGAAGGATTGAACGGGTTGGGATAGTTCTGTGATAATGAGAAGTTCTCTGCAACCGTGCTGATGTTTGAAACGCTTGTGAGATTGCCCCATGATTTGGAAACCCTGATGCCATCTATAAGCATTTTGTAATTACCTAAATTGCCAGCACCTTGTCTTAAATAAACCCTTGTGACGTTTAATGGATCACCAATAGACTGAGTAACTGGACCAACTGTTGGAGCAGGTTCTGAGCCCGGTATAGCGCCATTCAAAACAAAGAGGTTTACCACATCATTATTTGTACCTGCAACAAAAACCCATTTAATAATTACCAAGTATGTTGTCCCAAATGTATAAACAGAATTCGAATAAACTATAGGATTGGTTGATTTGCCGATGCCAATCCTGAAGCCACCTGTTGTATCTTTCATGTAAACCCTGCCTGCAAAATTTGTTGTCGAGTTATCAGGAAGTAAACCAATAACATGATCACCGGTACCGATCGAATCTGCATTTAACAGAAATGAAATGTAGACATTACCGGTGGTATCCGGGTTTACGAACTGTTTGTATGCATCCTGCCCTGTAAGTCTGAGCCTTGCGGAATTTCCAATGTTTGAAAGAATATATCCTGAATATGTTAATCCCGGTGTTGCAACGCTAAGAACATTTGTTGCTCCTCCGCTGAATGATACCCATCCATGTGCGCCTAATGAATCACCGTCAGGGTAATTAAAATTTTCATCCATCAAAACCTGGCTTGAGGTTTCGCGTGATACCATAAAAGCCAATAAAAGTATCGCAAGAAGTAATTGTAGAAGCGGAATCCGAAGCTACGACGATATCAACATCCACAATCTTGCCGACAGAAAAAATGACACAGAAGGAATTTAAGCGGGCTGCTTGTTGTTCACTTGCCGAAAGTTTCGAGACCAATGCCACGGTTGATGTCTCGTATTCTGATGCGGTGACGGGAGCTAAACAAATAGAAATGTTAGGTTTGCAAGGAAGTTATGTGCAGGTGCTTACCGAGTGTTTGCCTACGATTCGCGGTTTAGCTTCATCGTATGGATTGGAATATATTCCCGGAACATGGTTGGAAAGTATATCATTGTCGAAAGGAGTGGCTTCGGTGGTTAATGGCTATGAAGCAATGACCGGTCAAATGGAAATCGAACTAAAAAAACCACATGAAAGCGAGCGTTTGCATCTCAATGCTTACTTTAATCCCATTGGGCGATGGGAGGGGAATTTGGTACATTCTTACAGTTTTACAGAGGACTTCGGGACAACACTCTTAGCGCATGGCACTCTTTTGAATAATGTTATTGACAATAATGGCGACGGTTTTCTTGATTTGCCAAAGCGCAATCAAATCAATATATTTAATCGCTGGCGCTATGCGAATGAATTTACGATGGTGCAATGGGGCATAAAAGCACTTACAGAAGAAAGAATAGCCGGAGAAAATACTTTTAGTCCATCACAAACTATTGCACGTTGGAATCCTTATGGCATAACGGTAAATACAGAACGTTATGAAGCATTTTTTAAGAGCGGTCATGTGCTTGATGAGAATGAAAAATATCATTTGGCATTTTTCGGCACATTTCAAACGCATAGCCAGCGATCATTATTCGGATTACGTCATTATAATGGTAATGAGCGTACTTTTACTGCTCGTGCGGTATTTACTGCAAAATTCGATGATAATTTTTCGATTGTTTCCGGCACAAGCTATCTGGTTGATAATATTGAAGAAATCTTAAAT
>JACSRQ010000148.1 GCA_014879675.1 Ignavibacteria bacterium
TGAATTTATTGTTTGCTCTAAAATTCTTATGTTTGTATTCATTTATTTCGGGGTGTGGCTCAGCCCGGTTAGAGCGCCTGGTTCGGGACCAGGAGGTCGGAGGTTCGAATCCTCTCACCCCGACAGAAACATTGTAATTAAACTCAGAATGTAATATTCTGAGTTTTTTTATGCCCTGAGGTCGTCCCGCTCAGCGGGATAACCCCGACAGAAACATTGTAATTAAACTCAGAATACACAATTCTGAGCTTTTTTTGTGCCCTGGAGGTCGTCCCGCTTCGCGGGATCACCCCCACATGAAGATTGAAACTAAACTCAGAATAGCATAATTCCGGGTTTTTTTTGACGGGAATTCGTTTCACGCAATATATCATATAAGCAATGTTTAATCCACTTTCTATCTCCTGAATTTAAGCTGTCGGATTCCGACTAAGAGTAACTTTCCCACCTCTCATCCCAATGGTTTAGTCCTTAATTCAACTTGTTGATTGATTGAGAAAAAACTCACCTTTTCTTAAATTAACAGTATAATAGACCATATTTTCCATCTTTTGGGGGCAAGTCTTTGAATCTTTCCAACCTTCTCTATGGAATTGGCTGATGTTAATTTGTCTTTTTTCATTTCCGGGAATTCCAATGAATAAAATATCTGATGAGTATATACTTTCAATAAATTGCGGAACTTCCAGTCTCAAATTTGCGCTCTTCCGATCGGATCCCTCTATAATAATGGAATGGTCAGGTCAAATTGATAACATAGGCTCTGCAAAAAGTTATTTAATAATACACGACAACAAAGGTGTTACACTCGCAAATGATAAACTCGAACATCCTGATACCGTTGGAGCTGTAAAATTGCTGGTGAAGTGGCTCCGGAAAAATTCGAAACAATATAAATTGAGAGCTATCGGGCACAGGATCATTCAGGGAGGAATGCTTTATAAGGATCACCAAATGGTGAGTAAAAAATTGATTAGATCATTGAAGCCGCTGGTATCCCTCGCCCCAAATCGCCTGTCTGATGAATTAAAAACTATGACTATTTTCGCAAAGGCATTTCCGGAAATCCCACAGGTTGCATGTTTTGATACTATATTTCACAATAATATGCCCTTTTATTCACGTTACTTTTCTCTTCCGCGCAAACTGCGGAAGGATGGTGTGATAAGGTATGGATTCCATGGATTATCGTGCGAGTACATCCTGCGGAAATTGAAACAGGTATCGCCGCGGGAGGCAAAAGGAAATGTTATCATTGCTCATCTCGGTAATGGTTCAAGTATAACAGCTGTTCAAAACGGTAGAAGTATAGATACTACTATGGGCTTAACTCCCACAGGAGGATTAATAATGGGAACAAGAAGCGGTGATCTGGATCCCGGTATAGCTTTGTATCTAATGAAGAAGAAAAAACTTTCAATTGATGGACTTGACCGGTTAGTTAATCATCAATCCGGTTTAAAAGGCATATCCGGTATCAGTTCGAATATGCTTGTTCTGCTGGAAAACGAAAAAACAAAGATCCATGCTGAAGAAGCAATTGTTATGTTTTGTTACCAGGCCCGGAAATTTATAGCCGCACTAACTGCTTCTTTGGGCGGAATGAACACGCTGGTTTTTACAGGGGGAATTGGTGAAAATGCTCCTTCAATTCGTGCCCGGATCTGCAACAATTTGAAGTATTTAGGTATTGTAATAGATAAAGACAAGAATGATTGCCACCGGGGAGTGATTTCTGCTAAAAAGAGCATTGTTTCCATAAGAGTAATGAAAACAGATGAAGCATATATAATCGCACAGCATACTTATCAAATGATATCAGGATAAATCTGCAGATTCAGAATATAAGGGGAAAAAATTGTTATGACAGATATTTCACAAAAAACACTTGAACAAATTAATTCTTACTGGATGGCAACAAATTATCTCGCAGTAGGTCAAATTTATCTGCAGGATAATCCGCTTCTCAAAGAAGCATTGCGGCCGGAACATATTAAGCCAAGGCTACTCGGGCACTGGGGAACTTCACCGGGACTTAGCTTCATTTATGTTCACCTTAACCGGCTGATACGGCAGACGGATGCGGAAATAATGTATGTATGCGGTCCGGGGCATGGGGCACCTGCCATAGTAGCCAATACCTATCTGGAAGGAACCTATTCTGAAATATATCCGCATATAAGCCTGGATGAAGAAGGTATGAAACGCCTTTTCCGGCAATTTTCCGCTCCCGGAGGAATTCCCAGCCATGTAAGCGCACATACACCGGGCTCAATAAATGAAGGCGGCGAATTGGGCTATTCACTATTACATGCTTTCGGAGCTGCTTTTGATAACCCCGGACTTATAGTGGCCTGTGTTGTTGGCGATGGTGAAGCTGAAACATGTCCGTTGGAAGGAAGCTGGAAATCTCTGGCTTTTCTGAATCCGGTAAGAGATGGCGCTGTGCTTCCTATTTTACATCTTAACGGTTATAAAATTTCCGGTCCCACAGTACTGGCACGTAAAGATGATGTTGAGTTGGAAGAAATGTTCAAAGGCTTCGGGTACAAAGTACTTTTTGTTGAAGGTGATGACCCTATGACTGTTCATAAAGATATGATCAATGCGCTGGATGAAGCTTATGCAAAAATAAGATCTCTACAGGCAGCAGCAAGGGATAGAGGACAAATAGAAATAAAAGGCTGGCCAATGATCATTCTGCGGACTCCAAAAGGCTGGACCGGTCCGAAGGGAACTAAAGAAATACCCATTGAAGGCTCTTTCAGGTCTCACCAGGTACCATTAACCGATGTTAAGAATGATCATAAAAAACTGACCTTATTGGAAGAGTGGATGCGAAGTTACCATCCTGAAAAATTATTTGATAAAAATGGAAAACTTCTGAAGGAGCTTGCAGAGCTGCCGCCTAAAGCAAATAAACGAATGAGTCGTAACCTCTCCTCAAATGGCGGTCAGTTATTAAAGGAGCTGGTGCTGCCTGATTTTTATAATTACGCCGTGCAGGTTGAAGAACCGGGAGTAGATACCAGCGAAGCTACGCGAAACCTGGGAAAATATCTGCGCGAAATTTTGAAGCTTAACGAAACCAACCGGAACTTCCGTCTCTTCTCGCCCGATGAAACCTCATCTAACCGTTTAGAATCTGTTTTTGAAGTTACCGATCGGTGTTTTATGGAAAAAATTCTTCCTAACGACGTTCACCTCTCACAAAACGGCAGGGTAATGGAGGTGCTAAGCGAACACCTGTGCCGGGGGTGGCTTGAAGGTTATCTGCTTACCGGCAGGCACGGGTTATTTCCGTGTTATGAAGCGTTTGTTACTATAATAGACTCCATGTTCAACCAGCACGCTAAGTGGATCAAAACTACTAACGAGCTAAGCTGGCGCAAACCGATCGCTTCACTTAATTATTTGTTGACATCACATTCATGGAGGCAGGATCATAACGGATATAGCCACCAGGGTCCCGGCTTCATTGATACGGTAGCGAATAAAAAGAGCACCGTAATACGCATCTATTTACCACCGGACTCGAACACCTTGCTTTCTGTAATGGATCACTGTTTGCGAAGTAAGAATTATGTGAATTTAGTTGTAGCCGGAAAACAGCCGCAGCTGCAATGGCTTGATATGGAAGCAGCAATTGCTCATTGTGAACAGGGGGCATCTGTTTGGGAATGGGCAAGTAACGATAACGGGAATACACCGGATATTGTTCTGGCGTGTGCCGGTGATGTGCCTACACTTGAAACAGTAGCCGCCGCCTGCCTGCTGCGAAAACATCTGCCGGAACTGAAGGTTAGAGTAGTAAACGTTGTGGACCTGATGTCACTTTCACCTGAAGATTCACATCCGCATGGATTGAAGAAAAAGGTATTTGAGAGTTTGTTCTCTTCCACCGCTCACGTTATCTTCGCATTTCACGGTTATGTGAGGATAATTCACGATCTGGTTCACGGTAGACCTGAGCCATCGCGTTTCCACGTAAGGGGCTTTATGGAAGAAGGTACAACAACAACACCCTTTGATATGGTGGTACTTAACAATATGAGCCGCTACCAGCTTGCAGCGGAAGCCGTAAGGAGAGCACCGTTTATAAGTGAGAAAGGAACTGCTTTTATTGAGTATTGCAAAAATAAACTGAAAGAGCATGTGCAGTATATTAATGAAAACCTGGACGATATGCCGGAAATCAAGAACTGGAAGTGGGATAGATCATAGATGAACCGAATTTGAAAATGCACGCTTTGCACTTCGGGTTTGGATCGGCGTGATTGTAATGTTATCATTTATGTTATATTACATAATAAGATGTTGTTTTTGCGGAGGCTAAAAAGGTCTCACTCAGCTAATCAGCTATTAGAAATAAAATAAATTTTTTCTTAAAATAATTAAGGATGATATAATGCAAATACAAGTTAATTCAGGAAACAACATAAAAGTTCACGAAGAATTCGCTTCAAAGATCAAAGGCATAGTAGAAGACGCCTTGAGCCGGTTCAGCGATAACATAACGCGTGTAGAAGTGCACTTAAGCGATGAAGACGGCACGAAAAATGGGATCAATGATAAGAGATGTATGATAGAAGCCCGCCTCGCAGGGCGGCAGCCTTCCGCTGTAACAGAAACAGCAGATACCTTTGATCTGGCGGTCATGGGTGCTGCAGGTAAACTGGTTAACCTGATCGAAAGCACGCTCGGACGGCTCCAGGATAAAAGCAGCTAGACTTTCCGGAAATTTGTACAAGTCTATTCATCCGGGTGAAACATTAACTTTAAGTAAAACAATTCGTATGGAAGCAGAAAAAACTAATAAACAATCTATGTATCCGCTGCTGTTTGAGCCAATATTTCAATATAGGATCTGGGGCGGCCGGCGCTTAAGCGAAGCGCTCGATCAGCCGTTGCCCATCGAAGGTCCGGTGGGTGAGGCATGGGTATTAAGTGACCGCGATGATCATCCAAGCTGCATTGCCAATGGTCAGTATAAGGGTCAAACCATAGGTCAACTGATAAAACAATTTCCTGAGGAAATTCTGGGAAAGATGGCAGCTCGTTTCGAACGTTTCCCGCTGCTGCTGAAATTCCTTGATGCAAAAGAAATGCTTTCTGTGCAGGTACATCCATCTGATGAACAAAAGAAGTATTTACCGGATGGAGAACATGGCAAAACCGAAGCTTGGTTTGTACTCGAAGCAACACCCGAAAGCCGTATCTATGCGGGCTTGAAACCGGGCACTGATGAAGAGAATCTTGAACGATCGATCAAAGAGGGTACTGTTGCAGACCGGCTTTCATATTTTACACCACAACCCGGCGATGGCGTTTTTATACCTGCGGGAACAGTACACACTCTCGGGGGAAATGTTGTTGTGTTCGAGGTTCAGCAAAACAGCGACGTAACTTTTCGGCTTTATGATTGGGATAAGATTGACTCAAAAACAGGGGAGAAGCGTGACCTGCACATAAAGCAGGCGCTGGCCTGTATTGATTTTTCGAAAACTACGGTTGGTCCGGTTGTGCCGGTAACAGAAAGTACAAATCCTGTTTTGAGAGAAAAGTTTTTTACCTCCGAACATTTTGTTACGTGGCGCCTCAGCGGTGATTCGCCGTTTAAAGTCGGCGCAGTGGACGAGCCGCGTGTGTTGGTATGCATCAATGGACAAGGTAAGTTAGAATGCGGTGGTGAGAATTTTAACATCGGCAAGGGGGACGTTTACCTCATTCCCGCAATTATAGGAGAATGTAATTTTCACCCGGATGGAGTGGTTACCTTGTTGGAGATTTCATTGCCGGAAGGAAATACAACGCATTCTGTTAAAAATTAACATTACAATATTCTATTTAACTAATACTGCATTTTAAAAGATATATATTCTTGAGTCATTAAAATAAACAATAAAGGGCAGGTTTTATCTGCCCTTATCATTATAGGAGGTATGTTGAGGAAAATTAAAAATGATCCATCAGAACTTCAATGTTACTATTCCTTTCATCAAGAACTCATCATAATCGGCAGTGTTATCAAACCACTGGTGATACATATTTTTTTCTGTACGGATCTCTATATTAAAATATTGATTATACCCTCCGCTTAAACCTATGTAAGCGGAGTTTTTCTTATTCAGATCTCTTTCATAAGCCGTGCCAATACCGCTCATTAATGTTATGATATCTTCCAGAACATAGGAAACATTGAAATCACTGCTAACTATTCTGCCTGAGATGCCCTGCAACTTAGAAAACGTTAAACCGCCTGATGCAGAAAAACTCAGCGGGAAGGGAAACACAAATGATTGCGAGATCTGCAGGCCGTGTGATGAGGAGTTAGAAAGTGAATCCCGGCCATCGGATAAAGTCATAAGATAATTGAGTGAGGTATTAAAGCTAACATCCCATTTCCTGTAGTTATGCCCGGTGGCGAATACTACCATATGATACTTGTTATCTATTTTCTCAAGTAAATCGGCGGCATTGTTCTTCTGAAAGGTAGGCGAATAAGTTACACTGAAGAACGGCAGATTCTTAGGGGAAATGTTAGCTGAAATCAGGAACAACATGTAAGATGTGGTATGTCTTTTCCATGGTATCAGATTATCCTTTGACCAGGTGAAAGATGCATTAAGCGATACCCTGTTGTTTGCCAGTTTCTGTGATATCTTAGTTGCAACCTCCAGTTTATCTGTTGCCAGAGTTGGTGCCCCCAGTGATTTATATCCCGGTCCTATCATCTTAACCGCGGTTGATATTTTTGTTTTGGACTTATCATTATTATATAGTGCCTTGATCGTATATGCAAAATCAACCGAGCTGCTTATTTTTGGATGGATCAGGTTTTTGACAAACTGCGGAACCGATGGACTCTGAATATCGGCGTCCCTTGTATCGCGGGTAAGCATAGCCCCTGATATTTCCCCTTCGAGTGAGAATTTCTTTCTGAACAGATCAAGCTTGCCTTCTATTCCAAACAGATAATTCGCCTTTGGGGTCAGGATGTTGTTTGCTGAATCAAGTATAATAGAGTTCTCATCATCTTTTGCGTACATGCCTGTGAAGTAAAGATGCGTTCCGTCTCTTTGACCGACACCAATTCTGCCGGTATAAAGATCACGCCTGTATGATTTATTCTCGATCGGTTTTTCATTTTTGAATCCGCCGACTGCTATATAAAACCATCCGGGATTGAACTCAAGATTTACACCTGTAAGCGGAACGCCGCTGACTGTTAGAGGGGTATAATCAGGATATGTAGTGCCAAATCCCATTTGCCTGAAATATGAAATAAACTTCAACGCGGGGCTCAATTTACTCATGACTTTACCCTTTGCGTCACTTTCAAGCTTATCTTTTGCATTACCAGAAAGTTTAGACAGTTCTTTTTTCCCTTTTTCCAGAATCTTATTTTTTTCTTTTTCAATTTTTTCCATAATGAACTCTTTGATACTTGAAGCATCAAGTTTTAGCCCTGCAGTATTAATACTTTGCCTGTTTTCGGAGTTTTCGCTTGAAAGCAATATTGTTGTTCCAAAAGGAAATCCGAACAGGCTGATAGAAGGCGTTAGCTCTGTGTACCCGTATTGAGGCTTTTTATCAGAGCCTGTACCGGAGCGGTTAGCATTTTCTCCGTAAGTGCGGCTATCGAAAGAGAACATAAACGGCTTGCTCTTCAATACACTTCCTGAAGCAGAGCTTAAGCTCATCCCGTCATTTGCTGCCCATTGTTTCTTAAGCCAGAACTTGTGCAGGTCTTCGGTTCTTGATATTGGTTCATTGCCATAGCGGAACTCACGCACTTCGCTTGAGGATAGCAGCGTACTGCCAAGGTAAGCTTCGATCTGCCATGCATATCTGCCTGATGTAAAAATCCTGGCAGCCAGCGGATACTGGTATGATGTAATGACTAGGTTATTTGCCGTGTAGAACAGGGGATTCGACTGCATTGCGTCATACCCGCTCTGGCTGCCTAATTGCTGTACTATTTTCAGTCTATAAGTGAAACGTGCGCCCGCGTTTACCGGGGAGGGAGGCAGCCAGGAGAATATGATATTGGAGGAAGTCTGTGACTGGTTCAGTGTAATTTCTCTTGGCGTTTTCTTTTTGGTTTTTAATGTGTCTTTTGGCAGAATGATATCATTACCTGAAAATATCTCACCGTCATCAGGAAAGAGGAGATTAAGCTGGGTAACGTTCATTACTTCGGTGGTATAGCACTCTTCACCCAGGATCATACCATTTTCCGAATTGATAACAGAAACACAGATCTCGTACTCTCCGTTTGGAAGACCGCCGGTATGATTGATAACGTCTTCATAGATCTTATCTTTTTCAGTAACATCAATCGGACTTATCTCACTTGCATTTACCATCCGTCGCCCGCCACCAAGACGAAAAGTCGATGTATTAGCCGCAACAATTCTGCCACCGCCTATCTTTGTTGCAACGCCGTGCAAATAAATATTATAAGTATTTTGTGTTACATTGTTCAATGTCACCTTCCACATATCTTCAACATGAAAGCTATATGGCGGCGGCTGACGCAGCTGAACTATCACATTACTTTGTGAGTAAAGAATACTTGAATATATTAATATTAGCAGAGAAAGCGTATATATTATTTTTTTCATGACAAAATTCTCTTAATATTTCTTGATGATAATTGAATGGTTCCCCTGGTTGCAGAGGAACCAATACGAATTACATTACTTATTTTTTTGAAACTGTAATTGTTGCAATGATAGATTATCTACATGGATTTAAATGATAATGTATTGAACGTGCCATCCATTTGAATCAATGATTTATTGGATAGATGATTTTGATACATTATAAACTTAATTCTCAATTAGGTCTCAAATCAATAACACTAATGTGGAACTGTCTCTTATACACATCT
>JACSRQ010000229.1 GCA_014879675.1 Ignavibacteria bacterium
TGTATAGATTAAAATAGATTTTAATGTTTGGAAGTTAAGAAAAGATAAAAATCATATTTTCTCCAAATTAATATGAGTTTTATCTGAGTTTATATTGCCTGTGTTCTTTGTTCCTGCGGGCTCAAACAGCATAACTTCGACTTCTTCCCGGGCAACAGGGCGGTGTTCAACTCCCTTTGGGACAATGCAGAATTCGCCTTCGGCGAGTGTAATGGTGTGGTCCCTGAACTCAAGATCAAAGCTTCCTTTTATGACCATAAACATTTCATCTTCATTTTCATGATGATGCCAGTCAAACTCACCTTTAAATTTCACGAGTTTTATATGCTGACCGTTTAGCTCGCCAACAACCTTAGGTTGCCAATGCTCATTGAACAGCGAAAACTTTTCTTTCAGATTAACTTTTTGCATGAGAGATATTTTTAGATAGGAAAATTTCAGAAAGCGGAGATTTTTTTAAAAGCAGACACTAATTGCACGATTTTCACGAAACACATAAATTCTTTGTTACAACATTTCAAATTTTAAACATAAGAATGTAAGTGACATATAAAAAACTACTATGAAAAGTATTCTTGAACTGAAGTTCTCTTGGTTGAACCTTTTATCCAATTCGTGTTCATTCGTGAAATTTGTGGTCTCCGCTTTTAGACTCTGAAACAAGTTCAGAGTGACATTCAAGATTTATCACTCATACCTCAATGCATCTATTGGATTAAGCTTTGCAGCTTTGAAGGCAGGGTAGGTGCCGAATAAAATGCCGATTAGCGAGCAGACTATCAATCCGATCATAACCCAGTCATATGGTATAGTAACCGGGAAATTGAATATCGCCCCAAGCAGGTTGCCTACACCTATACCGACTGCTATACCGATCAATCCGCCAAGCTCACATAACAGAATTGCCTCAAAAAGGAATTGAGTAAGTATGTTGCTGCGTTTTGCGCCTATTGCCATGCGAATACCGATCTCTTTGGTGCGTTCAGTTACAGTTACAAGCATGATATTCATAATACCAATACCTGCTGCGATCAGCGAAATGAATGATATTACTCCTGCGCCGTATTTAAAATATACGGTAAAATTGTTCGCTTCGCGAACCAGTGATTCGTTTGACCATATCTCAAAATCATTTTCTTCACCCGGTGGTACTTTGCGTATCTGCCGCATAAGTCCGATAACTTCCTCCGTAGTTTCATCAAGCTGCGCCTTGCTGTATGCGCTGACTGTAATGTTTATTGAGCGATCCTTGCGTACACCGTAGATCTTATCCATGGTGTATAATGGGATGAGCACTATATTATCCTGGCTTTGGCCAAGATTTTCGCCTTTTGCGGTAAGCACACCTATTATGGTAAACCTGCTGCCGTCAATTTCAATCTCTTTATCAAGTGGGGAAGTGAACGGGAAAAGTTTATCCACTACTTCCATACCAACAACTGCAATGTTACGGGTTGATTTAACTTCATCTTCGGTGAAGAATCTGCCTTCGCTCAAAGTGTGATTATTTGCCGGCAGAAATTCTGTTGTAACGCCGCCCATCTGAAAGTTTGGATTTGTTTGACCTGAGCCGTACTTAACAGTTTTACCGCCGGACCAGTCTTCGAGTCCCACCAGCTTAGGCTGCACAGCAAGCTCTTTCAGTCTGTAGCCTTCTTCAATTGTGATGGGTTTGCGTTTTTCGTACTTGCGCCATTTACCGGGTCCAGAAACAAATGACGCCGGCCATTTTTGCACCTGGAATGTACTTGTACCAAGCTGGCTTAAACCGCTATCAATGCCTTTTTGCAGCGCGTCAAGAAGCGTCATTACACCAATGATGGAAAACACACCGATGACAATTCCAAGCAGCGTTAACGATGCGCGGAGTTTATTTGCGCGGATCGAATTGAGGGCCGAAATGAATGCTTCTTTAAGATTCATAACTAAGTACTTTTTACTTTGCCGTTCAGGCTTTTTTTGATGCTTTTGATGCGTGTCTTTTCTGACTCTTTTCTGTTAGCAGTATCTGCTTTCTTCTTAGCCTTCTTTTTGCGTATAAGAAGCTGTGCCGTTGCCGTTGATTTAAACACTGCCATGAAAGTTCTTTTTTGTTTTGAATACACAAACAGATTGAATTCTGATGTGTATTTTGTATAACACAGACAGGAATGTCTGTGCTACTGCTTATTTTCTACTTCAAATAGAAATCACGGGTAAAAACAAACTGGTCAGTTTCAAATGCACACAGGTACCGGCCCGGGGGATAGTCGCAGTTGCTTGTTCTGCAGAATACCATTTCCCATTTTACCCTGTAAACTCCCGCTTTCAGCGTCTGGTCATTGATCAGGTATATAATCGTATTCCCGCTTGTATCTGAAACCGAAAGACTTAATGTTGTTTTTGCCGGAATATCCAGATCAACCCTGATAACATTTTTGGTCTGAAGTTTATCCAGTTTAATTATGACATCCGAAATATTGTATTCCACCGGGATATCTTTTTTGGTTTTTCGGATAACAACATCGCTGGTATCTTTATCTATGATCTGTGAATAAACACCGGTATCAAAGAACAAAAAAACAAATACTATCAGAAATTTCAAATGACTTCTATGTATATAAAACATCCGCAATCTACGATCCGAAATCCGAAACAAAGTTATTCATACCTTAATGCATCCACCGGATCGAGTTTAGAGGCCGAGAGAGCAGGGAAGAAGCCTGATACGATCCCCGCAAATGCGGAAATGATGAGTGCCAGCGCTATGACCCATAACGGCATCACTGTCGGCAGCAGGAACGCGTCAATTATCAGGCTGATCGGGAATGCAATTCCAAGCCCGATCACTCCGCCAACTACACAAATCGTCACGGCTTCGATCAGGAATTGCAGCATAATTGTAACCCGTTTCGCGCCAATAGCCTTACGGATACCTATTTCCTTTGTCCGCTCTTTAACCGATACGAACATGATATTCGCAATTCCAATTGAACCAACTATTAATGATAGTAATGTTATCGCAGTACCGATAGTTTTTATCAGCCCGGTAAGCGATTCATACGTCTGCTTGAATGCTTCCTGCTGGTTTACGCCAAAATCATCTTTTCCGCCCACGGGAATTCTCCGTGCACGTTTCATTACAGAGCGTACCTCTTCCTTGGTGTCTTCCATAGCATCAACACTTGGAGCTTTAACGTTAATGGTCAATGAACGCCTTGTACCGAAGAGCTTGAAAAATTTATTTATGGGAATAATTATCCTGTTATCCAGACTAAAGAGGCCCAGCATACTTCCCATTTTTTCATAAGTGCCAATGATCTTAAAGTTATGCCCGTTGATCTGGATCACTTTTCCTACCGGATCAATTCCCGAGAAGAAGGACTCCTTAATATCATAACCAATTACGCAAACACCCCAGCCGCCATCTGACTCTCTTTTGGTGAAAAATCTTCCTTCAGCAACTTCAAGACCAAGTGTTCTTTGATACTCTTCTGTAGTACCGAAGATGGGAATGTTTTCGCTTGTGAAATCCTGGTATGTAACCAAACCCGCCGATCCGACTGTAGGGCAAATCGACTCCGCATTGTTCATGTTTTCCGCGAAGTAATTGTAATCCTGCATATTAATATCGCGCCGGTTGCGGTATGTATCCCAGTCATCTTTGCCGAACCATTCAAATTTTTGAATGTACAGTACGTCAGCGCCAACTGCAGAAATGCTCTTTTCAAATGCAGTATTGATGCCTTCAATTGCTGTCTGCAAAATAGTAACTGTTGTAATACCTATCACTATACCTAATGTTGCGAGAAATGACCGCACTTTGTTTGCCCTGATGGAATTCAGGGAAATTACTACGGCTTCTTTAATTTCAGTTAAAATTGTCAATTTTTATTTATACTTTGAAAGCTCATTTTTAATTTTTCCGTCCATCGCTTCCTTGAAGTCATAGTCATAATCAACATCCAGAGCCTTATCAAAATTCTTCTGCGCTTCACTGCGGTTTCCCAGCTTCAGGTAAGCCCTGCCTATCTGAAAGTAAGCTTCCGGAACCAGCCATTTTTCATTCTGCGGATTTAAGGAGAGATTCATTTTGAATTGTTCAATAGCTTTATTATGATCTTTTTGTTTTGAATAAAGCTGACCCAATCCGTGATTAATTTGGCTTTTTATATCATCATTATAAGTCTGTCCCGCTGCAAGCAGTGTTTTATAATCGTTTGCTGATTCAGTTAACCTGCCAACAGCGCGGTTATTATCTGCAACTATCAAAAGTGAATCAGTTTTTGTGAGCGGTGCCGACTGACGTTCTTTAAGCCTTCTCAGCCAGTACTTTTCCCATTCATTATCATCCTTAAAATCAGTCCGTGCTTTGTTGTAATATTCCAATGCTCCGTTACGGTCTCCCGAAAATTCCAGCGAGACACCAATACTATAAAGCCTGTTATTCATATTCTCATCTTTTGTAAGATAAGTTATGAAACGTTTGCCATAGTCAGAAGCTTTATCGTAAATGTTCATTCTAAAATATGCGGTGCTGAGTGCGCCATATGCAATGCGGAAAATTATTTCCGATTCCTTGCCTTTGTTGTACTCCAGCGATTTTTCATAAGCATCGATCGCTTCGGTCATTTTATCCTGCTGCGAGAACAATCCGCCTGTTAGCATCCATACTGCAGGACTCTGCGGGTACCTGCTCTTCAATTGCTGCGCATATGCTTCCGCTTCGGGATATTTTTCTTCCCGCCAAGAAAGAAGTGTAAGATAAAACTTCGCTTCGTTCGAGGTATAGGTTCCTTTTTCAGAAGCCTGCTTAAGCAAACGCTGACCTTCATCACGGTTACCTGAAAATCCCAATATATCGGTTAACCATTGCAGCTTGCGGGGGATAAAGCTTGTAAGGTAATTGTAAACGCCGAGCCCAAGTGCGGCATCGTTGTATTCCGGATTCTTTTCAAGTACAAATTTCAAATTTTCGCTTCCGTCTTTTATCTCGGAAGCAGCTTTGAGGTAATTTTCGCCCATGAAGCCAACTGCAAATGCGCGGATCGTGTAAGTCCACCCCAGGTACAGCCTTGCATCAAGATCGTTCTCATTTTTATCAACAATATTTTCGCACTTTTCAACCAGCTTATCCGAAAGATTCATAAATGTTTCGTAGTCAGATTTATTCCTGGTCAAAAGAGCTTTCCAGTAATAAATTGTCTGCTCAAAAAAAGGTCCGCGAAGATCGTTTGGCGAAAGGTTTTTCGCTTCCTGAAATTTAGAAAGCGCGAGAGAGAAATCCATGTTATACTCCGCATCAATACCTTCTGAAATGAGCGAGTGGACTTTGGCGAAATCCTGTGAGTACGAAACAGACTGAAATATAAATAACATCAAGATCAGAAATATGCTTTTTCGCAAGACTTTTACCCCTGTATTTTTAATTACCTCTTTTATCATTTACACTTTCTAAACATTTTACGAATTCAACGCTGCTGCATACTGCGGGTGTTCCAGTTTATATTTTATTCCTTTTTCAGTTTCCTTGTCTGTTTCTATCAAGCCGTCACGCAAACGTACAGTACGATGCGCATGCTCTGCGATAAAATCCTCATGTGTCACCAGGATTATAGTATTGCCCTGTGAATGCAGGTTATCAAACAGATCCATGATCTCATCACCGGTCTTTGAATCGAGATTACCGGTTGGCTCATCAGCCAGTATGATAGATGGATTGTTTACGAGCGCTCTTGCGATGGCAACACGCTGCCTTTGACCGCCCGATAGTTCATTCGGTTTGTGTTTCATCCTGTCCTGCAATCCAACTTTTACAAGCGCTTCTTCCGCAAGCTCCATACGCGCTGATTTGGACATTCCCGCGTAAATTAAAGGAAGTTCAACATTATGCAATGCATTTGAGCGGGCTAAAAGATTGAATGTCTGGAATACAAACCCGATCTCCTTATTACGTACAGTTGCAAGCTCATTATCTTCCATTTCACTTACATTTTGTCCATTCAGCTCATAATACCCAGAAGTGGGTGTGTCTAAGCAGCCGATAATATTCATCAGTGTTGATTTACCCGAGCCCGAAGGTCCCATGATCGCAACATATTCATTTTTATTAATGGTTACCGAAACGCCTTTAAGAGCATAAAGTTCTTCCACGCCCATAACATAGAGCTTAACGATGTCTTTGGTTTTGATTATCTCTTCCAAGGCTTATTCTTCCTTATCCGTCTTTTTCTTGATCTCATTATCAACCTTTACAACCGAGCCTTCTTCAAGCTCTTTGCTGATCGATTTGTACGGACCCTTCACAATTTCCATGTCAGGGGAGAGGCCTTCAATGACTTCAATAAACTTGTCATCGCTTATACCCGTCTTAACCTGCACCATTTTTACTTTTGAGGGTGTACCTGTTTCAACTATAAATACTACTTCTTTTGGTTTTTCTTTTTTCTTGAGATTTTCATCAGATTTTCTCTTTACATCTTCGCTGTTGGTTTCATCTTTCTTTTCTTCTTCACGCGCCGTAACGCTCTGTATCGGAATAGTGATAACATCAGGTTTGGAATTAACCTTGATATCCGCGTTACATGACATGCCCGGTTTGAGCTGGAGATCAGTATCAATGATCCTTATCTTAACTATAAAATTGATAACCTGCTCCTGTGTGCCTGTACCTTTTGATTTTGCCGAGTTAGAAATTTCATAAACATATCCCTTTATTTCACGGTCGGGAAAAGCGTCCACTTCAACATCGGCAGTATCGCCAAGCTTTACATATGTAATATCAGTTTCGCTCACTTCAATCTCTGCATCCATTTTTGAAAGGTCTGAAACGGTCATAATAACACTTCCGGCCATTTGCTGCGTACCTACAACTTTTTCACCTATCTCATTATTAAGCTTTGTTACAATACCATCCATATTAGAGCGGATAGTGGCCTTAGAAAGATCCTGTGAACTTTGCTGCAGCAATGCCTGGTTTTGTCTAACGTTCGCATTAGAGCTTTTTACGTTCGATTGAGCGACCTGGTAAGCGATCCTCGCATTATCAAGATCTGATTGTGAAACCAGTCCGCTTTGGAAAAGCTGCTCTGTCCTTTGCAGTTCAAGCTCAGCTTTTTTCAGATTGTTTTCAGCAACTTCAACCTGTGTACGCGAGTACTGCACGCCAGCCTGCTGCTGGTTTATCCTTGCACCGTATGTTTCCGCTTTTATTTTTACAAGCAGGTCGCCTTTTTTCACTGTATCACCTTCTTTATAAGGAAGCTGTACAATTTCACCGCTGATCTCTGCGCTGATATCTACTTTAGTTTCCGGGTTTATAGTTCCGGTGCCTGAAACTACCTGAGTAATATTTCTTTTTAAGACTTTCTCCGTCTGCACGGTTACGATCTTATCCTTTTTGCCTGATACAACTACGGCTATTACGATCAACAGAACTACTGCTCCCAGTATTGAGAATAATAGTAACTTCCTGCTTTTCTTTTTCTTCTTTATTGTGGGTTTTATATCTGCCATAAAAATATGATTTAAGTTTTCTCCGTTAACAAAAATTTTGGTCATTCAGTATGACCTGAGTTTCCACCTGCTGTTAGTACTTCAGCATACCCTGGAAATACTCAAGCTGCTTCTGCGCAAGGATAAAATCGTATATAACATTTGATTTGCTGATCAGAATATTGTTCAAATTAGTTGCTGCAGTGTTTACATCAAGTATTGTCCCGATACCAACCCTGTATGATTCTTCCGCCAGTAATTTATTCTGCTCTGCATTTTTCAGGCTGCGGTCAGTAATTTCGATCTGTTTTAATAAAGATCTGAGGTCAAGTATAGCCTTTTTGATCTGCAGGTTGATCTGGTTCTTCAGCAGGCGGATATCTTCCTGTGCTGATTTATAATTTATAAGTGCGGCCTGCCTCTGGTAATCCAGCTGAAATCCCTGGAAAATAGGGTAGCTTAGGGTAAGCCCGACAGTAAAAACGCGCTGATTTGTCACTTCACCAATTGCATTTCCGTTGAGCGAGTACTGCCCGAAACCGGTGAGCGAAGGGAAGTATTGATTGCCTCTTGCTATTTCTATGTTTGTTTCCAGAATATCCAGGTTTTGAACAGTTGACTTATAGTCATACCTGTTCCTGAGCGCTGCAGTTAAAAGGTTATCTGCATTAGAATTCTGTATTACGTATGTTTCAAGAGACTCATAAGCTAACTCTGTATTGAACTCATTCCTGTTCACACCGTAGTATCTTTCAAGCGGCAGTGTAGCATCAAATGCAAGGTCTGAGATAGATTTATTGACATTATTCTTAGCCTGCTCTACTGCAAGCTCATTTTGTGCGACAATAACATCCTGCTGGTAGATATCTGAGAGTGTTCTTCTGCCAACTTCAACAAATATCTTTATTTTTTCAAGCTGAGCGCGGGAATCTGCCAGCGTAGATTCATTTATCGCCTGGATCTGCTGATTCTTAAGCACTGTTATATAATCAGCAATGATCTTAATTGCCAGATTGTCTTTTTGCTGTCTTAGCTGTATTTGCAGCTGGGTTTTTGTAAGTTTTGCCAGATCTATCTTATCATAGCTTGTCATGCCGTCAAACAGAGTAACATCTGATCTTAGGCTCAACGAGAAGTTATCATTAGTTTCATTACTGCCCGGAAATGGCTGTGTGATGCCGTTAATGAACCGGTCACCAGCTTTGATAACCTGGTTTGTTCTTTGCCAGCCGGTTGAAAACTTCAAGTCTGGGAAGAGATTACCGTAATTTGCTCTAATATTACTTTCCTGCAGATCTATAGAATTCTCTGTCTTTACAATATTGGGATCATTTTTGAACGAATGTTCAATAGCTTCACGCAGGGTAAGCTGAATTTCCTGTGCAAAAACAACGCTTGAAAACATAAAAAGCGCTATCAAAAACGGATACGCCACATG
>JACSRQ010000179.1 GCA_014879675.1 Ignavibacteria bacterium
TGCAGGATGAAGCTGCGTTTTGCCCTTAATAATGGCGCTGTGATAATAACTGGAGCCATGGAACCTGCACGGCGAACCAAGGCAGTCGTTAGTTAGTTCAATACTTGCGCCCATTTTGTTCAGCTCTTTTATGTAACCGAACCGGTTTTCGTAAACAGACTCATGGATAGTTGAAATCCCGTTGGTTTGGGTCAGCAATATTGTCATAGGCGGCTGCCAATCGGTCATAAATCCTGGATGAACATCGGTTTCAATGCTTATAGGTTTCAGGTCACCTTTGTAATAAAATCTGATACCGTTTTTAAGTACCTCATACTCCGCACCGATCAGCCTGATGGTGTTAAGAAAAGTAATCATATCTGCATGGCGTGCATCGAGTATGGTAATATCACCCTTAGAAGCAATAGCTGCGCAAGCAAATGAAGCGGCTTCAAGCCTATCGGGAATAACACTGTGCTCGGCTTCGCACAGCTTTTCAACGCCGGTAATTACGATCGTTCTATCAGTCTTAACATCTATGATAGCGCCCATTTTCTGCAGCAGCATGATCATATCCATAATTTCAGGCTCAATAGCCGCATTATGGATAGTAGTTTTGCCTATTGCGAGTGAGGCGGTAATGATGATATTTTCGGTGGCACCAACAGAAGGGAAAGGTAACGTTATATCCGTACCAATTAACCTCTTAGCTTTAAGCGAATAAAAATCTTTATGTTCCTTTACGGTTGCTCCAAGTTTGATCAATGCATCCAGATGGAAATTTATCGGCCTGGCCCCAATTTGATCTCCGCCCGGCTTTGGTATCCTTGCTTCGCCAACTCTAAGCAATAACGGACCGGCAGTTAGTACTCCAATCCTGTTAATAAGTCCGAGAGATGAAGAAAAAGAAACCTCGTGTATCTTTTTGGTCTGTACAATTACCTCATTATCTCTGAACTTCCTGAACTTTGCTCCCAATGCCTCAAGAATTTTCCTTGTAACCAATATCTCCCCGATACTTACGGGACAATTGGTTATTGTAATGGGCTCATCGGTTAACAAAGAAGCAATAATGAGTTTTGACGCGGCATTTTTTGCACCGCTTATACGAATAGTACCATGCAGAGGCTTTCCTCCTTTAACGAGGAACCTCGCATTTTTATCAACAATAGGCTTAGACATTATACTTTTGCGGGTTAATTATCCTTCCCAGTAACCCATAGCGCTGTATTTCTTTGTGCGCAGGTCGAGAAACTTATCCGGATCTATTTTTTCGAGAGGTTTAAGCTCTTCTAAAATTGCAGCTTTCAGAAATTCTGCTGCTTCTTTGTGATTCCTGTGTGCACCGCCCTTAGGTTCTGATACTATACGGTCAACAATCTTATGCTTAACGAGGTCATTTGCTGTAAGCTGAAGTGCTTCTGCGGCCTGTTCTTTATAATCCCAGCTTCTGAACAGAATAGATGAACATGACTCGGGCGAAATTACCGAATACCAGCAGTATTCAAGCATCAATACTTTATCACCCACACCGATACCGAATGCACCCCCTGATGCTCCTTCGCCGATGATGCATACAATGATCGGTACTCTAAGCCTGCTCATTTCAAAGATGTTCCTTGCAATAGCTTCGGCCTGGCCCCGTTCTTCGGCATCCATACCGGGATTTGCCCCGGGAGTATCTATGAGCGTTATAACCGGACGGTTAAATTTCTCAGCCAGCCTCATAAGACGCATTGCTTTGCGGTAGCCTTCAGGATTCATCATTCCGAAATTGCGGTAGATGTTAGACTTGGTATCCCTGCCTTTTTGCTGGCCAATTATCATAACCGGCTTGCCATCCATTGTTGCGAATCCGCCTACAACAGCCTTATCATCGCCAAACGCCCTATCTCCATGCATTTCGATAAAATTCTCAGTCATGAGATAAATGTAATCCAAGCTGTATGGTCTTTCCGGATGGCGGGCGATCTGTACAACTTGCCACCGGGTTAGATTCCTGTAAACGGATGCGCGAAGCTCGTTCACTTTCTTTTCAAGCTTGCCAATCTCATTTGAAATATCCAGGCTATCAGAGAGCCCGCGCATTTCTTCGATCTTCTGTTCAAGCTCGATTATCGGTTTTTCAAATTCAAGTACGCTTCTATTCATAACTTTGGTACGTTCTTTCTAAATAGGAAAAGTGATGCTGTTTTCAATAATATCTCCAGGTCGAGTGTTAATGACTGGTTCTTTGCATAGTAAAAATTGTAATACTCAAATTCATCGCTGCTTAAGTTGCGGAAGTAATTTATCTGTACAAGCCCGGTTAAACCGTTTTTGCCAAGATACTCTTTACCGGTTGAAGTTTTATCCCAAACTGCCCTGCCCACGAAGCTGTATTTGCCGCTTATTACCGAAGGGATCATTCTTATCTTAGCCAAAAACTTGCCGGTTTCTCCGCCTTTGGCTGATCCAAAAGAAAAGAGCATAGCCAGCGGGTAAATTGTAAACAGACACAATAGCCCGGCAAATACATCAAATGTTCGTTTTACAAATATATTGAATTTCTTATTGATATTATATTCAATCTGCATTAGATATATATCATCTATCTTATCCAGCGCAGATTTCCCAAGGATTATATCGCTATCCCCTGTCAATATCTTAAAGCTGAGATTATACTCTTTCAGCTCCCACATCATATCAAGTATTACCTGGTTACTTAGCGCGTTTTTGGCAAATATAACATTTCTCACCTTCCTGGTTATAACAATATCTTTCAGGTTGTTCAGGTTTCCAATGTAGCCATCATCGTGGCTGACATCAGAAGAGATATAGCCTATAAATGAATATTCACTATCGATTCGGGTGTTGAGTTTAGAAATGAATCTTTCTGATTCTTCATTTTTGCCTACTATAACCGTTCTGGCTGCCCGGAAAATGCTTTTTCCTTTTGAATACCTTATGACTTTGGCAATTACTCTCCACAAAGCCAGCAATAAGTAGGCATTGATGACTGTCCTTAAAACCACAACCCTTGAGAAGGCATACTCATTGAAGAAATAAGTGAAAGAAGAATTCACAAAGAATCCAATTAGTATCCCGTTTAGGGGCTTGACAAGGGAGAGTCTATCTTTACGGTTATATGTACCGCTTATAATGAGCGTAACCATCCACACAAAAGCATACACAAAAATTACCAAAGTATATGCATGTAGCGGCAGGAAATCGAATCTCTGGTAAATTGCTATGACCATTGCTATTGTGATTAGAACTAGATCAAGCAACATTGGGTAATTGACTACAAAAAGGCGGGTTATGTATGAAACCGATGCCCTGTATATTATTGATAACCTGATAAGAGAATTCATCAGCCAGAAGCTGGTATTCAGGTTCTTTTTAACAAACACCTGCATTGCCCCGTAGAAGTTATTCACATACGAGATACTGCTTTTTTTTGTACTCTCACCTTTGTAGTGAATAATTGATGTTCCGGGATAGTAAAAGATCTTATACCCTGATTTCTTTATCCTGAAACAGAGATCAAGATCTTCGCCATACATAAAATAATCTTCATCAAAACCTTTAACTTCATCATAAATGCTCTTTTTAATAAGCATAAAAGCACCAACGATTGCATCTACCTCATAAGTTTGATTTTCATCAAGGTAAGTGAGATTATATCTACCGAATACTTTGCTCTTTGGGAATATTTTGCTGAGTCCCAAGATTCTGTATACAGCTACCGAAGGCGTAGGAAAGCTTCTCCTGCAGGCAAGATCCAGTTTGCCGTTCGGTAGTATAAGCTTGCATGTTAAAGCACCTATTTGTTTTGTGTTCTTATAGAATTCAAGGGACTTTTCAAGTGTATCTTCCTGGAGTATTGTATCCGGATTCAGAATAAGCAGATATTCGCCGGATGCTACTTTTGCTCCAAGATTATTAGCTTTTGCAAACCCGAGATTAACAGGGCTATCAATAATTTTAAGCTGCTTCAGCCCGCTGAATTTATCTCTGAGATACTCAACGCTGCCATCGAAGCTGTTATTATCAACAACAATTATCTCAACATTTAACCTGCCTGAAGCAGAGACAATTGAGTTTATACACTGTCCTAACAGTTCCTTCACATTATAGTTAACTATTATAACAGATATATCCAACCGGGAAAGTTATTAAAGTTTGTTAAAAATAGACATGAGCTTCAGCTTCCAAACCATGTACATTGCTTCATATACGATCTTACGTGACATTTTGGAAACACCTGCGCGGCGGTCAACAAACAATATGGGAATTTCAATCAGTTTAAATCCTTTTTTCCACATGCGGAACTTCATTTCGATCTGGAATGAATATCCGTTTGATTTAACTTTATCAAGATCGATCTGTTTAAGTGAATCAACCCTGTAGCTCATGAAACCTGCAGTAACATCTTTAACAGGCAGAAAAGTTATCATCCTTGAGTAATAGCTGGCGCCAATACTTATCATAAGCCTGCCTAGAGGCCAGTTCACAACTGCTATACCCTGAATGTATCTTGAGCCGATAACCAGATCGTACTGTTTGAGCTTATCAAGAAATGCAGGAATAGCTTTCGGGTCATGTGAGAAATCAGCATCCATTTCGAAGACATAATCAAAATTATTCTCTATTGCGAATTTAAATCCCCTGATATAAGCAGTGCCTAAGCCAAGCTTTGATGGGCGTTCAATAATGTGAACCCTTTTGTAATTGAGGTTTTTTACCAGCATTGCGGTGCCGTCGCTGGAGTTATCGTCAACCACAAGTATCTCGATAGTAACTTCCTCGTAATTAATGGCAACAAGCTCATTAATTATGTTAACGATATTTTCGGCTTCGTTAAATGTTGGTATTATTATCAGCGCTTTTTTCAATGATTATTCCTGCCGGTTTTAGCTTTAGTTTTTATTCAAAAATTCTATTACTTTCGAGCAAATGAGATCAATCTGCGCATCATCAAGCTCGGTATGCATTGGCAGCGATATGATATCTGCTGCAATTTCTTCTGATACCGGGTAATCGCCGGGCAAATAATTGTATTTATATGCCTCCTGCAGATGCAGCGGCACAGGATAATATATCATAGAAGGGATCCCGTTTTCTTTCAAAAACTCCTGCATAGCATTGCGGTTCTTCACCCTTATTGAATACTGGTGAAATATATGTTTCACTCCCGGCATTACATACGGGACTTCGACATGATCTTTAAGCCTTGCGTTATATTTTTCAGCGGCAGCATTTCTGGCATCACAGTACTCGTCAAGATGTTTCAGTTTTACATCGAGTATTGCAGCCTGAATTGAATCCAGCCTGCTGTTAACTCCAAGCGTTTCGTGGTAATATTTCCTCTTTGAGCCATGTGATATGATCATCCGTATCTTTTCAGCAAGATCATCGCTGTTTGTCGTTAGCATACCAGCATCACCAAATGCGCCCAGATTTTTACTTGGATAAAAACTGATACAGCCAATATCACCGATAGTACAAATCAATTTGTCATGATACTTTGCACCCATAGCCTGTGCTGCATCTTCAATTACGTATAACTTGTGTTTTTTGGCTATATCCATTATCCTATCCATATCTACGGGCTGGCCGTATAGATGAACCGGCATAATGGCTTTAGTTTTTGGTGTTATCTTTTCTTCTATCTTATCAGGATCGATATTAAAAGTCTTTGGGTCAATATCAACATACACCGGCACAGCTCCAAGAAGGGCAATAGTTTCGGTGGTTGCAACAAATGTGAATGGCGTTGTGATTATTTCATCTCCCGGCTTGATGCCAAGCGCCATCATTGCTATCTGCAGCGCATCGGTACCCGAAGCACAGCCGATCGCATGTTTTGTGCCAAGATATACTTCCGCGTTCTTCTCAAATGCTTTAACTGCCGGCCCCTGTATGAACTGGGATGAATCTATTACAGCAGTTATAGCTGCATCAACTTCCTTTTTAATTTTAAGATACTGGTTCTTTGTATCAACCATCTGTATGCTGCCTGATCCCATATAGTTTTACTGACCTTTCATGAATACAATTACCAAAAATGTGTTTACCATAATTTTAAAATCCAGCTTTAAAGACATGTTCTCAATATAATAAAAATCATATTTAAGTTTTTCCCTCACATCATCCAAACTGGAATCATACTTGTGTTTTATCTGCGCCCATCCTGTAATTCCCGGTTTAACGCTAAGCCGTTTGTAATAGTACGGGATCTCTTTTTTGAGTATCTCAACAAAGTACGGTCTTTCGGGCCTGGGACCAACAATACTCATCTCGTTTTTAAGCACATTGAGAAGCTGCGGAACTTCATCAAAATAAATTTTCCGGATTATCTTTCCTACCCAGGTTATTCGCGGATCTTTTTCACCAGCCCATTCAGGTCCATATTCTTCAGAGTTCATTTTCATCGACCTGAATTTTATCATGTTAAAATGACGGTTGTTCCTGCCAACACGCTCCTGGGTATAAAACACCGGCCCCTTTGAACTGAGCTTTATCAGCAATGATACTAACAAACTTAGCGGCAATGTTAATCCCAAAATAGCCAAAGACATTACAATATCAAGCACCCTTTTAAACAACTTTGAACCATAAGACATGATCTCGGGCATTACCTCTATCAGAGGAACGCCATATAGCTGGTTTGTTTTTGCCATGCCGCTGATTATCTCGTAGGTATCAGGCAGTATCTTCAGATTAACGCTGCCCTGCGGACAGTAGCGTATAATCTCGATGAGCTTATCCCTCTCACTCGGTTCCAGTGCTATCAGTATTTCAGAAACACCTGCTGATTTAACGATTTTATCAAGATCCTTAAGCTGGCCCAACTGCCCTTTTTTCGCTTTGGCGCTAACGGGCACAAATCCGACGTTGTTATACCCTAGCTGAGGAAATTTTCCGATCAAAGCTTCGAGTTCAGTGCCACGGGGACCATCGCCAATAATAAGCGATTTCCTTAGTCCCATGCCCTTTTCAAGCATGTTCTTCTGGAAGCTCCTGATAAGGATCCTTCCGAAGCCGACTGAAAGCATCATTAGACCCCAATAGATCAATATCAGGTACCTTGATATTGCCTTTGTATCACTCAGTGCATCATCAAGAAATATTATAAAGAACAGGATGAAGCAGCCCAGCGAAACAGTTTTAACAACCTGTGAAAACTCGTCAAACCGCGAACGAACAAACCAATGCTGGTACATTCCCGAAAACAGGAAAATGAGTAACCAGTAAACATAAACTGCGCCAAGCGGTATCAGGAACGAAGTTGGTGTTGTGTATGGAATCCACCCTGATTCAATCCGTACCATGTAGTAAACTGTCCACGCAATATTAATCGTCAAGAAATCAGAAATAAAAAGAATTATTCTTTCTTTGAATGTGGACAAGTTAGTTAACTTTTATTTTCTGGAAAAAAAAAGAAATCTCTTATTTTTGATACCTTCGCCATCCGGAACTGTGGTGTAAATTGAAGAAAGCCTGCAAATTCGTTTCATAATATCATAACACAAGTTGATGAATCTAACCAACAGCGTTTTATTTTTGATCTTGTTTATTTTTTTGAATGCATACATTTCATGAAATTCATCTGACTCCGGCATCCTGTTTGCATTCCGCTTAATGCCGTACATCTTATCAGAAAGATTCTGAAATACTTCATACAATTCAGTAAATACTTTATACGGGAACGAAAGTCCTTCTACTATAATGATCTTGTAATCTTTGAAACCGGTTTTATCAAGTTTATCAGTAAACTCTTTAATGCTGGTTAACTGGTTATGCCCATGGTTATCGAGATTGGGGAAAGTAATGCTAACCACTCCCCCGGGCCTGAGCATAGCATATACATTATCAAGCATAACCTGCGGATCATCTACGTGCTCGTACACATCAGAAGAAAAGATTATGCTGAACTTATTTTTCAGCTCCGTAATATCATCTTTACAAATATCAACATTCCTGAAAACAACTCTTTTTCCGAAAGTATTCAGCAGGTCAATGGTCTCTTTTGAGATATCAAATCCGTATAGTTCTTTACGTGAATATTCTAACAGGCTGAAACAATGGTTTCCGAGTCCGCAGCCAATATCAAGAATAGTATCGCTGCTATCAACTTTCTTTCCGTTTGATCTAAGGAAACGAAGCACCAACTCTGAAAACCAAACCGAGTAAAAATTAACAGGAGGATAGTAGTATTTATCTAGAAGCATTAAATTATTAGATTTTTGGTTTCAACAGATATTTGTGTTTTTTAAAATAGTAAAGAAGTCCTTTAATATGCTCATAGGTAATTTTCGAAAAGATTTTGCGTGTAATCCTTTGATAATGATGTTTGACTTTAACGCTCGGGAAATATGCGACTTTATAGCCTGACTTCCTTATACGCAGACAATAGTCAACATCCTCTGGAGCATAGAAAATCTTTTCATCCAAGCCACCAATGTTGTTATATATCTCTTTTCGAAATACCCAAAATGCAGAAACTGTATAATCCACATATCTTGTTTCGCGATGATCCCAATCAGCGAGTAATTGATCACGATACAATCGAGTCTTTTTGATAAAAGGCAAAAAATCAAATCTTCTCATAATTGGAGTATAGAAACTAAGGAAGTTCTTACAGCTCAATTGTATTTCGCCGTTATCAAGAACTAACTGTGGTGCAACTAGCCCTACATCTTTGTTTTTTTTGAGGAATTCTACTAACATATCAAATGTATGATTCTCTAATAATTCAATGTCAGAATCTACAAATGCGACATACTTTCCATGCGATATTTGAAGCCCTTTATTTCTTTGGCTTGTTCCTTTATTGGTATCGTTTCTAACACAGACTATTTCTGGGTAATCTAC
>JACSRQ010000157.1 GCA_014879675.1 Ignavibacteria bacterium
AGATGTGTATAAGAGACAGTTGTTATCTTACCTGTTTAACAGTCATAATAGCCATATTCATGACAAGAATTCTAATTATCTTAATAATGTTAGCAACATCATCACATTTAAAAGCCCGCCTCAGCAATATAGAGTTTGAAGAATTTGACCTGCCTAACGGATTACATGTTATCCTGCACAAAGATGCTACAAATCCAATAGTTTGCGTTGATATCTGGTACCATGTCGGCTCGAAGGATGAAGATCCGGGCAGAACGGGTTTTGCGCACCTTTTTGAGCACATGATGTTCCAGGGTTCAAAAAATGTTGCAAAGACAGAACACTTTAATTATATACAAAATGCCGGCGGGAATCTAAATGGTTCAACTAATCAGGATAGAACAAATTACTATCAAACAGCTCCCTCGAACCAGCTTGAACTGCTGCTATGGCTTGAATCAGACCGCATGGGCACGCTCCAGGTAACGCAGGAAAATTTTGATAACCAGCGCGATGTTGTAAAAGAAGAAAAAAGACAAAGATATGATAATGCTCCGTACGGCTCGAGGTGGAGTGAAATGATGAGCAGGGCTTTTAAGGATCAGACTTATGAATGGACACCAATAGGCAGCATGGAAGATCTTAACAGCGCAGACCTTGGATATGCACAGGAATTTTATCATAAGTATTATTCACCTGATAATGCTGTATTGGTAATTTCAGGAGATATAGATTATGATAATGCACGCACACTCGCTGAAAAATATTTCGGCGAACTGAAGCCTGCAAATACAAAGAAGAATTCTTACCCCCCGCTCATTTACAACCAGGGTGAATTAAGCGATACTATATATGATAATGTTCAGCTTCCTGCAGTTTATATCGCTTACAAAATACCCGGTCTGAAACACAAAGATGCCCAAGCCATTGAACTGCTTTCAATGATACTTGGTGATGGCAGAAGCTCAAGGCTTTACAATGAAATAGTATATAACAGGAAGATCGCAAAGACTACGGGCGCGTTTGTTTGGGATAACGAAATTGGGGGATTACTGATAGTTTATTCCACCGGATTCAAGAACTCAAATACTGATACAATGATAAGCGGAATAACATCTATTATAGATGGTATGAGCACTAACAATGTTTCGGCGAGAGAGCTTGACAAAGCAAAGAATTCGATAGAGAACGAATATACTTCCAGCCTGCAAACGGTTTTAGGAAAAGGTGATGCGCTGGCAAGCTATTGGACGTATTTCAGGAATACCGGCAAAATAAATACTGCTGTGAATGATTACCTAAATGTAACAATTGAAGATTTGAATAACGCGGCAGAGAAATACCTGAGAAAAGAAAACAGGGTTGTATTAACCTACCTGCCCAAAGAAAAGAAAGCAAACTGAATTAATGAACAATAAGCGTTTTGATCCCCCTGCCGGCAGAAAAGGCATCGAATTTTCCAAACATATACTGGCGAACGGATTGCGGGTAATACTCTGCAAAGATGATAACATTCCATCTGTAGCGATAAATCTGTGCTATCATGTAGGTTCAAAAAATGAAGATACTGATAAGCGCGGTTACGCTCACTTGTTCGAGCACCTTATGTTTGAAGGCTCACAGAACATGGAGCCCGGCGAGTATGACAGCCTTTCGCTCATGGCTGGATGCGAAAACAACGCATATACTACCGAAGATAAAACAAATTATTATATCCTTGCGCCTGCAAACCAGCTTGAATTCGGTTTATGGATCGAATCTGACCGTATGCTCGAGTTTTCGGTAACTGAAGAAAGTCTTGAAGTGCAGAAAGGCGTAGTTATCGAAGAGAAGAAACAGGTTTTTGATAACAGGCCCTACGGCAGTGTTTCACTGGAATTCCCGCCATTGCTTTACCCCAATAGCTGTTACGGCTGGGATACCATTGGTGATGTTGGCGATATAAAAAAGGCGACCATCAAAGATATAAAAGAGTTTTATGAGAAGTATTACGTCCCCGGCAATGCGGTGCTTACAATTGCAGGCGATATAGATGAGGATAAAACACTTCGCCTGGCTGAAAAATACTTCGGCAGCATTCCACCTGGTACCAACGGCCATAAAGCAAGGTTTAAGGATGTACCGCTTGCAGGTGAGATAAAGAAAGATATTTTTGATGAAGTGCAGCTGCCCGGAATATTCGGTGCATATAAGCTGCCAAAAGAACACTCGAAGGAATTTTACATTTTCGATATTTTGACTGATATACTTTCAACCGGTGACAGCTCGAGGCTTTATAACGAGCTGGTATATAATAAACAGCTTGTTTCTGATGTTGGATGCTGGGTTGAAGGACGTGAGCTTTCAGGCATTCTGTATTATTACGCTATTCTGATGCCCGGAGTTGAGATTGAAACAGTTAGTGCGGAAATTGACAGGATCTTTGATGAGGTTAAAGAAGGAAAAATCACTGAGCGCGAGCTTCAAAAGATCAAGAACAGGGTAGAAACAAGAGATACCTTCAGGCAGCAAACCAACCTGACAAAGGCTGATATGCTTTCACATTACGAGATCTTTTACGGGGATGCGGGGCTTATTAACACTAATATAGATAACTATATGAGCGTAACACTGGCAGACCTGAAGGAAGCAGCTATCAAATACATTGATAACTCCAGAAGAGTAGTACTGAACTATTTGCCTTCCGCCGGAATCAAATAATGAACACACTTTTAAAAATTGTATCTATTATATTAATCGTAATCATGACCAATAATACAGCGGCACAGGAAGTACTTGACAGAACTAATCCCCCGAAACCCGGGCCACCGAAAGACGTTCATTTTCCGGAATATTTTGATACAACACTTCAGAACGGTATAAATGTACTTGTTATAGAAAACGACAAAATACCTGCAGTCTCCGTGAGGCTGGTATTCAAGGATGCCGGCTCAACTTTTGACGGGAATAAATTCGGTCTATCATCACTTACTGCTGAACTGCTGACCAAAGGCACAACTAACCGCGACGCGACACAAATTGCCGAAGAAATAGATTTCATTGGCGGAAGTCTGAATGCCGGAAGTGATTGGGATGGAAGTTATGTATCGCTCTCGGTATTAAAAAAACATCTTGCAACAGGAATTGATGTACTGGCTGATGTTGTGCTGAATCCGGTGTTTTCAGAAGAAGAGATATCAAGAGTGAAAGAGCAAAGGCTCTCTTCAATTCTGCAGAGCAAAGATGATGCCGGACACTTGAGCGACAGGATGTTCAATAAAAAAGTATTTGGCGATTTCCCGTACGGGAATCCAGCCGAAGGAACGGAAGAAAGCGTAAAAGAGCTGGTTAAGGCTGATTTTGAGAATTTTTACAAGGGCAATTATTACGCTTCTAATCTTATTATTGCTTTCGTAGGTGATATCACAAAGGAAGAAGCGCTAAAAATCGTGGAGGAGAAATTTTCTTCACTGCCAAAAGATGGAACTAACAACCTGACGGAATTCAAATATGATGAACCGGATTCCAACAAATATGTTTACCTTGTCAATAAACCCGGCGCGGTTCAATCAAACCTGAAAGTAGGCCATAAAGGAATACCGCGGAACAATCCGGACTATATCGCAGTAACAATAATGAACACTATTTTAGGCGGTTATTTTGGATCAAGGATAAATTACAATCTGCGCGAAAAGCACGGATTTACTTATGGCGCAAGAAGCAGTTTCGGTCCAAGGCTGCTTACCGGCGATTTTTCAGTCGATACAGACGTGAGAAATGATGTGACAGATTCAGCGATAACATATATAATAGATGACCTGAAAAAGATGGTGGCTGAGGAAGTTACAGATGAAGAACTTGAAACGGTTAAGAATTACATGACAGGTGTATTCCCGCTTCAGCTTGAAACGGCAAATGCAGTAGCTTCAAGGGTAATTAACCTGAAACTATATAACCTGCCGAGGGATTATTATAATAAGTATATCAGCACTATAAACAACCTGACTAAAAAAGACATCCTTGATGCAGCGAAGAAATATATTCATCCGGATAATCTTGTGATAGTAGTATCAGGCGATGCATCAGCGGTAAAAGATAAGCTTAAAAAATTCGGTGAAGTGAAAGTTTATGATGCTAACGGCATTGAAATAGACTAGCTGCGGTAAACCGGATGTAAGATACAAGCTGCAGTTAACACCATCCGATGTTTTCGGAAATATTGAAATACAGAACTATTATTATATAATGGAAGAATCCAAGACCGTCACATCAAAAGCCCCTGAACATGTTAATGGCAAGGCATCACAAAACGATGTTGAGCTGGTTAAATATCTTAACGTAAAATACAACGAGCTGAGAAGCGAAGTTGCAAAAGTAATTGTGGGCCAGGAAGCAATAATTGACCAGATAATTATTGCCATTCTTTCCCGAGGACACTGCCTGCTTGTGGGTGTTCCCGGATTGGCTAAAACACTGCTTGTTAAGACTCTTGCTGACGCGCTGGAATTGAAATTCAGCAGGATACAGTTCACCCCTGACCTTATGCCGAGCGATATTGTTGGTACCGAGATACTTGAAGATAACCTTTCAACAGGCTCGAAGAGTTTTAAATTCATACACGGGCCGGTGTTCGCGAACATGGTGCTTGCTGATGAGATAAACAGAACTCCCCCGAAGACACAATCAGCACTGCTTGAAGCGATGCAGGAACACAGGGTAACCGCTGCAGGAAATACTTACACGCTCGATGAGCCGTTTTTTGTACTCGCAACGCAGAACCCGATAGAACACGAAGGAACCTATCCCCTGCCGGAAGCGCAGTTGGACAGGTTTATGTTCAATATCTGGCTGGACTATCCCTCTATAAGCGAAGAAATGGATATAATAAAGCTCACAACCAGCATGTATAAGCCGAAACTCAATATCGCACTGAAGAAGGATGAGATCATAATGCTGCAGGATCTTGTAAGGCGCGTTCCGGTTGCTGATAATGTGATCGATTACACCGTGAACCTTGTAAACAGGTCGAGACCGGGCGGAGCAAACACACCGAAATTCATTAATGACTGGCTTGAGTGGGGCGCGGGTCCAAGAGCTTCGCAATACCTTGTGCTTGGAGCGAAGACGAATGCAATTCTCAGCGGCAGATTTTCACCTGAAATTGAAGATGTTAAAAAAGTAGCCAAGCCTGTATTAAGGCATAGACTCATAACAAATTTTAACGCAGAAGCGGACGGTATTAAGACAACTGATATCATTGAAAAGCTGATAGCAGGATAATTTTATTTTAGAAATTATTAGAGAGAACCAATCCCCCCCCTCTTGCTCAACTTCACACTAATAATTCTTTGAATTTACAACTTTTACCTACATAAATATGTGGCTTTGACTGATATCACATTTTTTGTGATCTGTGACAAACCTGCCTTGTTTCATAAAAATTTAACAATATGTTTATATTAAGCTTTAGAAAATTTATTAATACACCTGAAAGCATTTCATTTAACGGAGAATTAAATATGATTGATGGGCAAAATGCAACTCTTAAAGACCACTTAGCCTTTAATCATCCTATAATAAATCAGGATCTACTACAAAAAATAAACGCCTCATCTGCTTCCCTTTTAACCCATTCTACTAAACTTTCAGGATGGTATTCAAACCGGATTAAACAGATGGAGCTCCCTTTAGAACTTGCCGATTTAGATTTTTATTCCAAAGAATTGTTCGAATTTATCCCCGGCATTAAGATTGATTGGCAGGCTGTGGCTTTAACCGAAAATCAAAAGGGCTTTGTTCTCCTTCTTTGCGGTATGGATCTTGCAGATAGTCTTAATTGTGATATTAAATTGCAAGGTAACTCACTAAAGAAGTTAGAGAAGTCTTTTTCGGAAGTTAAAACCTACTTAAATATTGATTATGCTCAACCTTGGGCTGAAACTAATATCTGGTTCGCTTCGGTAATTGCTTATTTGTATTTTATGAATGTTATATTAGAATTGCCGACTTGGTTAGCTATTCACTACGGAAGAATTAATGATACTCACGAAGTCTTGCAGAAAATTCTGACAGATTTTGGTTTTACACATAGTACACCACTCACTGAAAAAATAATACTAATTGCTAACCGTTAGTTCCTCGCTCCTCCTGCTTTTTAACTTAAAGAGCATTATTACGGAAAGCATACTTGCAGCAAAGGTCCCTATCCATAAAACATAGGGACCATATTTTTCTAAGGTTAATGTGCCAAGAAAAGGACCTAACGAAAAAGATAAATTAAATGTAACCTGATACAATCCCATGTACTCCCCCCTTCGTTCCTTTGGCGAAATTGACGCTACATAATTTGCAGACGATGGGAAAAATATCATTTCTCCGAAAGTCCAGATCACAATTGTAAATCCGATAAAATAAAGACCGGGTGAAAATGCCGTTAAACCAAACCCGATAGCTGTTAGAAAAGCACCAATTATCAATTGCCTTTTATCGCTCACCTTATACATCCAACTATTAACCGGTACTTCTAAAAAGATAATTAAAGTTGTGTTTATTAAAGCCAAAAATCCGAAAATATACTCGGGATGATTTAGTTTCTCTACAACATACACTGAATAAGTGCCTAATTGCTGAAAAACTACCAATGATACCGGCATAATACTTATCAGAAAATAGAACAGAACTCCGTCATGAAACTTAAATCGTGAAAGTCCTTTGGGTTTTAAACTGCCCTCTTCTGTTTCAGTTTTCTCTCTTGAGTAAACTATATCGTATTGTTTGAGATATTTTCTTGAATAAAATAAGAATGCGAAAGCTCCTATACATGTAACTGATTCAATATAAAAAATCAGGTCGTAATTTACAGCCATAAGAAAGCCACCCAAAACCGGACCTACACTCAAGCCTAGATTTATTGCTAACCTGTTTAATGCGAAAGCCGGTTTTCTCTGTTCGGGTGTAACCATTTCCGCAATTAAAGCTAAAATTGCGGGTCTGAAAGCTTCATTTACAACCGAAACAATAAAAGTGAGAACTAATATCAAATAGAAACTATCAATGAAGGGGTAAAACAACATAAGTACCCCGGTTGAAAAGAGCGAGAGTTCTAATATTATTATTTTTCCCGTTCTATCAGAAATTCTTCCAATTACGGGTGATGTAAATAGTGCTGCAATTCCGTAAACAAAAAGAGAGATTGCAGCCTCCTCAACCGGTATGCCTTTGTATTTTGAAAGGTAGATCACTAAAAAAGTAAGAAACATTGAACCGCTTCTATTTATGAGGGTAGTGAAAAATAATACCCACATCCCTTTCGGCAGGTTTTTTAGACTTTTATACGGGTTCATACCGGATTAGCAATCATTTAAAATTAATCGAGCCCCTCTTCGCTAATCAAGAAGGTTAAGATTGCCATTGCAGCGGTACCTAATTGCATCTCCCGTAAATTTACTTTATCAAAAGTATCGTTGTCAGAATGATGAAGGTCAAAATATCTCTGTTCATCGGGTGAATATCCTATATAAGCTCTAACATCAGGAATTTGATTAATATCGGCACCACCGCCTCCCGGTTTTACCCATTCAATTCCCGTTAACTGTAACAACGGTAAAAATGATTGTAATTTGGATAGAGTTAGAGAGTCAGTTTTAGCTTTGAAGCCTCTGGGAGTAAAAACACCGGCATCCGATTCAATTGCCGCAATATGTTTTTCGCCCATTTCTTTTGAATTTTTGCCGTAATCAAGTGCGCCCCTCAATCCGTTTTCCTCGTTCGCAAAAAGAACACACCTGATTGTTCGTGAAGGCTTAAGATCCAATACTTTGAAAATTCTCAAAACATCAATAGACTGCATACATCCGCCACCGTCATCGTGTGAGCCGTCACCAAGATCCCAAGAGTCAATATGCCCGCCAACTAACACAATTTCTTCAGGTTTTACGCTACCTCTGATTTCCGCAATTATATTTTTAACGGTAGTTAACCCTTTCATCTCACAGCTAAGATTTAACGAAAGTACAACTTCGCCCGAATTTTGGATAAGAGATGCGAGAAATTCTGCATCTTGCACACCCAAGGCAGCTCCGGGAATCTTCGGAATAGTATCTACATACCGCAAAGTGCCTGTGTGAGGTACATTATCGAAAGAAGTTGTTACTGATCTAATTAACACAGCCTTTGCACCGTATTTTGCGGCACGCCAAGCACCATCAACCCGGTACCTCACCGCTTTAGAATACCCTTCAAAAGTATTTAACAAAGTTTGGTCATATTTATTGTTAAAGAAAACAATTTTGCCTTTTACAGATTCTTTAGCTTCCTCTAATTGGTCAAAATTATCAAACATTATTACGGGTGCATTAATCTCTCCACCGTTAGTACCTATACTGTTGCCTAATGCTCTGATAGCGAGGTGCTTTTTTTCAATGTATGGTGAGATAATATTTAATTTCTCAGTATTACCCCTTACCCAATGGGGCGCTTCTACATTCTGATAATAGACTGTATCAAATCCATAATTTTGTAGCAGTTCTAAAAGAAAATTTTCGGCATTTATAAGATTTTCGGAACCAGAAAGCCTCGGACCAAATTCAACTAATTTCTCCAATAAGTGATAACCATGAGGGTCGTTGAGTGCAAGATTTTTAATTGAAATAGCCGTTTCCCGGTGTTTTTCAACATCAGGGTTTGAGTGCTGAGAATATAAATTTGTAAAATTAAAGAGTGTAAAATTTAGAAACAAAGTAAAGATGAAAAATTTCATAGGCTCCGAAAAAATAAAGTGATTGAATTTTGACCCTCTAAAATAATTAAAATTTTACCCGGCAATTA
>JACSRQ010000092.1 GCA_014879675.1 Ignavibacteria bacterium
AAAAGGAACATCAGCTAACAAAGATAAAGAACTCGAAAAATGCGAGAACGATCTTTACGCTTTAGTTGGAACAACCAAAAGCGGCGTTGCTGATTTCAGAAAAAAATTCGAAGAGACAGAGAAGAAAATCAACGGCAAAGTTGGAACACCGGCTGACGCTCGTAAGATGTACTTCGATGACATCACAAAAGACAAAGCTCGCTGCTTACCAGAATTCCAGGACAGGTATGCTTCTATGAAGAAGAAACTTGCTGACTGGGAAGGTACACCGGTTAACGAAGCTTGCTACACTGTTGTAAAAGGTGATTGTCTCTGGAAAATCTCCAAAATGAAATACGGATCACCGTACTACTGGCCAGCAATTTGGGACGCTAACAAAAATGGCGTTGCAAACATGGACAAAGTAAAAGGCAGACATCAGAAAGTTACTAATCCTAACTTGATCTATCCAGGTCAGTGTCTGAAGATCCCCACACTCACCGACGCTCAGAAAAAAGAAGCTGAGAACAAGTCAAAGAAATACAGAAAAACAAGAAAAGTAAAGACTACTACCGATACAAAGACCGATGTTAAGAAAGATGAAAAGAAAGACGTAAAAAAAGATGAGAAAAAAGACGTAAAGAAAGATGAAAAGAAAGACGTTAAGAAATAATTAACGCTTATTTAATCTGACTTTGTCTTACTGTATTTTAAGCAAAGTACTTCAAGCCCTTGGACTTCGGTTCAAGGGCTTGTTTATTTATCAGAACTTTTATCACACCGAAACAGTTATTTTATACTCAACCTGTAATCAAATAAAGGCTAAATTAATTGATAGTAACGGATAAGAACATTACACTCGAAGGCATAGACCTGATGAATTTCGCAGGGGTCAACGAAAAAAACATTGATCTCCTGAGGGAACACTTTGCTTCAAATATCACGCTAAGAGGAGAAAACATTTTCCTCAAAGGTGATGAAGCTGAGCTTGCAATTGTAGAAGTGATAATCAAAGAGCTAATGCTGCTGCAGAAGCGGCAGGGCAAGATCACAGAAGGCGATGTACATCTCATTATTGAGCTTGTAACCGGCTCACAGGATTCTGCGCTTGAAAAGCGCGTAGGGCTCAGACGCGAAGAGCTTGATGACGTTATCCTGGTTGAAAAAAGCGATTATATTAAACCCAAAACCGTTGGACAGCTGGAGCTTTTCAGGAAAACTAAAAACAACGAGATCGTCTTTGCGATAGGACCCGCAGGTACCGGTAAAACATACCTTGCCGTTGCAATTGCACTGGCAGCACTAAAGGCAAAGAAGGTTAACAGGATCGTGCTTTCGCGCCCGGCAGTAGAAGCAGGCGAGAGCCTGGGATTCTTGCCCGGCGACCTTTCCGAAAAAGTGAATCCATACCTCAAACCGCTTTTTGACGCGCTTGAAGATATGGTTCCCGCCGATAAGCTTAAAGCATATTTCGAAAGAAATATTATTGAGATCATTCCGCTTGCTTACATGCGGGGAAGAACCCTTAACAATGCTTTCCTGATACTTGATGAAGCCCAGAACGCTACATCAATGCAGATGAAGATGTTCCTTACCAGACTTGGCATTAATTCTAAATGTATTATTACGGGTGATATTACTCAAATAGATCTTCCAACCAAACAAACTTCGGGATTAGTACAGATACAGAACATTTTAAAAAATGTCGAAGGCGTAGCATTTGTTTACCTGGAGAAAAAAGATGTGGTAAGGCACCGCCTGGTAAAGGATATCATCAATGCATACGAAGAATTCTCGGTTAAGAACGGCAATGGCATAGATCCGGGCAGAATAAACACAACTGCGGGAAATGGCATGGAAAGCGCGAATGTCAGTAATCCGGGTGGCAGCAAAGAAAAGGAACTAGAAAAAAATAAGCTTGATGCAGACAACAAGGATGAAAACAGCAAACAGCTTGGTCAATAAGTAATGGTGCGTTTTCCTGTTCAGATAAACTCCCAGCCTCGCAGCCGGAATTGAAGCCGCAATAACAGGAATACTCGAAACCGTATCAACCATTCCAAATGAATATGGTAAAGTGACAGACCCTGCCGGCATATTAATAAGATAACTCAATACTCCAGCTACAGCAGTGATCAAAATTGCTGCAGAAGATGTACCAATGGCTTTTTTAAAAGGTATCTTCATCAGGTAGTGCATCAGCGGAATGACAAATACTCCCCCGCCCAGTCCGGAAAACGCGGCTATTGCTCCGCTAAGGGTACCAATTCCAATACTGATCCATATACTGTAAGTTCCGGGTTCGCTGTTCTCTCTTTCTTCATGACTCTTTTTGCCTGTAAAGAGCATCTTCAATGCCACTATGACCAGCACAAATGAAAATATTTTCTTCAAAACTTCCCCCGGCAAGAGTACCGCTATTTTGGAAAACAGAAATACAGTTACAGCGCTTGAAAGTCCTATAATAAGTGCTTCCTTCCACTGTACGTTACCGTGAGAAAAATGCTTATGTGATGACGACAGACTTGTAAAGATTATAATGAAGAGGCTGGTTGCGATAGCGATGTGTACAAGGTAAGGAGATTCAAAATGAATGTATCCATAAACAGCAATAAGCGAAGGAACTATGATAATTCCTCCGCCTACTCCAAATAAACCCGAGAGCACCCCTGCCGCTATACCTATTGATACCAGCAGGAGAATTACGTCAATACTCAAAACACTCTTTCTGTATTATAGAAAGTCATTGATAGAATTAATTACTTAGGTTCAAGCATGCTGTTGTAAAGTCCCCTGTCTTTAATTATCCTTAACGCTTCCTGAAGCTGGAGGTCCTCTTTAAGCCCGGTTTCAACCACAAGTTTTTCGGGTTTATTATACCTTCGCATTATTTCCGCCTCAAGCTTCTGTGAAATAACCGGCTTTGAGCTTTCAAAATCTTTGAACTTTTCAGTCTTCAGTTCGCCTTCAAGCAGTGAAATGTAGCTTTTAACTTTTTCAGAATACATCTTGTCTTCGGTATCCTTCTTGAGCTGCGCAAGCTCACGCTCTGCATTGGTGTTGAATGAAAAATCAGCAGTACTTATGTAATTCAGGAAACCATTTAAAACACCGTCATTCATAGTGAAATTAGCCCCGTCCGGATTTTCAGCCGCGTAAACCGCTGCGTACCTGTAATACATGTCCTCATAATTCAGCGCTTCAAGCAGCTCGTTATCTTTAATAACATCAACTACGTAATCAGGAGTAATTCCGCCTTCGGTAAGAACAGTTCTGCCATTCAGGGTTTTAAATTCCTTCTGGTTAAAGTACGGGTTAGGTTTAAACACTCCGTATTTATTCTCTTTAAAATAATTCTTTGATTGTATCCACCTGCCGCTTGGTGTAAAATACTTCTGGTTGGTTATCTTCAACTGGTTGCCGAAGCTGAGTGGCTGGAATACCTGGACAAGCCCTTTGCCGAATGATCTAGTCCCAACAAGCACCCCCCTGTCAAGATCCTGTATAGCGCCTGCAACTATTTCGCTAGCTGATGCAGAGCCTTCATCTATCAGAACAACGAGCGGTACGTTCCTGTCAAGTATCGGGTTTTCGGCGGAGAAGTATTTACGCTCTGAATCGAGCTTTCTTCCCTTGGTGGTAAGAAGCAGGTCGCCTTTGTTGTTGAATTTGCTCAGGATCCCGATCGCTGCATCAAGCAAGCCGCCCGGGTTGCCTCTTAGATCCAGAATTATTCCTTTTACTTCACCTTTTGCTTTGATCTCGGTAATAGCGTCAACTATTTCATTTTCCGCATACCGGCTGAAGCGGTCAAGCTTTATATAGCCAATTCCTTCTTCAATCGTACCTTTGTAACTCACATTTTTAAGCTGTATCTCCTGCCTGGTCAGGGTAAAGTCCAGCTCCTTATCGCCGCGAAGAACTTTTACCCTTAGCTGTGTTCCCGGTTCGCCCCTGGTATATGTCCGCACTTCGCTCACTTTTCTTCCTAACATGCTTGAGCCGTCTATTTCAATGATCTTATCTCCGCGCCTGAGACCTTCTTTTTGAGCTGAATATCCTTCAAGTATATCTGTTATAACTATCATACTATCCTTCATACCAACCGAAATGCCAACTCCACCGTACTTTCCTGTTGTAATCAGGTCGATCTCATCCTTCCTGGATTCATCCAGGAAATTAGTGTACGGGTCAAGTGTACCAAGCATTCCTTCAATGCCAGCCTTCATGAATTTATCGCCGTCAATTTCATCTACGTAATCCAGCATGATTTCCTTATACAACTTGCCGAATACGTCCATGTTCTTATTGATCTGCGTATAAACATCATCATCGCCATCGGCGCCTTTAAAGCCTGTCACCGAAAGGAATGTAGCAAAAATTAAGAGAAGGAAGAGCTTTTTGTAAATGTTCATTTTACTCATACGGAGTTTGCTCATTTGGAGTTTATTCATTGGAGATATTAAGTTTCTTATTTACGGTTTTTCTAATGGCCAGGCCAATCTCTTCTATAGTAAGAGAACCCTTAATTACAACAAATCTTTTCTTATTACGGTTTGCTATATCTTTGAATCCTTTATACACCCGGTTATAAAAAGCAAGGTTCTTGATTTCCATCCTGTCTTTGGCGCTTGCGCGTTTATGTGCCCTGCTGAAGGCAGCTTTTGGGGTAAGGTCTATCAGAATCGTCAAATCCGGTTTCAGTCCGCCGGTGGCTATTTCATTAACTTTCTGTACGTCCTTAAGTTCCAGGCTGCCGCCGTATGATTGGTAGGCAGTGGAAGAGTCATAATACCTGTCACAGATAACCACATACCCCTTCCTAATATGGGGCTTTACTACCTGGCTTACAAGCTGCGATCTGGAAGCGGAAAACAACATAAACTCAGTTAAAGGTGTCATTTCTATATGTTTACGGTCAAGGATTATCTCCCTAACTTTCTCTGAAATCTTCGTACCGCCCGGCTCCCTAAGCAGCAGACATTTTACTCCAATAGAAAGCAAGTATTCATGCAGCATTTTAGCCTGCGTGGATTTGCCTGAAAAATCGAGTCCTTCAAATGTTATAAACATACAATATCTTCTAATATAGTAAAATTCTTTTCCGGATAATGCATGCAAATTAAGTATTTATATGGTTTAATTAAATTGACATTTTATGGTATCATATATTTTCATATTTTGCCAATTCAAACAAAAAACAACTCATAAACAGCAAAAAATATGGATAGACTCATTAAAATTGAATCAGCTTCCGATATCCCGACTGAATACCGCGATACACCCATAGGCAACCTGCTGGAGTATCATAACCTGAAGAAGCCTTTTTCAACATATACCAGCGCTCAGCTTCTCATAGGTATGTGTATGGATAACCGCAAACACCTGAATGTACCGGATAACTTTGCATTCATAATCCGCGCAGGAGGCGCAAACCTAAGGTACAGCGAATTCAAGGTATCTTTTGCTATCGCGATAGGGGGAGTTAAACATATTGCTCTCATCGGCCACAATCATTGTGGAATGGTGAACCTCATTTCAAAGAAAAAAACATTCATTGAAGAAATGGTAAAATCCGCAGGGTGGACAACAGAGCAAGCTGAAACACAGTTCAACGCATTTGCCCCAATGTTCGAAATAGGTAATGAAATTGATTTTACACTTAGTGAAACCGTCAGGCTAAGAAAAGTGTATCCCAAAATTCCCATAGCTCCAATGATGTACCTGGTTGAAGATAACAGGCTGTATTTGATTAAGGAATAATCCTCTCATACCGAATTTGGCACCGAATGCCGGCCACTGCTAATTTTCTCAATTGAAACTCCCTCAATTTTAGAGTATTTTTGTGAATTCCCATAATTTTTAACCATATTTAATGGCAGAAGCCCAGACACCTTTGATGCGGCAGTATTCACAGATCAAGGCCAGGTACCCTGATACTGTGCTGCTGTTCCGTATGGGCGATTTTTTCGAAACCTTCGATACCGATGCGCATATTGCTTCTAAGGTATTGGGTATAACTCTGACAAAACGATCTAACGGCTCCGCATCCGAAGTTGCGCTTGCCGGATTCCCCCATCATGCAATTGATAACTATCTCCCAAAGCTGGTAAAAGCCGGTTATAAGGTCGCCGTATGCGAACAGATGGAAGACCCTAAGCTTGCTAAAGGTATTGTAAAAAGGGATGTAGTTGAAGTTGTAACACCGGGTCTCACATTTTCAGACAAACTTCTTGACCATAAAAGCAATAACTACATCGCATGCATTTTTTCACGGGAGGAAAAATGCGGCTTAGCATTTTGTGATATTTCAACCGGCGAATTCTTTACCTGCGAAATACCTTTCAGGCATGCTAAGGAACAGATCGAGCTGATAAATCCCGCTGAAATAATCATATCAAAACCGCAGAAACAGCTTTTCGCAGGTGTGATCGATATGGAACCAAGTCCGCTTGTGCAAAACCGCCTTACTGTAACCCGGCTGGATGAATGGATATTCAGTCATGATTACTGCAGCGAACTTCTGCTTTCACAATTCAAAACCAAATCATTAAAAGGATTCGGAATAGAGGAATTCCCCCTTGCAATAATTGCAGCAGGCGGAATTTTAAGCTATATCAACGAAACCCAAAAGGGCAACCTTTCGCACATAAACAAAATAGCATATTACGATACAAGCGATTATATAATACTTGATAACTCCACCAAGCGTAACCTCGAAATAATTTCTTCAATGGCAGGCGGCAGCCGCGAAGGAACGCTGATATCTATTCTGGATAGAACGCAAACGGCAATGGGTGCAAGATTGCTGAAGAACTGGATATCCCGCCCGCTGAAGAAACTGGCACAGATCCAGAAAAGGCAGGAGTGTGTTACTGAATTTTACGAAAATAAGCCGCTCAGTATCAACCTTGCGGCAGCATTGAAAAATATCGGCGACCTTGAAAGACTGATCTCAAAGATCGCAACTGCACGTGCAGTCGCTCGCGACCTTATCAATCTGAAATACTCGCTTAAGAATCTCTCGGAAGCAAAAACCGAGCTTGATAAGGCAGAATGCAAAACGCTTAAAGATATTAACAGCAACATTAAACCGCTTGATGAACTTGTTAAGATAATTGATGACTCTATAAACGAAGAGAATTCTGTACATATGGAAAGCAAGGTCATCATCAAGCCAGGTTACAATAATGAGCTTGATGAACTGCGGAACATTCTCAACTCCGGCGAAGCTTGGATGGAAAACTACCAGCGCAAAGAACGCGAACGGACAAAGATCAATTCTCTGAAGGTCAGCTACAACAGGGTGTTCGGGTACTATATTGAAATATCGAAGGCAAACCTTGTGAAGGCTGACGCGATTGAAGGCTATATCCGCAAGCAGACGCTTGTAAACGCGGAGCGTTTTATCACACAGGAACTTAAAGAATACGAAGAGAAGATACTTACAGCGAACGAAAAAATTGCAGCTCTCGAATCCAAACTGTTTGCCGATGTAAGGCTGCAGGTGGTGGAATATGCCAATGATATCCAGATGAATGCTGCTATGATAGGCATAATAGATGTAATGCAGGGCTTTGCGGAAATAGCGCGGCAATATAAATACACCCGCCCCTCGCTGAATGACGGTGACAGCATAGAGATCACCGAAGGCAGGCACCCGGTAATAGAACAGCTTTTGCCGGCGGGCGAAAAATATGTGCCTAACGATACAAATCTCGACTCTTCCGATACTCAGGTAATAATAATTACGGGTCCCAATATGAGTGGTAAATCTTCCTACCTCAGGCAGGTTGGCCTGATAGTTCTGCTGGCGCAGATCGGCTCATACGTACCTGCTAAAAAGGCTGCTATCGGACTGTGCGACAGGATATTTACACGCGTGGGAGCAATGGATAATATTGCAAGGGGCGAAAGTACTTTCCTCGTAGAAATGCAGGAATCCGCTAACATACTGAATAACCTCACTTCCAAAAGCCTTGTTCTGCTTGATGAAGTGGGCCGTGGTACAAGCACATATGACGGTATCTCAATTGCATGGGCTATAACCGAGTTCATTCATGAAAATCCCCTTGCCAAAGCTAAAACACTTTTTGCTACGCATTACCATGAATTGAACGCGCTGGCAAGTCTTTACGCAAGAATAAAAAATTCCAGGGTAGAAGTGAAGGAAGTTGGCGACAAAATAATTTTCCTGCATAAGATCAATGACGGCACAGCAGATCACAGTTTCGGAATCCACGTTGCACAAATGGCCGGGTTACCGGATATTGTTACAAAACGCGCGAAGGAAATTCTGGCCAACCTGGAAAAGCGCGAAGAACGTTCACGCCGCAAAGATGAATTCCAGATAAACCTGTTCGAATATAAAGATAACGAGCTGAAGGATATCCTTGATAAGATCAATCTGGATAACATGACGCCGCTCGAAGCCCTGAACAAGCTCCAGGAATTGAAAAAACTCAACACAGATTGAACTGATTTATGGATTTCGCTGATGATAAAAGGAATTGCTACAAATACTCTGACCTTACAGGCAAGATCATCGGAGCAGCCATGCAAGTGCATTCTGCATTAGGAAACGGATTCCCAGAAGTCATATACCAAAGGAGCCTGGCAATTGAACTTGAAAAGTCAGGAATCCAATTCAACAGGGAAATTCAACAAGATGTATTTTATGAAAATATCAAAGTGGGAACGAGAATTGCGGACTTTTTAGTTGAAGGGAAAATTCTGGTTGAGTTAAAAGCACTTAGTGAGATCAATGAAACTCATTACTCACAGATTTTGAATTATCTGAAATCCTTCAGGCTGGAAATCGGTTTATTGATAAATTTCGGTTCAAAAAGCCTTCAGTTTAAACGGTTCATAAACTCTAAACTACAATAATCTGTGAAATCATATAATCAATTAAATCTGTGATGAAGCATGAAATTTGGATGCAGTATGCCTATAAAGAGGCGGAAAAAGCATATGAAAAAAATGAGATCCCAATTGGAGCGGTGGTGATATTTGAAAACCACATCATTGGCAAGGGCCATAACCAGGTAGAAACACTCCGCGATCCGACCGCGCATGCGGAAATCATCGCGCTAACCTCTGCGGCTGAATATCTATCATCTAAGGTATTGCTTGGATGTACAATGTATGTTACTCTTGAACCATGCTCCATGTGTGCAGGTGCAATAGTACTTTCAAAGCTTGAAGCCCTGTATTTCGGGGCGTACGATAATAAATCAGGTGCATGCGGCAGCGTGCTAAACATTACAAATAACAAGGCCCTTAACCACCGGTTATGCGTAACAGGCGGCATTATGGATGACAGGTGCGGAGAATTGCTCAGAAGTTTTTTTGATGTGAAAAGATAAAGTTACCATTGCTTACAACTTCAGGAAATTTAAACAGGCAGATAGTAAGGCTTGCGTGGCCTGTGTTCTTGCAGAACCTGGGCAGGAGTCTTGCAGTGGCGATACTTGATTCATTCTGGATAGGAAAAATATCCAGCGAGCATCTTGCAGCGCTTGCTGTTGGTACTTTCCTTTCATGGGGCGCTTTTGCCCTTGGCGAGCTGGTGCCGATAGGCACTAATGCACTGGTGTCACAATCAGTTGGCGCAAAGGATGAAGAATCCGCCAAACACATTGGCACACTTAACCTTGTGAATTCCGTAATATGGGGCTTGCTGATTGCGGCTATTATGATCCCCCTGCTGCCTGTTTTATACGGTTTCACAAATCTTGATGCTCCAAAGGCTATACTTGCCAATGAATACCTTTTCCCGATACTTGTTTTGCTTCCTGCGATAATATTATTTGAATCAGGCAGCGCAATATTCAGGGGACACGGAAATACACAGACCCCGTTTAGATTACTGCTGGTAGTTTTTGCCCTTAAGATAGTACTTTCTCCCCTGCTGATATTCACATTTGATCTTGGAATTAAGGGCGCATCAATTGCCACAATGACATCTTACGGAAGCGTATTCTTAATAATGCTTGTATTACTAAAGAAAAAAGGCTTCATTACTTCTGTACAAAAGAAATTCTCAAAGATAATTAAAGATGTCAAGTACAACTGGAAAGTTACAAAAGAAACTATAAAGATCGGTCTGCCGCTCTCGCTGGAAGGATTGGCGTTTTCTTTCATTTACATTTTCATCAGCCGGTATGTGGCTGATTTTGGCACAACGGGTCTGGCGGCCCTTGGTATAGGTCACCGCTCTGAGGCTATCCCCTACCAGGTCGGCGAAGCATTTGCAATTACAGCGTCAATTGTCGTTGGTCAGAATATTGGCGCCGGCAATGTTGACCGCGCCAACAAAGGCGCGTGGCGTGTACTGTTCTTATCATGGATACCTATGTCAATCTACGGGGTTATACTGTTTTTCTTCCCTGCGCAGATAGCGGGAATATTTACAACTGACCAGTCAGTGATAGAAACCGCTAAGGTTTATAATATGATAGCAGCATTCAGCATATTTTTCGCTATGAGTGAGCAGATATTTTCCGGCGCATTTGCAGGCGCGGGTAATTCATTGCCGCCGCTTGCCATTTATCTTCCGGTTACCGCGCTGCGCATCCCGCTTGCCGCTATCCTTGCGCCTGAGTACGGAATGAACGGAATATGGATAGCAATATTTGCAACATCTATAACAAAGGGAATACTGATAGCCATTTGGTGGAGTCTTGGCAGATGGAAGAACCGTAAGTTTGCATTGGGGAAAAAACCGGATGGACCAATCGAATCACCCATCGAGAAATTTGATATACATTAGCTTATTTCATTCCCGCGAAAGCGGGAATCTCTTTTCTGAGTCTAACACACTTACTCTTAACACAATTTGCAATTTAAATCTAAAACATTTATATTTGCCTAACAAGCGTTAGTATATCGTTTGTTTTGTTGATTTTTGTCATTTTATTGCAAATTTTACAACTTCCCACTACGGGAATGACAACCAAAAAATGGAAACAGTACAGTTATCACGTAAAGAACAGATAGTACTTGCCTCGGCCAAGTTGTTCAGAGAAAAGGGATTTGAGGCAGCATCAATGAGAGATATAGCCCGGGCACTTGGAATCGAAGCTGCGAGCCTGTACAGCCACATCAAATCAAAAGATGAGCTGCTGGAAATAATCTGCTTCCGGATGGCAGACCGTTTACTGAAAGCGATCGATGAGGTGAATGATATTTACTTCAATGCAGAAGAAAAGCTGCGTATGGCCATAAGTAATCACGTTAAGATCGTAACGGATGACCTCGACGCATCATCAGTATTCCTTCGCGAGTGGCGGCACCTTAAGCCCGAAAAGCTGAAAGAGTTCATTCCGCTCAGGAACAAATACGAGGATGGCTTTACACATATCCTTGTAAATGGCGAAAATGAAAATGTGTTTGAAGCGGCAGATAAAAAATTCGCGGTACTTACAATACTCTCGGCAGTAAACTGGATCACAGAATGGTACCAGCCGAACGGCAGTAAATCACCCGGCGAGATTGCCGGACACTTAAGCGATTTTATTCTAACCGGATTAAAAGTAAAAACACCGGCTTAAGCACAGTATATCCGGCACTGTTTATCAAACCAGAAATAAAGTTTATATAATTTAATTTAACGCGGAATGCTTTAATACCGCGGCAGGAATAATAAAATGTACGGAAACGCACAGATAGACCCAAAAGAAAAAGCCAAAAGCCTTACAGATGGCGAAGACCCTGTTTTACTCGCAGAATTTGAAGCAAGGGTAAGCGCAGGAGAAAAAGTTGAGCCTAAGGACTGGATGCCGGCAGCTTACCGCAAACAGCTTATCCGCATGATAGAACAGCATGCTCACTCAGAGATCATAGGCGCATTGCCGGAAGGCACATGGATAACCCGGGCACCGGGATTCCGCAGGAAGCTTGCGCTGATGGCAAAAGTGCAGGATGAGGTTGGCCATGCACAGCTTCTCTACAGCGCCGCTGAAACGCTGGGCAAGACTCGCGAAGATATGATAAATGACCTCATCAACGGGAAATCCAAGTATTCCAATGTATTCAACTATCCCGCTATGACCTGGGCTGATACTGCGATCATTGCATGGCTTATAGATGCGGGCGCGATAATTAATCAGGTAACAAACTCCAAGGGTTCATACGGACCATATTGCCGTGCGCTTGAAAGAATTTGCAGTGAAGAATCTTTCCACCTGAAATACGGACATGATAATGTTGTGTATCTCGCAACGGGCACGCCGCAGCAAAGGGATATGGTTCAGGATGCGCTTAACAGGTGGTGGACCCCTATCATGCATTTCCACGGCCCGCCGGATAAAATCTCGCAGCATACGGAAGTACTCATGAAATGGAAAGTTAAGATGGCATCAAATGATGATATGCGCCATAAGTTCCTTGAAGAATATGTGCCTAAGATATGGGATCTCGGCTTAACTATACCTGATCCGAATCTTAGGAAAAATCCGGATACAGGCGTGTGGGAGTACACCGAGCCGGACTGGGAAGAATTCAAAAGGGTTATAAATGGCGATGGCCCATGCAATAAAGAGCGCCTGCAGGTAAGAAGGTGGGCTGAAGAAAAAGGCGCATGGGTAAGAAAAGCGCTGTTGAAGGCTGAAACTAAATATACTGTTCCGCTAGCATAGCTAAAGATTGCAAGTTACAGGTTTCAAGTTACAAGTTTTTCAGGTTTTAGATTTCAGGTTGAAGTATAGAAGACAATTTCAATTTAAGAGTAATACACCTTAATTACTATTATGGGAAAAGTTAACAGGTTTGAGGACCTTGAGGTTTGGCAAAAGGGAATGCAGCTTGCGGAAGATATATTTTTTATTACCCGGAATGAACAATTTGCCAGAGAATACGGTATAAAAGATCAGATCATAAGAGCATCAATCTCGATTTCAAACAACATATCTGAAGGGTTTGAATATGATAACCGAAAGGATTTTATTAAATTTCTCAGATATTCAAAAGGTTCCACCGGCGAAGTCAGAAACATGGTGGTTTATCTAAAAAGAGTAGGCTTGATTAGCAATGAAGTTCATGATAAACTGACAAACGATGCAGTAATCTTATCAAAACAGCTTTTTGCTTTCATAAATTATTTAAAGAATAATAATAACTAATAATGGTTACCTGCAACTTGTAACTTGTAATTTGCAACTTGTAACTTACAACATGCAGCATGTAACCTATAACCTGTAACTGAACTATGAGTTCTATAGATCCGAGAATAGACCGGCTTGAGCTTCCTGCCAATGAGGACGGGAAAGAAGTAATGAACAAGCTTGAACAGTGGGAAACCTACGAAGTTTTCCACCAGAAAAAACGCGGCGACCAGCATATTCACGTTGGTATAGTACACGCCGTGACCCCTGAAATGGCTATTATACTTGCCAAAGAGCAATACACGCGCCGCAGGCAAACATCAAATCTATGGGTGGTTAGAACTGCCGATGTGACTGCTACAGCTTATGATGATGCAGATATGTTTGAATCAACCCCCGAAAAGACATACCGCGAGGCAAGTGACTATTATTGCATGGATAGGATACGCAAGTACCAGCTGGAGCATGGTATTAAAGATAGGAAAGAAGACAGAAGAAAGGTTAAGGAGGCAGAATAACAAATGGCTTATAATGAACAGGAACTTGCTGCAGTAAAAGAATTTTTATACAAGATCGCAGATGACCAGCTGATAATCGGTCACCGCAACAGCGAATGGACAGGCCTCGGTCCGCTGGTTGAAGAAGACATTGCGTTTTCCTCTATCGCGCAGGATAAGATAGGGCAGGCGCAGCATATTTATGAAATTCTGCATAACCTTGGCGAAGCAGATGCCGACACAATTGCATTCACACGCGATGCCTCGCTTTTCAAATGCTGCCATCTAACCGAATACCCTATTGGAGAATATGATTTCAGCCTCGTGCGGAATTTTTTCTTCAATCATGCAGAGATGCTCAGGTTTGAAATGCTTGCCTCATCATCACTTGAAGATCTGGCTAAACTTGCAAAGAAATACCGCGGCGAGATAAAATATCATGTGATGCATTCTGATACCTGGATCAAACAGCTCGGCAAGGCAAATGAAGAAAGCCACAACAGAATGCAGGCAGCGGTTAACAATACAATCAACCTGGCACTTGGAATATTTGAAGAAAGTGATTCAGCCGATACACTTAAGTCAATGGGTGTGTTTGAGGGAGAAAAAGTTCTTCAAAGCCGCTGGCTTGAGACAATTTTACCTATATTGGAAAGTGCATCGCTTAAACTGCCCGAATCTTCTAATTGGCAGCCTGCGTACGGAGGGCGAAAGGGCGTACATACTGAATTCCTCCAGCCGCTAATATACGAAATGGGAGAAGTCTTCAGGCTTGACCCTAAAGCCGAGTGGTAAGCATGGTTACAGGTTTCAGGTGACAAGTGACAAGTGACAGGTTGTTAAGTTATAATTTAGAGATAATCCAAAGCTGAAGATCCAAATATAATATCTAATTGCTGTCGGACAATTAAAAAATTGAGTTCACTTGTGAAAATATCGAAGGAAGATGTATTGGAAGCGCTGCAGGAAGTGATGGATCCTGAGATACCTACTATATCCGTAGTTGATCTTGGCATTATTTCAGAAGTAAATGTCAGCGATAACAATTTCGTATCTGTTATAATGACTCCCACTTTTTCAGGATGCCCTGCGTTGAAATACATGGAAAACATGGTAAAAGAACAGATCGAAAAGATGCAAGTGAGCGGAGTAGAAGTTAAAACTACTTTCGATAAACCGTGGAACACGAACATGATTTCTGCTAAGGGACTTGAAGGTTTAAAAAAACACGGACTCGCTCCGCCGCAAAAACACACCGGACTTGTACAGATAGAGATTCTTCAGAATGTTACCTGTCCCCATTGCGGCAGCAAAAACACCACACTCAAATCACCCTTCGGACCTACTTTGTGCAGGTCACTGCACTACTGCAATGAATGCCTGAACGCATTCGAGCAGTTCAAGCCTGTAGATTAATACACCCACCTTAATAGATTATCTGAAGTTTAAAAAACAGCCCCCCATACGGCCTTTTTTGTTAAAAAAGCATAATGAGCTAAATGTTACATGATTTTGTGATATTAGTCATTGCAATCTGCGCAGTTAAATAGTTAAATTTGTACAAATAAACCACAACTTTATGAACTACCTTAAATGTAAAGTGTGTTTCGGCACCTACACGAATTGCCCTTCTTCACAAGCCAGCCCAAATAAATCTTTCAATTTGAGAACACTGCTTTCTTTTTTGAGTGTATTGTATTCATTAATATTGTTTATTGGCTGCGGCGACGAAACTGTAACTGTAAAAAGTTACGTATTCGAAACACCCCGTTTTAACTGGCGGACATCTGAAATATATGCAACAGGATTTATTGATCTATGGGCACAGGATACCTCAAAGATATTTCTGCTGGACTATTACCAAAGATCCCTCGCTATGTATTCGGGAGGAGTTCTCAACCGGTACAATGCCGGAAATTTTGAAATGGTTTCAATGTCAGGTATATCTCAAAATGAGATAATGATATTCGGAGTTTCTTCTGATACAGAAATTACATTCATAAAATTCAATGGTGGCGGATTTGAGAACTATCCCTCTGGGGTTAACATGCCTGAATCATACGGCAATACATTTCCGGCATGTTATGTTAGCTCAAATGAAGCATGGATCTGCTCAAAAAATGGTATAGCCAGGCTTATTGGCAATAGTATCACTGCATTTCAGTACCCGGATTCATTTACAACTCCATCGGATATTTTCAAAAGTTCAAGCGGAACGATGCAATTCATTAGCGCCGGAACATCGTCAGGTCAATCAGTTCAGAGAATTTATGAGCTTCAGGATACTGCCTTTGTGAAAGTATATGAAATGTCAATTCCGGAAAGAAATTCTTCGAGGTATGATCTTAGAGAGCTCAATGGCAGGAGTTATATCCTCGCTTATACAGATGATGAGTACAATCAAATAGCCTGCTTCAGAATTTTAGATGGCTACAATATCAGTGAGATAATTTGTATGGATGCAGGTATCTACATGTTTTACGGCATCGCAGGTACAAGCTTTCAAAACATGGCAATGGTTGCAATAACAAACGAAACTGTCTATAACAGCAAAAGGGGTATTCTCTTTTGGGACGGTGTAATTCTAAGCAGGGAACTTGAATTGCCGCCCCCGCCAGCGTTCATGGAATATAGATATTTAATTAGAAATCCTGATAATAATACAATTCTAATGATGTATGCCGGAGATAACACAACGAAAATCCTAACCGGTACACGAAAATAAAAAAGCCGGCAGTGCCGGCTTTAAAAATATCTTGCTGTATTACAGAGCTTCTATTTGCCCGGGGTTTGCGACTTAATATACTCTGCAGGCACCAGATATATCTTCCCTACTTCGCCATCAAACGCTTTGGTGATCATTCCTAAAAAGTCACCTGATTGGGTAAATACTGCCCCGCCTTCAAGTGAAATTGGTTTATTGGGCTTAATCTCTATCACACTGGTATTGGTTGTCCATTTTTTCGTGGCGCTCATCATACCATCCATAGAATACACCACGGAAGAAAGCGTGTTGGGATAGTAGAACAGCTTCACTTTATCGCCGTATGTAACGGATGAAAGAGAAGCGTATTTAATAGGTTTGAACTTATCCAGCGAGCCGTATCTTAAGAATACAAGGTCCTGCTTCTGGTCAAGATCCTTTTCTGTCATTTCATCAATACCTGCAAGCGAATCCGAGGGCAGTATCACGCTGAAATAGCCTGCACCTTCGATCAGGTTCATCAATTCAAAATTTGTGACAAGCAGCCCATCTTTAAGCACTACACCGGTACCGATCTTGACCGGCTCTTTGTTGCGGTTATAAACCTGTACCCTGATGAGCGGATTTTCTTTCTGGCTCACTTTGCCAACGGAGCGGTCGATCTTTTCAGCATAGGTCAATTCAAGCGTCGCATCTTTAACCATAGATGCGGTATCGGTCTGCTGGTTAAACATAATATTTTCCATCGTCATTTCCCATGTCAGTGTATTACCGCTTGCTGTCATTGCATTTGATTCCTTTACTTCAAATGGGAATGTTATGCTGTATGTTACTTTTTTTGCGGCATATGTTGGAGTGAATACACTGTTCATCAGTTCGTCGTCAAAGCTTCTTTCAGCCTTGCGTGTTGTATGTTTGAACACAAGGTCGCCTTCGTCATACTGAAATTTCAGCGTGCTGAACTGTACCGGAAGCTGGTTACTCCATGTGAAAGTACACTCCTTAACAACCTTAAGCAAAACTGAAGGATCATCAAAATGATACTGCAAAAAAACCTCTTTAGTGCCATCTGCATTTGAAGTTACTTTTACTTCTTTTACAGAAGTACCGCCGACTCTCTGCATATCCATTTTGATGCGGTTCTCTATCATAGAGTTATCATTAACGCTATCGGCTTTTTTCTTCCATTTACCGGTCGCATCACTTGTGGCAAGAATGTTCATCCGCTCAAAAAATTCCTTATCAAGAGTTACGTAAATATTTTCCATACCGCTGCCATCCGGGTTCATCTGTATTTCCCTTTTAACATCAAAACACCCCGCTGCAAGAAATGAAATTACAAGCAGCATAGGAACCAAAATGATATTAAAATATTTTTTTGGGCTCATGGCTGTAAAATTAGATTTAATGTTTTTATATAATAACGCTGTTGTTATATAACACCGCTGATGTTATACAATAACCCTGTTGACTCTTTTCTGAACTAAAAATAAAACTATCATAAGTAAATTTAAAGGCAAAATGCAGATTATAAGGAAAGCTTCCATATTATTCAAAAGTGCCGCAGCAACACAAAGTGTAATGTGGGTAGTTGAGCCCACATAGCTCCACAATCTAAGCAGCACCCTGTTGTTTGCAAAATAAACTTTGGGGTTAGGTTTCTGCTCTGCCTGCGACTCTTCGTGATCTTTCTGTATCTTAAGCTGAAGCGCGGAATATTTCAGATATATACTTATTAAAAACCTCTGGAAAAAATGTGAGCCTTTATCGTCATCTTTCAGCCTTTGGCTTTCCTGTTCATATTCCTTTATCTCTTCTATAATATTCGATGCTTTGCCGTAAACAACTTCAAGAAATTTATTCCGGTAGAAATCAAAATAAAAGGCCTGTACTGCAGAAGATATTCCTCCCAGAATACTCAACACCCAAATATATGTTACAGGGGGCCATTGAAGTATGGCATTTCCCCAAAGCCCGATCTCATGGTAGCCAAACTGATTGGTTAGCCCGATACCTATACCCACAAATACAAATGTGCTCACAATGTAATCCACAAAGCCGTCAACTATCCTGCCAACCTTAGTGCCGTTCTTTTTCAGCCGGGCTATCTGCCCGTCAGCGCAATCAAGCACATTACTTGTAAAATATAAGAAGGCACCGATGGCAAGGAAGGTGAAGCCGCCAAATCCGAATGCAATGCCGGCGCTGCACCCTATCAGGAGTGCAGCTACGGAAACCATATCAGGCGTTAAATTGGTTGAATAAGTTGCCTTAACGAAAAGGAATGCAAGCGGACGAAATAGAATAAGATCGAATACTTCTTCTACCTCTATAGCTTTAAGTGATGCTTTATATTGGCTGTATAAGCTCAAATACAGTTATTCTTCACGTTTATACTCATATTGATCTGGTTTGTGCATGTTGACCCGTTTACTTCCATTTTATCTCTTTGCAGTACTGCTTTATTGTATCCATAAGCAGCTTGTTTTCTTCCTTTGTGCCCAGCGATAACCTTGCTTCAGTCCTGAAGGCATCTTCATCCAGGAATTTGATGCGCAGATTCCTTTCATCAAGATATTTTTTCAGCCCGGCGCGTATTTCAACCGGAATATCGACAAGCATAAAATTAGCGTATGATTTGAAAGGAACAAAATCCTTCAGTTTAAGGAATTCCCTGTACATCATAGCTTTGTCTTTTTCGTACTGCTTGCCAATTTTAAGATACCACTTAATGTTATCAAGCGCAATTTGGCCCAGCTTTTCAGATACCCTGTTGTAACCAAGGTAACGTGTTGTGAAGTTAATCAGTACATCAAGGTTCTTGCCGGCAAATGCAAATCCGATGCGGAATCCTGCAAGTGCAAAGAATTTCGAAAATGTTCTGCAGATAATTAAATTCGGATATTCATCTATATACGGCTTAACGTATTCGTTTTCGGTTGAGCCGAATCCCCAGTAAGCTTCATCTATCATTGTGATAGTATCCCTGGTTGCATCAAGGAATTTCTTAAGATCTTTGGAATCTATCCTGTTGCCTGTCGGATTATTCGGTGAAGCGATCACAACAACTTTTGGCTTGGTATCATTGTATATCTGTATCATCGTATCAACATCATACAGGAAATAGGGAATTCCATCCTCGGTTCCCTTTTTCATCGGGTACTCAACATTTGTGCCGCCGCGTTCTGAAGCGACCTTTTTGTAATACCACCATGCTTCACGGGGTATAAGTATCTTATCACCCGGGTTAACATAGCAGTGAATTATCTGCTTGAGCAGATCTTCGCTGCCATAGCTGAGCAGTACATGCTTTTCATCAAACCCGTAATCATCGGCAATCCGTTTTGAAAGCGCTGATTTAATTCCCTTTTGGAAATCGCGGGAATACCATGAAAGATATTCCATATCAACTTTTTTAAGGAATTTGTAAACTTCAGGCACGGGGCCAGTTTGCGACTCGTTCCTATCCAGGAACAAAGGCTCCTTCGGGAATTTCGATTTAACAGATTTCTGCTTTTTTATGGATGATTTTTTAGACTTTTTTTCTTTTGCCATTTTATTTGTTATTTAATGCCTCCACACCCGGCAACGTCTTACCTTCAAGAAATTCAAGGCTTGCGCCGCCGCCCGTGCTTACGTGGCTAACTTGTTTTTCGAGACCCGCCTTGGCAATTGCCGCGGCTGAATCCCCGCCACCTATAACCGTAACTGCACCTTTTTTAGTTGCTTCCGCCAGCGCACCTGCAACTTCAAATGTACCCTTTGCAAAGTTATCCATTTCGAACACACCCATAGGGCCGTTCCAGACTACAGTTTTAGCTTTAAGTATTTCATCCCTGAAGAGCTTTATTGTTTCAGGCCCGATATCCATACCTATCATATCCGCCGGGATTGAATCTGCTTTATAGGTACTGAACTTCGCGCTGTTCTCAAATTTATCGGCGCAAACAACATCAACAGGCAGCATCAGCTTGTTTCCGGCTTCCGCGATCAGCTCTTTGGCAAGCTCAACTTTATCTTCTTCAAGCAGTGACTTACCAATTTCATATCCCATTGCTTTGTAGAAAGTGAAAATCATTCCGCCGCCAACTAATATTTTATCAGCTTTGCCGAGCAGGTTCTTAATTACATCGATCTTTCCCGAAATTTTGCTTCCGCCCAAGATCGCAGCATAAGGATGCTCGGGGCTTGCTATAGCTTTGGAAAGATACGCTAATTCCTTCTCCATCAGGTAACCTGCTGCGCTGGTTTTGATGAATTTGGTCACGCCTTCGGTTGATGCATGCGCGCGGTGTGCGGTTCCGAACGCATCGTTAATATAGATATCACCGTAAGATGCGAGCTTTTTGGCAAACTCGGGATTATTCTTTTCCTCTTCATTATAGAACCTCAGGTTCTCAAGAAGAAGTATATCGCCATCCTGCAGATCGTTTACAATAGCCTCGGTACTTTCTCCGATGCAGTCATCGGCGAAGAGAACGGGCTTATCGAGCAATTCCGATAGATGAATTGCAATGGGCCTGAGGGAATACTTCATATTCATTTCACCCTTGGGCCTGCCCATATGGCTCATTAAGATCAGTTTGCCGCCCTCGCTGATAATTTTTTTGATAGTAGGAAGGGATTCTACAATTCTTTTATCATCTGTGATCTGTCCTTCGTTTTCTTTGGACATCGGCACATTGAAATCGACCCTTACCAGAACTCTTTTGGATCTGAGCTCACCCGATCTTACAAGATCTTCTATTGCTAATTTGTTCATTGGTTTACATTCCCGCGAAAGCGGGAATCCAAATAGTTTAATTTATAAAGATCCATGCGGTTATACTTTGAGTATACGCGTCAAATGGACATTCAATTTCAGAGAGATAGCTTAATAACCGGCTTTTACTACTTTCAGCAGCAGGTCAACTAACCTGCATGAATAGCCCCACTCGTTATCATACCATGAAATAACCTTGAAGAAGCGTTTTTCGCCTTTCAGGTTATTACCTACAGTTGCAAGCGAATCATAGATTGAAGCCCTGTCATCATGAATGAAATCGCTTGAAACAAGCTCTTCATTGCAATAACCCAGGATATCTTTTAAATATGTTTCTGATGCTTTTTTCATTAGAGCATCTATTTCTTCGATCGAAGTATCTTTTTCTGTTCTGAATGTAAGATCAACAGCCGATACATCTGCTGTTGGTACACGGAATGACATACCGGTAAGCTTGCCTTTTGTAACAGGAAGAACTTCGCCAACTGCTTTTGCAGCGCCGGTTGATGAAGGGATTATATTGATCGCCGCAGCTCTACCGCCGCGCCAGTCTTTTTTGCTTGGTCCGTCAACTGTTTTTTGTGTCGCAGTGTAAGCGTGAATTGTTGTCATGAGACCTGCTTCAATTCCAATGCCTTCTTTCAGCAGCACATAAACAACAGGAGCCAGGCAGTTGGTGGTGCATGATGCGTTTGAAATAATGTTATGCTCTTTGGGGTCATATTCATTATCATTAACACCCATTACAAGGGTTTTAACTCCGCCCTTACCGGGTGCGGAAATAATAACTTTTTTTGCTCCCGCTTCAAGATGTCCTTTTGCTTTTTCCATATCAGAAAATAAACCGGTACACTCGAGGATAATATCTGCGCCAAGCTCTTTCCATGGAAGCTCTGCCGGCGATTTTGTTGCGGCTATACATTTTATCTTTTCACCGTTCACAACAAGCACATCGTCACCTTCAGTGGTAACTGTACCTTTGAACCTGCCGTGAACTGAATCATATTTCATTTGGTAAGCGAAGTACTTCGCATCGGTGCTAACATCAACCACAGCAACAACATCGATCTCTTTTCCAAGTACACCTCTTTCCGCCATTGCGCTGATAACCTGGCGGCCTATTCTGCCGAATCCGTTTATTGCTACTTTTGCTGCCATTGTAAGTTAAACTCCTGTTCTACTTTTTAAAATTTTTTCAGTAATTCTAATACAAAAATACCGAAAAAGCGAGATTTATTCAATGTAAGAGCAAATAAGTATGAAACTTGATTTTCCGCGGTTTGAAGGTGACGCGCTGACGATATTTGTCATAAAAAAAGGGACTTCAAAAAAGAAGTCCCTGTATAAATATCGAAATCAAAAAAAAATTACTCCATTGCTGTATAAGTACCATCTGCATTCAGTATCAGTGTATGCAGCTTGCAGGCATCCATTCCTGTGAAAGTAATATAGCTGCCTTCAAGGTCAGTTATTTTCATATCAAAAAGGCATGTGGTACCGTAATCCGAAGGAATATCAACCCTTACTGATGTGCTGGCTTCGAACAGGTCATTTGGGAGTATATCATTTCCCCAGTTGCTGGTTTCCGCTGGAGTAACATAGATGTTATTCAGTGTTAAACCTGTGTTGTTTGTCACGAAGAAATACAATGCCTGTGAATTGCTGCTTGTTTCAGCGAACATGAAGCTAATAGCTAAAAACGATACAACGAGGAGAATCTTTTTCATTTTTTAAATGTTTTAATTATTGTAATGGGCAAAGATATACAATTAAACACATTTCTACAACTGGCAAATTGTAATATTCTGTAAATTTGAGTTCAAAAAATTTAGAAAGTTCGTTTTTTACTTCCTTTTGAAGTGTATTTTGGGAATAAATCGCCTAAACTAAAATTGAAAACACTTCTTTTTTTTATACTATCAATCTTTCTTTTAGCTGCAAACTCCGGCAGCGTTAACTCGCAATGCCGGCTGGGTGAAGAAGATGCCGGGGTTTACAAGCAAATGCAGTTCAGCATGCAAAACGGATTGTACGGCGATGCAAAGATCAGGGCAAAAGTGCTGATCATCAAATACGGCAATTCCTGCCCTGAATTGTACTATGACGCAGGATGGCTCAGCTTTATGACCGAATCTTGGTGGGATACTATCGAGTTCATGCGGCTGGCCTTAAGAACGCTTGAATTCAGCAACCAGAGGCTCTTGTTTGCCTATGCTGCAGTTGGAATTGCATACTTCAATGTCGATTATAGCACTGAGGCCATAGCTTATCTTGACAAGGCTATTTCGCTGGATGCCAGGGCTGATTATTATAAATACCGCGGATTAGCTTATTACAAGCTGGAAGAGTATAATTATGCACTCACAGATTTTCAGGAAGCGAAGAGGCTGGGCTCAGAGTTTAACTCTTCAGAATCTGACATTTTTTGGGATGCCGCATCAAAGCTCAAAGAAAAGCTATAAAAACTAACACAATCATCAAATCCGTAACCCTTACTATAGAAAATCACAAAATTTACAAAAACCATGACATAGAACATTGATATTAGTGACCTATATGGGTATATTTGCATATAACTTTAACAGGAATCAAGTGTTTTTGGTCGGTTTTGGGTCAAAAATCACTCAAAACCATGTAAAAACAAGCAAAAACCATCAAAAAAAGATAACATTTAATAAGGAGATTTTCGGCATTTATGGGTTCAACTTCAGACTTACGCAACGGATTAGTTATAAAGTACAACGGCGAATTGCATGTGATAATCAAATGGGAACACCGCACACCCGGAAACCTTCGCGCCTTTTACCAGGTTAAAATGAAAAATCTTAAAAACGGCAAAACGATCGAGAACCGTTTCCGCTCAGGCGAAGAAATTGAAGTCGTTAGAATGGAAACCCGTAATTTCCAGTATCTCTATCACGATGGTTCAGGGTATGTATTTATGGATAACGATAACTATGACCAGGTATCGATACCTGATGACATAGTCGGCGAGCAGGCCCTTTTCATGAAAGAAAGCGAAAATGTACAGATAATGTTTGATGGTGAAAAACCAGTAACAGTAGAAATTCCCCCGCATGTTGAGCTGAAAGTTATCGAGGCTCCACCGGGCAATAAGGGCGATACCGCAACCGGCGGCACAAAACCCGTTAAAGTGGAAACCGGTGCAACAGTTAACGCGCCAATGTTCATTAACGAAGGCGATGTAATCAAAGTGGATACAAGAAACTCTGCGTACCTGGAAAGAGTAAAGAAGTAACAACAGCAGCTTGGGTATTTTTCAGCGCCCGCATTTACGGACACTGAAAAAAACGAACAAACTTTTTTTCCAGACAATAATGTCAATAATATCCACAATCTATAACAAGGTAAGGATAAAACAAAGAAAATGAAAACTGATCTAAACTACATCAAAAAGTTGTTAAAGATCCTTGAGACCGGAGAGATCAACGAAATTGAGATCGAAGAAGAAGGTACAAGGGTAAGAGTGGTAAAAAGCAAGGCATCTGATTCACAGCCTTCACATATGATAACATACAGCGCACCGCCGCAGATGATGGCACCTCAGCAGAGCGCTCCCGCAGCCCCTACAGCGCAGGCTCCCCAGCCCAAAGCTGAAGAGAAAAAAGAAGTTCCTGCAGCACCGCCGGGAAAAGATCTTATCGAAGTACGTTCACCAATTGTTGGTACTTTCTACAGGGCGCCTTCGCCTAATGCCGACCCGTATGTACAGGTTGGGCAGCAGGTTTCCAAAGGTAATGTGCTTTGCATAATTGAAGCTATGAAGCTTATGAACGAGATTGAATGCGAATACGAAGGAAAAGTTGTTAAGATGATGGTAGAAAATGGCCAGCCCGTTGAATATAACCAGGTTCTTTTTCTTATTGAACCAAATAACTGATCCGGCTTTTTAACCTAACGGTACACAGAAATTGTTAAAGAAAATACTAATAGCAAACCGGGGCGAAATAGCCCTGAGAATAATTCGAACCTGCCGGGATATGGGCATCAAAACAGTTGCCGTTTATTCCGAAGCAGATAAGGAATCCCTGCATGTAAGATTTGCCGATGAAGCGGTATGTATTGGTCCGCCGCCTTCAAGAGAAAGTTACCTGAGTATCCCCAGGATAATTGCAGCTGCCGAGATAACGAACGCAGATGCCATCCACCCGGGTTACGGCTTTTTGGCAGAGAACTCCGAATTTTCGGAAATATGCAGTGAATCTGAAATAAAATTTATTGGACCCTCACCCCAGATGATACGCTCTATGGGTGATAAAGCTTACGCTAAAGAAACTATGAAGAAGTCCGGCGTTCCGGTAGTACCGGGCAGCGACGGAGTAATTGCAACTCCCGAAGAAGCAAAAAAGATTGCCGCTGAATACGGCTACCCCGTACTTATCAAAGCTTCCGCAGGCGGAGGCGGCAAAGGTATGAGGATAGTCCGTGAAGAAAGCGAGCTTGAAAATGCCTTTACAATGGCTACTAACGAAGCGCTGAATGCATTTGGTAATGGTGAAGTTTATGTTGAGAAATTCGTTGAAAACCCAAGACACATTGAAATACAGGTAATGGGCGATCAGTTCGGTAACGTTGTTCATTTGGGCGAACGTGACTGCACTGTGCAGCGCAGGCATCAGAAGCTTATCGAAGAAACACCTTCCCCTTTCATAACCGAAGATATCCGCGAAGCAATGGGAGCTGCCGCTGTTAAAGGCGCTAAATCAGTTAGTTATGAAGGTGCCGGTACAGTGGAATTTATTGTTGATAAGAACAAGAATTTCTACTTCATGGAAATGAATACAAGGATACAGGTTGAACACCCCGTTACCGAGCAGGTTACAGGTGTTGATCTTATCCGCGAACAGATAGCAGTAGCTTCGGGACTTAAGCTTAAAGTAAAAAAAGTTAAGCGCGAAGGACACTCAATTGAGTGCAGAATAAATGCTGAAAATCCTGATAAGAACTTTGCCCCTTCACCGGGCAGGATCACATCATTCCATATGCCGGGCGGTATCGGCATACGCGTTGATACACACGCATATGCTAACTATTATATTCCCCCGTACTATGACAGCATGATTGCCAAACTTATTGTTACAGCAGATAACCGTGAAGAGGCTGTTAAACGTATGTACAGGGCTCTTGATGAATTCATTATTGAAGGCGTTTTTACAACTATACCTTTCCACAAAAAAGTAATGAAGCATGAAAAGTTCATTGAAGGTGATTACGATACAAGCTTTATCGAAAAGTACGAGCTGGTATAATTTAAACCGGCAAGATTGAAGATACGAAAAAAGACGGGTTTGGGCCCGTCTTTTTTTATGCATCAAAAGCATCCTCTTTTAAAACATTGCGTATCTTCTCTTATACTTTCCTGTTCCAGAACCTGTGATTTGCAACTGCGGTGATAAATTCATCGGGCGTCTTATTCACAAGTACACCAACCGAGTTAAGTACATTAAGAATAGCAGAGTCATCTGCAATAGTCTCGCTTATAGGCTCATCGCCCATTGCTTTCCGGGAAACTGCAGTTTTATCCATTGTCTTCTTCTTAACAGCTTTATCCTTGCCGGCTTTACCATTAGAATTATTGCCGTCCGCAGAATTCTCGTTTTTCGGATCCGGACCTTTTTCAGAACCGCCCTGGCATTTTTTATAAGCATCTGAGCTGCGAAGCAATTCTACTGCTTCATTGCTGATGCCCAGCGGCTTATAATGTTTGTAAGCCTGGTTGATAAAATCCATTGCTTCGGGAATTTTCATCTGGCTATCGATATTTTTCCTGCCGCCTACCACATAAACTGCATCAAACAATGCTGATGATGTGGTCAAAAAACTTTCATCAACCGGCACTTGTTTTCCGCCGCTTCCAATTACGCTTCCTAAATGAGATGCAATGATCATCGGCATTGCACCCGAAGACTTGGCAGCTTTGACTAATGCTGTAAGTGCCTTATCATCAAAACCATCATCGGCCAAAACTGCTATTTTTCTTGTATCGGGTTTTCTTACAGTATTTGCCATGCTTAATGCTGCCGACTTAGTTAATTTCTGTTTTACTGAAACAGGCTGGAAATCTTTTGGATTTGCATCGGCAGGAAAACTGTGATTCACCGGTTGTTCCGGAACAGGCACGGGAATACCCAGGCCGTCTGCAACATCCTTAGCCAGTTTAGCATCTACAAACGTAAGCAATCCAACCATTCTTTTCCTTATCTCTTCGACCTTCACTTTTCCAAGCTCGAATCTCAGAGCTTTGGTCAAATGCTTTTTCTCAACATCCGATTGGCTGTTGAAGAAGAGCTTCGCCTGGCTGAAATGATCAAAGAAGCTGCCACTTCTTTCTCTGACTTTCACAGCATCTATTTTCTCTGCAAATGAAGTAAATCCGCCATCCGACATTTTAGCCTGAAATGGGCAGCCGCCGCCAAGTGAATTTGGCTCATAGCTGGTTTTATCGGCAACAATAGTCTGCCTCATGAAGCCATCACGCTGGTTATTGAATACAGGTTTGATTGAACGGTTGATCGGGATCTCATGGAAATTAGGTCCGCCAAGCCTTATAAGTTGTGTATCAGTATAGCTGAAAAGCCTGCCTTGCATAAGAGGATCATTAGTGAAATCGATTCCCGGAACAATATTCCCTACGTGGTAAGCAACCTGTTCGGTTTCTGCAAAAAAATTGGAAGGATTCCGGTCAAGTACAAGCTTGCCGATGCGTTTTACCGGCACCAACTCTTCGGGAATCAATTTGGTTGGATCAAGCAGATCAAAATCAAAGCTGAATTCATCCTCTTCATTCACTATCTGCACACCAAGCTCCCACTCAGGAAAACTGCCGTTTTCAATGCTTTCCCACAGATCCCTGCGGTGAAAGTCCGGGTCTTTACCTGATATCATCTGAGCTTCATCCCATACAACTGAGTGCATCCCAAGCAGCGGCTTCCAGTGAAATTTTACAAAAACGGACTTGTTCTTTTCATTTACAAAGCGGAAAGTGTGTACACCAAAGCCTTCCATCATTCTATAACTGCGTGGAATTGCCCTATCAGACATCAGCCACATTATCATATGCATTGATTCCGGCATAAGCGAAATAAAATCCCAGAATGTGTCATGCGCGGAAGCAGCCTGCGGCATTTCATTATCAGGCTCCGGTTTAACTGCATGGATAAGGTCAGGAAATTTGATAGCATCCTGTATAAAGAATACAGGCATGTTATTTCCTACCAGGTCAAAAATTCCTTCTTGCGTATAGAATTTTACGGCAAATCCTCTCACATCTCTTGCAAGGTCAGTTGAGCCTCTTGAGCCTGCAACTGTTGAGAACCTGACAAATACGGGTGTCTTTTCATCAGGATCCTGCAGGAAGGCTGCCTTGGTATATTTACGCATTGATTCATAAACCTGGAAATATCCATGAGCTGCCGAACCTCTTGCATGCACAACCCTTTCAGGTATCCTTTCATGATCAAAATGTGTGATCTTTTCCCTGAGAATAAAATCCTCCATTAAAGTCGAACCCCTGTTCCCTGCTTTTAGGGAATTCTGGTTATCGTTGATCTTTACACCTTGGTTGGTTGTAAGCTGTTTGCCAGCCCCTGAAGTCGTGTTTATCTCAAGGTCATGCTTCTTGGCATTACCCGATGACAACTTATTGTTTTTTTTACTGCCTGTTTTTAGATTTTCTTTGCCGTTTTTACTCATTTGTTTATTACATTAAAAATTAGTTAATAGAATTTCGAAAGGATTCTAATGCAATTATACATATTGCAATACAAAACTTGAAACATATACTATATCCTTTCGGTATAAATCAGCTATAGTAAACATTAGATAAACAAATTAAACAGTGCCGGGGTTCTTTGAAAAAATCTGATTATAGAAAAAGACGGGTTTGGGCCCGTCTTTTTTTTGAATAAATCTAAAGCCAAACTATTTTGAGCTACCTTGCTGTATATCCGCCATCAATAACCAGTTCACTGCCGGTTATGAATTTTGATTCATCTGAAGCCAGGTACACTACTCCGTAGGCAATATCATCAGCTTCGCCTAAATGTCCAAGCGGATGAAGGTTCTCAAGTATCTTCATGCCTTCATTTGGGTTGGTAAGCGGTTTAAGGAAGTTCTGTACCATTGGAGTATAGATGAATCCCGGGTGAATTGAGTTAACCCTGATCTGACCTTTTGCATAAAACAAAGCATCCGTTTTGCTCATAAGCCTTACCGCTCCTTTAGAAGCGTGGTATGGCGGAATATCTGCTGCACCTACAAGTCCGTACACAGAAGACATATTAATAATGCTCCCGCCGCCGGCTTCTTTCATATAGGGAATAACATATTTGGTACAAAGAAATACACCGTTGATATTAATTTTTATAACGGCATTCCACTCCTCGTAAGAAATTTCATCTGTGGGTTTGTTGATGCCGGAAATCCCTGCATTGTTCACAAGCACGTCAATGCTGCCGAATTTTTTGTGTATTTCAGGGATGACTTCTTTAACGTTCTTTTCGTTTGAAGTATCAAGATGCCAGTACTCAGCAACTAATCCCATACCCTTAATTTCTTCTACAAGCTTTTCGCCTTCAGTATCAAGAATATCTGTTACGGCAACCCTTGCGCCTTCTTTTGCAAGAAGTACACACGAGGCTCTTCCAATTCCCAGGCTTCCGCCTGTTACTATTGCTGTTTTGTTTTCTACACGTTTCATGATAGGTTTAATAATTTTTTATAAACTTGATTTGGTATCGATTTTTTATCAATCGTTCAACTAGTCTTCCTGGCCATTTTTATCGTTATCTCTGAAAGCTTTGAAGTTATTATTGATATTATCCTTAATGTTGTTATCAATATCATTGGAGTTATCAGGATTGAAAGGATCAAGGTAAGCACCATTTTTAATGAACCAAATGTACGGTTTTACGAGCAATGTTACATTAGTTGACCTGTCAGCTGCTACACCGATATCTGAGGGGAAATTCAGTATTTGGTGCGCAGATTTAGTGGACTTGTAAACGAAATAATTTCCAAAATATTTGCCCTTAACAATTACAGAGTATCTTCCGTTAGCATCCGCAAACTCAGGATCGGGAATAACTTCGGCATCCTGGAGCTTATGAATTTCAAATTTTATCTTTTTGTAATTTCCGGCCGGCACTATACCCGTTGAAATAACGTTAACGTTTGAAGTAAGATTGAGGAATAATACAAAGGGTCCTACTTTAAAATCCGTGGAATCATCACTAGTATTGGCGTAATTAATCTTTATGTCCTTGATCAGTATTTTTACAGTATCCAGGATCAAATAGTTTTGAGCATCGCCAACAGAATCATCTGAACTAACCCCGCTGAAACTTAAGTTATCAGCCTGTGTTGGTGTAGTTGTTGAGTCACCGCAGCCATAAAACACAGCCATTGAAACAACTGTGGCAACTAATAATACATGTATCCGGTATATTAAGCTAACTGATTTCATTTTATTTTTTACTTGTTTTTATTATTACCATTCTCTTTGCTGCCATTATTCTTGTTGCCATCGTTTCCTTTTTTGTTTTTTCTATCATCTTTTTTACCATTGTCATCTTTGCCATTTCTCTTGTCATACATATTTCCGTCATCGCCTTTCCTGATCTCTTTTCTGAATTCATTATCATTTTTGCTGTTCTTCTCATCTTTTTTCAGCTGCTTTTGATATTCTTTTTCACTTTTAGTATCCGGACTTTTCACGTTCCATTCGCCGTATTTTTTAAAAGATTTAGGCTGGTTCACATTGAATTTTTTACGGTCTTTGCTTTTAAACCTTTGAAATCCCGGCTTATAAACGAAATAATCATTGCCGGTATATTTGACTTCATTAAAATTCCGGACATTTTGAATATTTATCAAAGGGATCTCTTTCCCGTAAATTGAGCGGATAACACCGATATCGGGACCTTTGTTTATCAGCTTGCCCTCTACCAGAACCAAACCGACAAGTGAAGAAAAGTCGTTGACTATAATTCTTTCCCCGTTCAGGTAATAGTTATTGTTGTACTTATAAACATCGGGTTCAACAAAGTATCGCTTTTCAACTATGGTATAGTTGTTGTTATCAATTACAGACGGGCTCATTTCATCTTTTACAAGGTACACTGATGGCGGGAGCGGAGCCCATGATACATACTCGTCATTTTGTTTCCAGTCAACCCATGCAGGCGCCCATACTCTGCCGGGAACCCACAGCCATCCGGCTTCAGGATTGTTTACCCACCTGCCGTAGTGAGATGTAGTTTCTTCAGCAGGGGTATTTGCTTTAAAGTACCAACCTGAATTTGTGTTCACCCATTTACCATTTCTGTAGGGAACATAAACAGGTTCAGCACCCTCTATGCTATTCACTGCAAGGCTTGTTGAAGGCTTCCATACATAGACCATTCCGTTGCTTTCATATGATGAAGCAAGCGCATGGCGTAAGCCTGAATCTATTTTACCGGGACTGCCGTTCATATTTCTTTGAACTGACTGCGGCTTCATGCCTATATCCTCAGGTTTAACCTGTATCCACTCGCCGTATGGCGCAAGCTGTTCATAAAATTCCATGTAATTAACACTCGTAAGGTCTTCGTCAGATTCGCTTATATCGTTTTCATCAACTGCAACAGCTTCAAGATTTTTGTCTCCTTCATCATACTGTTCCCTGGTGAGGTTTCCATCCGCTGTTTTATTGCATGAAGAAAATAAAATGATTGCGAACAGAACAAAACATAAACTTAGGAAGCGGGAAGTAATTTTTGTTAGCATTTTTTTAAGCCTGATTTCTGATAAATTAGCAGCAAAAGGTTAGAATTTGAAATCAACGCCAAGTTCAAGCGCATTAAAGTTAAAGTTTCCAAGGCCAAACCTGAAAACACCTGCAACATTGGGACTGAAGAAGTATCTTGCTCCTGCCTGTCCCCATGCCCATAACCCGCTTTCTTTTAATGAATTGCCGTTTGGAGAAGAGGAGAAAAAACCTAAAACAACACCAAGAAATGGAACGAAAGTACCGTTACCTACCTGATTAAAGTTATAGTTTGCCTGGCCGCCAAGGAATACATTTGAATATCTCTCATTCTTTTCATAAGATGAATACCTTAGCAACACACCAAGCCCTATTGTGCCGATCCCTGCCTGTGTGACCTGGTTCTCGTAGTTGAAACCAAATGTAGGAGAGCTGTTCTTGGCCCAGAATCCGAGTGTTCCGCCCATCAGGTTATCTCTTTCTTTAAGCTGAGCGTTTGATGCAGCGGTGAAAGCAAGGATCATAATGAATGTGTAAAGTATTGTTTTCATGTTGTTAGGTTAGTTAATTAAAAAAGGAAGCCTTTTAAGGCTTCCTTTTAAGCAGTGTATCTATAGGAGAAACTTATTTCTTTACAACTTTTTTTACAGGCTGTCCAAAGTATAAGCTTACACCTGCGAAGAACTGCAGGTATGCCATTTTTTTGGATTTCTGCGTAGTAGTTTCTTTGTCGTTCAGGCCATAAGTTGTTTGTGTGTTTGTCGTGGAATCTTTGCCGAACAGATTTGCAAAAGCATATCTTCCGCCGATAACAACACCTACTTGTTTGCTAAGCTTTACATCAACACCGGCTGCGAACATTGCACCGAATCTGACTGCTGAAGTCATATCACGTGAATAACTATCAACAAATCCGCCGTCTTTTTCAAACGTTGTATTGCCGCCAATTATGTTTGTGGTGAACTGAGCATTAACAAAAGGATTTGCCGGCCTCTTTGGAGCAAAATCGTATTCTGCGCCAACACCAATTGTGAATATATTCATATTGGATTTCCATGTACCTGAGCCAATTCCTAAAATACTATTGCTATCCAGATCATTTACGCCAACATTGCCGCTGCTTAATGCGGTATATGTTAAAGATAACAATATACCGAAAGTGCTCTTTTTATCAATATAATACTTTATATCTGCACCGGCGTTAAAACCGTTGTTTACAAAGTACGGTGTTGGGTTTTTGCCTGATTGAAGATCCGCAGGAAAAGTACCCTTAAGATCAGGCAAGGTCAATGTGTAACCGCCATGAATATGAATGTTCCATTTCGGAACCGGAAAGGTCTGGGAATTCAGACCCACCGTTGCAGCAAGAAGCAGTAAAACTACTACCAATGTATTTAATTTTTTCAACTTTTGATTCTCCTTTTAGTTTAATTGAAATTGTTTGTTTAACATTACTAATCTAGTCAGATAATGCAGGCAAATCAATCAGTCATGAGGATGAGTTTGGAACTACACCCAATGAATGACAGGTTTTGCCCGAAAAATGTGCTGTTTTAAGCATTTAAGTGTTATCTGATTTACTGAACAACGGGAATCTGATTTCTGAAATCATTATCACCATTGGTATTTATTCGAACTCTAAATGACATTCTGAATCCATATGGTGTTAATACCGAGTTATCAGTAGCTTCGCGCGGCTGTAAAATTCCGTAAACATTTTTGAAAGTCAGACCAGCATCCTTTTTTCCTTTTAACCAGAAACAATAAACGGGTGTTGAACTGAGCGGCGCATTAAAGTAACCCCAGGCACCGGTATTATCTTCCGTGAAGTCAATTGCTCTGAGTGAATCATGCCCGGTAGTGTAAATCTTTGAAAGTGTATCAAAGCTCTGTACACTCATATCCTGGCTAACCCTGAAAAAACGGATCTCATAGCCTGAAGCACGTGCATCGCTGAAGAACTGTCCGTTTTGCAGCAAAAAGTCTATTCCCAGGTTGTTCTGGTCATTTAGGCTGCAATCACGAAGGCTGGAGGAATCAAGCGTATTTACTCCGTTCAGCAAATTCAATCCGGTATAAGATTGGAATGCTGCAGAATCTTCATCAACACCGATACTATCGTAGTTTGCAACGTTAGGATTATCTATATAGACCGTGCCGGGATCAGTTGTGGTATCCGAACAGCCCGCTATAAATATAAACATTGCAGACATTGCTGCATAAATAAAGTAACTGAAGCGTTTAATCATTGTTTTCATTTTTTCTTTATGATCGTTCATTATTGAACGATCTGATTTATAGTTTGTAACCCTGAATATTTTTGAAATTTTACAAATTGCGAGTTATTTCTTTTTAGCGGTTCTTTTTCTTTTTTTGGGT
>JACSRQ010000201.1 GCA_014879675.1 Ignavibacteria bacterium
TTTTTGCTTTTGACCCTCACCCCCAGCCCCTCTCCCGAAGGGAGAGGGGGTTAGGGGGTGAGGTGAAATTATGCAGTAGTTTTTCAGATTTTGTAACTAATATCGTGTACTGAACTTTTGCCTATTGAAACGAATGCCTTCTGGTATCACAAACTGAGTATGATTATTCTATCATGTATAGAGATTTTTTCGTTAACATTCTTTAAACACAAAATTGGTATATTTGTAGATTCCAAAACAAAATTCGATTATGAAGGCAACTAAATCAATATTAATTATAGTATTAACGTTTATCACAATGGGAGTATATTCCCAATCTGTTAAAGAGGTGACCATTCTTCATTGGAATGATTTCCATGCGCGGAACCAGCCTTACAAAGTGAGCAAAAAAGACAGCGTAACAGGCGAGCAGGTTTATTACCTGGTGGGCGGTGTTGGCAGCATGTCCGGCTACCTGAAAAAATACCGCACCGCAAATTCACTGGTACTCAATGCAGGAGATGATTTCCAGGGAACACCCATTTCGAACTTTACCCGAGGTAAATCACAGATCGAAATTATGAACGATTACAATGTTGACGCATTTGTGCTCGGAAATCATGAGTTTGATTACAGCCAGTACTCGCTTGATTCTGCACTTAAGCTGGCAAAGTTCGATTACCTGAGCGGAAATGTTTATATGACCTCAGAAAATAAACTGATGGGCAAGCCATTTGTAGTTAAAGAGGTGAATGGGGTGAAATTCGGTATCATAGGTGTTACATTGCCGGAGCTTTTCGAAACCTCGCTTCCTGCAAATGTTAAAGACCTTGTTATGCTGAACACTGATTCAGTAATTACCGTTGGAATTGCCGAAATGAAGAAACAGAATTGCGATGTGATTGTATTGCTTTCACATTCAGGTTTGGATACTGATAAAGATCTTGCTGAAAAATTCAGCGCTGATGTTGATATAATCGTTGGGGGTCACTCGCATACAACCCTTTTTAAGCCCGTTCGTAAAAACGGTGTTGTGATAGTCCAGGCAGGTTCATACGGCAGGAATTTGGGCAAGCTTGATCTTAAGATCGATACGGAAAAAGATACCGTTACCGATGCTTATGGTCTGCTTATAGAAACAGTACTTGATTCCGCTATATTTGATAAACAGGCAGCAAGTAAGATCGATAACATGATCGAGCAGTACCTGCCGGAGCTGAATACCATCATAGGGAAACTTGAAACTGACTGGCGCGCATCGTACAGTGATGAAAGCAATCTTGGCCAGTTCGAGGCGGATGCTTTCAGAATGAAAACCGGCGCAGATGTTGGATTGGTCAATGGCGGGGGATTAAGGAAGAGTCTGCTTAAAGGTGATATACTTGTTGGCGATATTTGGGAGATCAATCCCTTTGGAAACGAGATACAGGTTATCACAGTATCTGGCAAAACCCTTAAAGAAATGCTGAAGAACAATATTAAGATTCGCGCTGAAAAGATAAAAGCAGGTGAGGGCGCTGAGCTGCTGCATAACTCGGGTTTGACATACAGCTATGATTCGAAAAAAGCCTTAGAAGGCGGTGATGATTTTCTGATCAGCGTAAATATCGGGCGGACTGATGTACAGGATGACGCCATGTACACAATAGCATCAAACAATTATGTGTTCAGCCAGTTCAAGAAGTTCTTTGGTGAAATAAGCGAAACAGTTGAGCCAAAAGAAACCGGCTGGAATGACCGCGATCTTATAATAGAAGTTGTAAAGGAAATGAAGATCATAAATTCGGTTCTCGAAAAAAGATTAACCGATGTGAGCAAGTGATTATTCCGTGAAACGTCAAACGTGAAATGTGAAACGTGAAAAGGCAAAAGTGAAAAGGCAAAAGTGAAAAGGCAAAAGTGAAAAAGCAAAAGTGAAAAGGCAAAAAGGGTGAGACGAGTGTCTTGAAACGTCAAATCACGAATGTTAGAGATAAAAAACAGAAGGCAGAAGTTATCTTCTGCCTTTTCGTTTAATATGTGTTCCTTGACTTTCTCGCTATTAAAAATGATTTAATTCATCCTATTGAGTAGCGCCTGATTCTCGAATTTTTGAAAGTTTCAAGTTTGACATTTCACGTTTCACGTTTGACATATCAGGCCTGACTTTCGCTGTTTGAAAATTTTTGCCTTTTCACTTTTGCTTTTTGCCTTACTTCACTAAAACCATCTTCTTCGAGTCTATTCTAACGCCATCGGCTTCCAGTATGTAGAAGTAAACTCCTGAAGTCAGATTGGTTCCTTCGAAATTCACTGAATAGGTTCCGCTATTCTGATATTCATCAACAAGCTTTGTAATCTCCCTGCCTAAAGCGTCAAATACAGTAAGTTTGATAACTCCGGTATTTGCAACCTGGTATTTAATTGTTGAGCTGGGATTAAACGGATTCGGGTAATTCTGGAACAGCCTGAATTCCGTGGGTATCTCCGCTGATAGCTGAGTAATGCCGATAGGGTTCGTTCCGCCGCCATCACGATAACGCATGTTGAATTCCTGCAGGTACAGATTCGTTACTCTTGCATCATAAATTACCAGGAAGTTCTCATCATTATCAAATGTAGCGTTGTTCGAGAAATTGTAAGAACCTGTTATTGTTACCGGGCTGCTTGCCGGTGTGAATGCATCTATCAAAATATACTTATGGTGCAACAATCCCACGCGGTTATCAAGCCATACATCTGCAGGGGGTGCCCATAACGGATTGCTGCATCCGCCGCCTGTTAAACCCTTCATAGTTTTATAAACACTTGAAGTGCTTCCTCCTTCAGCATCATCAAATACTCCGCGAACATCTTTGCCCGCATCGTATTTAACTTTCATCCTGTTCATGATATTACATCTGGTATATGAAAGCACACTGAAAAATACGCTGTTATCGGTCTGCGTGTTTATAACATCTTCAATCCTTGTAGATGGATTATCGCTGGGCGAAAAATACACTTCTATCCTCTTGCCGGCTACATTGGTAAGGTGAGGGGTATTATCTGATTTTAGCGGGCCGAATTTTGCTCTTGAAGGAATGGGAACCTCGTTTGCGCTGCCCCACATTTCTTCAAATTCCCGTGTGTATATTGCTGCAAGCGTTTGGTCCTGAATTTCAATAACGTTATTCGCATCATCAAAAAGCTGCGCATTTGTAATATTTGTTGAACCGGTCCAAAGCCAGTCATCTGTTGCGGAACTTAAATTGCGGTAATCAAATATAAAAAATTTATTATGCATTAGATCCGCGTTCGGTCTTTTGCTTATTAAGATCCCGGCTGCAAGCAGGTCATTTACAAGCTGCTGATTCGTTCCGTTATCACGGAAATCATATACCAACCGTATTTTTACTCCTCTTAACTTTGCATTGATAATTGCATCACGTATCTGGTTGAGGTCATTAAAGCTGTATATAGCAATATCGAGCGAGTATTGTGCGGCATTTATCCGCTGCAGCAGCTTCGTTTGAAAATTTACAAAACCCTGTGCATTTTCACCCGAGCTTAAAAGTGTATCTACAGAACGGTTGAAGTACACATTGATTGCGCCGCTTGAAGCTGATTGTGTGCAGAAATACTGCTGCGGACTGGTACCTGTTCCGTTGCCATCGGTTGAGCTTACATTATAATAATAGATCTTTCCGGGCTGGAGTCCGTTTAATGTTACAGAGTGGTTTGTAACATTTGCGCCATCCGAAGTTGAATCAGTGTACGAAACCACCTGGTAATTGGAGTCAGCGATCTGCCAGCGGACTTTTGAATTTGAAGATGTTGAAGACTGCCAGTTAATAGTAACACTTGTTTGCTGTATGTTAGCGTAACTTATTGAGCTGAGTAACGGACCTGAGCCGCCCTGTGTGTAAAAATCACCGAGTGAGCGGGGAAGTATCTGGTAACCTGATGTATATGGAGCTGAACCATCAAACTGGCTTACAAGCGCAACAACATCAAAAGGAAATGGGGGAACGGGTGAATTCGCAATATTAGTTGAGCTGTAGATCCTGATCTCAACTGAATCATTTCCTACAAGTATCCTGTAGTTGGTGCCCGAAGCCGATGTTGTCCATGTTGTGACATTTGCTCCTGAAGTATTATGAACGGCAGTAACACCGTTTATTCTGATCAATTGAGCTTCATATGTCTCTCCATCAAGCCTTACATTACTGCATGTAACGATGCGTGGAGTGAATGGCTTGTTTGAATCCAGCTTAGTGGAGCTGTTTACGGGAGTGAATTCTGTCAATCCGTTATACTGCGTCACAACACCGGTAACCTGAACGCTGTCACCGCTATTGGTATTTGTCCAGAATGCAGCGTCATAGCCGATCGTTCCGCCGGTTGGGTCCTGAAGGTAAACCAACGGCGAGCCAAGCTCCTGTGACATTGTTACAACACCGCGGACTGTAACAGTTTGCCCGAGCAGGAAAGGTACACCATTGGCATCCTGTCTTCTCAATGAATCAATAGGAATCACCTGTGCGTATGTACTCAAGCACAGCAAAAGAAAAAGTATTACTTTTTTCATAAAGCTATATTTTTAATTAGTTATTATCAGTCGAAAGTATGAATCTCAATATGCGGTTATTGCCTGTATCACATATATAAAGTGTTTTATTGAAGAAGGCAACGCCGAGGGGATTGTTGAATTGAGTAGGAGAGGCCCCTTCACCGCCGAATGATTCAGATCTAAGCTTGCCGAGGGAATTAAATTTGTAAAGTGAGTCTTTGTAGCTATCAATCACAAAAATGTTATTGAACTGGTCCAAACAAATATCAGCCGGTTCATTCAATAGGCCGTTTCTCAGCAGGTCAACACCGCTTGAAGGCTCAAACTTGGGCTCGTAGATCTCGTCAATGCTGTTGTAAATGCACCATTGGATCTTGAATGCAGTATTCTGTGACTTCTGTATATAGATAAGATCAAAATTGTTATACGAAAATGTTGCTATGCCTGATACACCCTGTAATGACATTAATCCCTGGCCTTCAACTTCGAAGCCTGATAGTCTTTGCGGTACGGGATTGGTTTCATCAAACCTGTTAACTCTGAAAATTGCGTTATCGGGATCGATAGGGCTGGAGTTATTCACGCCGGATCTTGTTACTACATAATAGTTATCCTGGAATGTCGCAATTCCCGTAAAATTCCCGTGGTCGCCGGGTATCGGTGTGGGCTGGTTTGATTTGAATGCCAAAGTTGGAGTTACCCCTGAAAGTATTCCGCCGTTTTGTTGGAGCTTGTATCGGTAAACAACGTCAACAGTATCCAGAATATTTGGCGGTACGGTATCAATAACTGAAGCGATAACCAGCAGGTCGAAATTCCTGTCCTGCGTGATTTTTTTAGGTCGTAACACAAAATTAGAATAGCTTACAACTCCGCCTGCGAGATTCAACTGTACTATTCTGTCATTGTTCTTATCTGCCACATATATCTGCTGGTCATATCCGAAAAATACATCGGTTGGCTCGTTGAATCCGGTTATGATAGGGGTAATAGGTATATATGTTGTATCACCGATCGTACCCGGGTCAACATTTATCGGAAATTCCGAAAGATCAACATTATCAGCATCTGCACATGCGTTAAGTGTCAGCGCCAGAAATAGAACTGCAGATGATAGAAATATATTTTTTATGTACTTTTTCAAACTTTTATCTTAATGACCGGCCACGCTACACCGGATTATTTTATTATTGATTTGGGACTTCACCCCTCAACTAGTCTTCTTAACTTCTACTATATCGATTCACGCATTCAGTTCACTACTTCACTTTTCACGCTTGACTTTCGCTTCTCAAAAGTCTTGACTTTCGCTTTTTGAAAGTTTTGACATTCTCGTCTCACGTTTGACGTTTGACGCCTGACTTTCGCTTTTTGAAAGTCCTGACTTTCGTTGTTTGAAAGTTTTGACATTTCTCGTCTCACGTTTGACGTTTGACGCCTGACTTTCGCTTTTTGAAAGTTTTCACGCAATCATTTCTTCTTATCAAGCAGCAGGTTAATGCTGAGCCTGTGTGTGAATCCAAGATCTTTAAAATTAGCTATTGAGTAATCTAATGAAGTCTTTGTTATGCTTATTGGTACTTTGAATCCAACACCTGCCGAAAAATTTTCTGACTCAACATTGAACTTATACCCGCCCCGTAAAAACAGGAAATTCTTGTATGAATACTCCGCGCCAATGTTGAGATTTTCCGCATTATCATTGGGGTGATTAAGCTGGATCGATGTTGTCAGCTTATTGGTCTTATTATCTACTGGGTCATACGCGAAGCCTATCCTGAACATTGTCGGGGGAGGGAATGCCTGGAATTCCGATAACGTTCCGCCGGTCGATGTGGTAACTGAACCGGATGGCTTAACCTGCGGTCCGAAATTTGAAATCGTTACTGCGAAGCGTGTGTTTGATAGCCCTGTCCAGTAATATGTGCCGAGATCGACCATAAATCCGCGCATCTTAAGCTCTGCAAGCGTTTCTTCAACATAACGTAATGTTACACCGAATGAAAATTGCGATGTAAGTTTTCGGGAATATGTCAGGCCTACTCCAAGATCGCCATACTTAAAATACTCACCGGTTCCGCCCGGCTGGAATTCTGTGGTTTTCTGCATTGCGGGGGTGTTGAGCGAAATTACACTTAAGCCCAGCGCATTGTTGCCGCCAAAACGGTAAACTCCGCCGAAAAATTCATGATTCAGGTCAACAAGCCACTCTGTATGCGAAAAATGTACTCCGCTTTCTTCAAACTGCATAAGCCCTGCCGGATTCCAGTACAATGCTGTGATATCATTCGATACAGCAATGAATGTTTCGCCCATACCGGTTGCTCTTGCTCCCGCGCCAATTTTAAGGAATTGCAGCGATGAAGTACCCGCGCGCTGGTTGCCAAGCTGCGGAATAAGCTGGCTGTATGAGCATGCTCCGGAAACCAAAAAAATCAGAAATATGTATACTATTTTTTTCAAACTCTTTGCTTGTCATGCTGAACTTGTTTCAGCATCTTTTTTATTCTGCGTTTGTTATAGACCCTGCAACAAGTTCAGGGTGACATCAAAACTAATATTGGAAAGAAATACCAAATCTAAGCTGGCGAGGCGTTAAAAACCTTGCCGGGTTATACGGATATGGTGAAAGCGGTGCCTGGAGATCCGGATACAAAGGATCGTTCCATCCGTTTGGAGTTGGATCACCGTATTCATAAGCTTTGCCTGTTACCGGGTTTATGATAGCCGCGTTCTTTATGTTAAATATATTCGATACTTCCAGTGTTAAAGTCAGCTTCATATTCTTGAAGCGGAAATATTTATCAACACTCATATCCATCCAGAACCAATCTGCGGCCAGCATGCTGAGCGGGTTATTTATATCAGATTCATACTCCGGCCTGCCATCGCTTAAGTAACCGATGAGTATCTGCGGTGTGTAGCGTTTGCCTGACTGGTAAAAAGCCCTGAACTTGAATGAAATATCATCAATTGCATTTTTGCCAAAACCGAATATACCAGTGCCCTTTGAGAAGAAGAAACTGGTGTTGGCGCTTATCTGCAGCGGCCTATCCCAGCTTAAATAATTCTCGCCGATATTTTCAAATGCGCCGCCTGTTGCTACAAGGTATCCCTGGTCAGGACTTGAGCTTTTTCCGGTTGCAATTGAATATGTTGCATTTATGTTACCGTTGAACCATTTGCCGATTCTTTTTTTATAGTCAAGCTCAATACCTCTTGACTTCGTATAATCCTGGTTAACATAAGTAATAAAGCTCTGTCCGGCAAACCTGGGATCGCTTATCTTTGCCGAAACGGTTGCGACGTAATCGTAAATATCCTTATAATATGCAGTGATCGTGAATACATCATCATTTGTGAACTGGTTCCTTAAACCAAGCTCATATGATACGGTTGTTTCAGGATTCAAATTCGGATTACCGAACTTTTGGAATGATGATTTTGAGCTTACATTGCCAATCTTAGCATAAACAAACTGCGGCTTCGGCCGTTTCGAAAAATGCCCATAGCTGAAGAACAATGTCTGGTTATCTGTAATAGGATGAGAGATACCTACACGCGGGGATAGTCTGCCTTTCCACCTCCTGCCAAAAAGGCTGTATGTATCTTCCATGTACTGCTTCTTAACCTCATCGGGTATTGTTACAGCATTCGGATTATTGATAGCGTCATCAACAAGCTTGCCGGGGAACCAGTAGTCAAACCTGAGCCCGAAATTCAATATCATGCCTTTGAATGTGATCTTGTCCTGCGCATACAGTGCACCGAACAATGGGTAAACTTTGTATGCATCGTTATTCAGTCCAAAGGTGCCTATCCATGGTTTGTAGATATCGATAAGCTGCATTTCCTGGTAGCCGGTTTCAAACCCTGCCTTAAATCTGTTCTTTGCGTTGAACGTATGGCTAAGGTCAAACTTCAGCCTGTACTCATCAACAAAGTGGTCGTGCCATGTGTAAGCATTACCCACATCAAAAAATCCGTCACCGGGAATAATACCATATGGATTATTCGTATCGCCTGTTGGATAGTAAACAAACGGCGGTTTAATAATATCCTGCGGTTCAGTATATTCATCCCAGTTAAGTCCGTTAGCATCAACCCTTAACTGCGTGAAAAATTTTGTAAGCTTAAGCTCGTAGAAAGTTTTGGTGCCAACTGCATGCTCCCACCCGATACTGTTGAAAATATTCAGGTGAGTGTAAGTATTCGCGTTATCAAGGATCTCTTGGAAATTATACTGGTAACCCGGATCAGGCTCCACGTATTCCAGATTCGTCTGAAGACTCTGCGAGTTCTGATTAATTGCTACCGACTGGTTGAACGAATAAGATAGCTTCATGTTCTCGCGTATCTTCCATGTAGCCTTACCCAGCCAATACCAGTTGTTGTTCTGCCTTGGAGCGAATTTTGAACCCTTAAAAATTGATGAATAAAGCTGATCAGATTTATAGCCGGAAACCTCGTTATCATATAGACCGGTAACTGATGTGAACCCATCAGAAATGTTCATCAGGAAATTTCCGAAAAATGTAATTTCGCCCGGAAGCTTGATCCCAAGAAGCTGCTTGAAGAGGAACTTTGTGAGCGGTTCAGGCCCGCTGATATTTGCTTCAAAAATATCTGTATTAAAAGATGAACGGGAGTCTTTATTGAATCCCAAGTTGTCTCTTTTGTATGATAAGTTAAGAGAGAATTTGTTGTACGCGCCGTCTTTTGTCTTAACATTCACTACACCTGAAGTTGCCTGTCCGTATTCAGCATTATATCCGCCGGTAATAACCTCAACTTCTTCCAAAGCCTGCGCTGAAAGCTGGAGACCGAATCCGGTACCTGCAAGCGGATCCTGAACGGAGACACCATCCAACAAAAATGAGTTATCATCTGACCTGCCGCCTCGTATAAACAGCGCATCATCCTGTTTTATAACCCCCGGCTGAAGTGTAACAACATCAACAACGTTTTCAACTATCTTTCCTTCAATATCTTTTGCGTTCATTACGTGCTTCGATTCGGTCTGCTCAATATCAAGCAGGGGACGCTCGCCAATAACAAGTATTTCTTCGCCAACGGTGAATGAGGATGTGTTAAGGTTAACATTAAGCTCAGTGACTTCATCCTTCTTCACTTTTATATCGGTGTACTCAACTGTTTTATATCCAATTGATGAAACGGAAACAGTGTATTCACCTTCGGGCACCTTTTCAAGCGTAAATTTACCATCAATATCGCTTGCAGTCCCTATATAGCTTCCTTTTATCTTTATGTTTACATCCGGTACAGGGTTCTTGGCGGAATCAACCACAATGCCGCTTATTGAACCGGTCTGGCTGCTGGCATTTGCAGCAATAACCAGAAGGATAAAAAATAATATTTTCGGTAGATGTTTTATCATATCAGTTTATTATTCCCAGGTCTGTTCCAATTGCTCTTCGTAAAAAATATGTTGCGTTGCCGTTACCGTTCATTCTGTTGAGCGGTAATGATAAAAATATAACTTTGGGATTAACTGCGGCATCCTTAATACAAACAGTAAGCTGCCCGGGGTCATATGGCGGATTGAAAGGTATCCTGTAAACTACAGAGGCACTCGATCCGTACTTAATGCCGCGAACAGCATCAGGAGCGGGGGAGCCCGCTTCAAGCAGCGGATAAGTGTTATCTATTACCACTATCTGTGTTTGAAACGGCATGTTCGCCTGAAAACTTGTAACGCTATCAACCGGCGCGAAATTAATTATACTGCCTTGCTGATCAATAGCATTCGGGAAACCGGTGGAAAAGAAAACCTTGCCGCCGGAAACCAGGTAAAACGGAAGTGTCTGCTGCGCCAGATCAAAATTTGCATTATCTGCGGCGGCATTACCCCGGTTTGCATACCATACTACACATTGAAAAAGCTTAAGTGTTTCAGTGAACATCGATACTATCTTCGGCAAATTGGCGCCGCCTGACGTTTTTATATCAAGCTTGCTGTACAGACCAAAGGAATCAAGCGCGTTTTGGTAAAATGTTGCGGCTGCGCCGTTATCAAGTATAGAGCTGGGGTAATCATCAATTAACAATATTCTCCCCTTAGGTTCCCTCACATACCATGTATCTGTGCTATCTGGCATGGTAACTACAGGGCTGAACGTGCCGGCAATATCTTTAACTTTCAGATATAACTTGTTGTTTGAGTTTGGTACAAGTCCGTTGTTCTGCCTTAAAGTAAGCGAGCTAACAGTAGAAGAAAGCTCATTCCAGTTGTTTGTATCATTTAACGCCCAGTAATAATTACTTATCGAGTTATCTCCATCAGGGTCACTGCCTGTCCACGAAAATATTCCGACCGTAAATGAAGTATCCGGTATCTCCGTACCCGGATTAAATATCACACTTGGAGGAGAATTAAATACTGGATACAGATTTGTGGCCGGCGTAGGATCAATATTTCCTTTATCATCAACAGCAGCTACCCAGAATCTGAAAGTACTGTCATTGCCAACTATCACAAGCTGGAACGTGCTATCGTTTCCTTCGCTATAAGTCCAGTTGGTACTATCGAACGAGAACCTGTAGCCTGCGATCAGACCATCGGGATCATCGCCCCACCATGTAATTTTTATCCTGGTAATATGCGGCGAGATAATACTATCCGGGTATAATGTTAAATGTGTCTCCGGGGCATAGTCTGTAACAAGCCCTTCAGGCACGTCAGTGCAATTGTACAAAGTTACTGCACACATTAAAAGCAAAACGTAATATTTTATTAGTCTGATCTTCATTTTATTTCTCCCCAATCAATAGGGGATTCAACTCTTTTTTTTGCATTGCAGATTCTAATTCCCCTCTAGAGAGGGGTGCCGGCTTTAGCCGGTGGGGTGTGTCCATTGATCCATTCCATTAATATGATCAACAATACTTGTCAAATTCTGTTTTACATCACCATCATAATATCTCAAAACATTTAAGCCAAGTTTCTCCAGTTCTGTTTGTCTTATCTTATCTTCATTATACTTATCATTATGTGAGCATCCATCGATCTCAATTACCAGATCAAGCTCGTTACAATAAAAATCAACAATGTATTCGAGAACTGGCTTCTGTCTGTGGAAATCAAATCCAAGCTTTTTTCCTTTCAGCTCATTCCACAGCAATACTTCTGATAGTATCCTTTGCTTCCTTAACTTCTTAGCAAGCTCTTTGAGCCTGGGGTTATACGGAGTGATTTTTCTTCTTTCCATTAACACTCCCCTCAACTGATGTCTTACCAGACATCAGTTTCTTCCCCTCTCAAGAGGGGAATTATCTATTTCCAAAACATCGTCTTATTTTACCAATACCATTTTCTTAACATCCCTGAAGCTGTTGCCTTCAATGGTTTTTGCTTCAAGAACATAAATATACATTCCGCTTGCGAGATCCTGACCGTCAAACCTGATCTCATGTCTGCCCATATTCTGCATACCGTTTACAAGCGTTTTAACTTCCTGGCCAAGCAGGTTGAATATCTTAACTGATACTTCTGACTCAACCGGAAGGTTATAAACTATGTTGGTAACCGGGTTAAACGGATTTGGATAATTCTGTTTCAGCCAGAACTGAGTTGCGATCTCTGAAACAGGGCTTACGCCAATTACATTTCCGAAATCTGCATTGGTTCTGGGAACCATTTTGTATTTACCGAAAGCATAATACAAAACTCCTTGTATCGAACCAATACCATCCCACTTCCAAAGCAGGCTACCGGGTAATCCGGTGTTGTAGTAATTAGCTCCTGCGGGATTCCATCCGTTCACTTTATTATGATTTCCGTCCTGAAGCTCGATTCTTGATTCTACATTCTCGCCCGGATATACTACAAGTATCTCACCGAAATTCCTTCTGAAAGATGTATCAGGAACAGGGAATTCGCTTGTACAGCCTGATGTTGATGGTGCATTTACACATGATATCACACACTGGTTCGCGAATCTTACGAGTACGCTTTCCCATTTCTCTGCAGTTGTATCGCCATCAACTTTGTTATCAGCAAGTACAGCGGGTGTCAGAATTTCGAATGAGGGAATTGTACCCGTGCCAAGATTCTGAATATCGCCAGGTGTTGCAATTATGAGTCTTGTCATTCCGTTGGTTTCACTAACGGTACCTCTTACTCTAACCCTGGTTCCTTTTACAAGCGGATCAGTTGCATTTCCATCGATCCAGATACCGCTCCATCCGCCGGCAATGCTGCCATCCTGGATGATCACTCTTCTGGGTGAGGTCTGCGTGCCGCCCGGTCCCGTAAAAGAGAATGCCGGAATATCACTGGTATCGCATGTTACTATACCTTCAGTTGTAACATCATATCCGTTATAGGCTGAAAATCCGCCCATGTTGGGAGTGTACTGAATATCTTTAATTGTCATTGTGTCATTATTTCTTACATAGTAGAAATAAGTTGACTTGGATGTATCGGAAGGATTAAGCCTTACTGCTCCTGCATTATCCCTGGCTTTAATAAAATACTCTACAAGTGTTCCAAGCGGCTGGGAGGGTAATGTTCCCGAAAATATATTGCCTGAAGGCGACATAGTAATCCGCTGGTACGCTCCTTTATTGATACGGTAATAAAGCTGGCAGCTATCAACCGACATCAAGCCCGGTGAAAGTGTATCGGAAACTACAGCGTTGACCTGTACTGTGTTTGAGGGTTTTGGTACACCCGGTATCCTGTTTACACTGCTGATGAACGGTGGAGTGTTACCCAATGTAAGATCGTTCGGATATAATGGTACAATAACATAACCATAAAGTCCGCCGTTTGCATCTGCGTACGCACTGTTGATTATGACTCCGCGTATAGATGTTACAGTTGCACCGATCGAAGGCGGTGAGAAAACAGGGAATCCTGTATCGTTAGGAGCAACAGAGAAGAAGTTTGAAAAATCCCTTAAATATATTTTGTTTCCCTGTGCGTCAAGCAGTGACCTGATATTCCTTGCACCTAATGGACTCTGCGGTCCGATCGTAACATTGTTGATCTGAACATACATACCTTCGTACTTTTCGCCGCTCAAAAACTTTATTGTACCGAGTGAATCAAAATCGGATATATTCACTGTTAAAGGAGCAGGGCGTCTTTTAATTGTAGGAAGTTCTGTTACTATAAGTGTTGTATCAAGCGCTATCTGTGTTGAGCCCGATGAGAGGATATCGGGGAACTCGCCAACTATACCGGTTACTATAACTTTAGAACCCGTATCCAGTGTTGTGAACTGAGTATTTGCAGTAATGCTGCTCTGTCTTACAATGATGCCTCCATATAATGCATTGGTGGTGTCCTGCAGGTACGCAGTTCTTGAAGTGGTTCCTCTTAACAGAACCCGGTTATCTATACCTGCTTTTACAAGCGGCGGAGCTACAACTCTTGCAGTAAATGTAACTGTGTCACCGACCTTTAATGAACGGTCATGCCCGATAGCAAGTGAATCATTCGGAACGGTCTGTACTACCATTATGGTAGTTGTGTAAAGATAGTAGAAGCCTATAGCAAAGATCAAAACAAAGGCTGCAAGGTATGGTAGTACTCGTTTCATAGCTGATATATTTTTAATTTTTCAAAATTCGTTCTAATTCCCCTCCTGCGTTTTGTGTTGTCCCGCCTTGGCGGGATGTGGGGTGTCACGCTTTAGCGTGAAGGGGTGTGTTACTTTATTATCAAAAATTTCCCCTTTTTGATGAAGCCCGTCTTATTGTTCTTCACTGTGAATATGTAAAGACCTGTTGCGATCGCCTGATCATCTTTGGTAATCAAATCCCATGCATGTTCACCGCCGGACATTATTTGTGTTCCATCGGCAAATGTCTTAAACCATTGTATATCACTGCCACTATATCCGCGTGAGTCATGCGTGAATTTCTCCACCACATCACCTGCAACTGTGTAAATTGTGATCTCAGCCTGCTCGGGCAGATTGTAGAAGTATATCTTTCTTTCGCGTTCCTGCTGTCCGTCCCATGCGGCATTGCCGTAATATGGATTTGGATAAACACCTATAGGCGTTGATTCATCTTCATTGCTAGGTGAGCCCGGTATCAGGCGGAATGAATTAGCAAGTAAGCTGCTTTCCAGTGATTCAAGGTTATTGGCTGAGTCACCCTTATCATACGCGGTTAATGCATATACATACTGCCAGCCGCGAAGCTGGTTATTATACTCAAACCTGTACCAGTACTGATTGGTATCATTGGGGAAAGTCTTCGGCTGCGTAAGCTTTATATAATTGAACCCTGTGTTGTTACCGATATTATTGATACTGTCAAAATCACCGTTCAGTATAAAAGATGAAAGCAGGGAACCGCCCAGTTCAACATCTGCGCCGGCATTTGTTCTGTAAAGTCTGTAGCCTTCAAAATCCTGTGAGAGCGAGATCGGGTCAATGCTTCTTTCTGAATTTGCCGCCCAGTAAACAGAAACCTTGCTCTCTTCGTTCACAATTTTAGTTGTCGGAGAGTTCGGCGGAGATGGTAACAGGTATCTATCAAGGAAATTGTTTCCGTTGATATCTTCACCCGGGTCAAGCCTGCCGTTGCCGTTCTTATCTTCACCATTATATGCCTTCTGACACCAGTCCGCATGGCTTCTAAGCTCTGTTCTCTGTATGGTTGAATCCCAGCTCTGCGGATCATTACCGGTTTTTTTTGCGCAAATTATACCGAATACAACTTCCAATGTATCAAGGTAATTGAGCGATGTATATGGCCCGCCGGAAACAAGTACTGACCTGTTTGAGGGCTGTTTGATCTGCGATATAATTGTTGGGTTTACCTGTGTTGTTCCGGTGAAATAACCTTTCATTTTGCCATAACGGCCGATCTGCGTTGGAGTACCTTCATCAGATTGCGGTGCGAAATACACAGGGTCAACGGTATTCCTGAACTGCCATGTTACAAAATTTCTTCCGGTCGGAAGTGTATCAGCCATTGTTCTGCCGAATGGCGTTGAACCAAGGAATTTTACGCCAATATAACTGTTAGTAAAGCCAACATCCCCGGCTGCATCAAACTCATAACCCATATTATAGAGGCTATCCCACCCGTTGCCGCCCTTTGTATAAAATGTAGAGCCGCCCGGCCTGGTAATCTGTGTATTTCTGACAACCAGATCTGTCCACATGCCGGTGTAAATGCTGTCTATTCTGGAATTGTCGCCGCGGTACCCAATGTTTATTATCCTGTAGCGCATAATTACAAAAAAATCCGCGTATGGATAGTTCCAGCAATATGACTGCTGAATAACCTTAAGCCCTAACGGATTATGGTTCACAATAAGCTGGCCGCCAATATTGGTATTTGTATCAGTGTATTCGCAAATGAAATCCTGGTGTGAAATTGCAAGAGGAGAGTAAAATGGTGATGTTAAAAGAGATGACCTTTGTGTTATTGTCTGACCCGCCGCGTTCGTGTATTCAAATCCTTCGCCGCGGTTTGAAGATGATGCGTCTATAGCACCGGTCGTAACCCTGATTACTCCGTTCTTATAGCCGCCTATCCAAAGGCCGCCATCAAAAAGGTGCTCAATCGCCGATGCTTTTGGATATTCGCATGAAGGCTGCCCCGGCCAGAGTGTAAAACCGTGCCCAATTGTTCCGAAATTAGTTATGGTAAGGCCAATGTTTCCAACATTCGTGTATTTGTTAACGTCGTCATCAGCCATTAAAAATCCGCCGTAGAGTATCACGGAAGACAAGATGGCTGAAATGGAATATTTAACAATACGGTTTAAAAAAGAACCGGTATAAATTCTCATTCAGTAATATTAAAACTCGTTTTAGATGAACCGATGTGTATTACCGCTCGAGGGCGGAGTTAAGCAAATAACCCAAAATTTGCTATTGCAAAATAGCCAAAGGTTGTACAAAAATCAATTCTGAATTCTTAATATACCGACTTTTGTTAAGCCTAATATTGCAATTTATAATTGTTTTTCAAGAAACAGGTTAAGTATATGTTAAGCAGATGTTAGCACTAATATACGCCTTAAACATGATTGCTATAGAAGCGGAATATACCTAAATTGCTATGCAGTTGATTCAATAACCTTTAATAAGAAACTTAAGAAAATGAAAAACTATAATAAACCTTTACAAATTTGTTTCAATATTTTTATGATCTTTTTGTTTTTTGCAGCCGGGCAAACTTACTCGCAATTCACATGGAGCAGAACTTTCGGCGGTACAGCAAACGATGAGGCGTTCACTTCAATTCAGACACGCGACGGGAATTTTCTGGTTGTAGGCGATAGCGGCTATGGCGCTTCATCTGTGATCATTAAATACTCTAAACAGGGCGATATTATGTGGAAGAAAATATATTCCGGCGGCGACCGTGTATATATCCGCACTGCTGAAGACCCTTCGGGCAATCTCTATTTCAATACTGCAGATGGCATTCTGAAGATCAGCCCCGGCGGCAATACTTTATGGAGAAAGGTATTCAGTCATGTTATTGGATTCCAGTACCTGAAATTCACTGAAGACTACAAATACCTGATATGCTACGGCAATAATTCGGCAGGTAAGGTTGATTCAAGCGGAAACCTACGGTGGTACAGGGAATACCAGAACACCACATTCCCAAACACATTCGTACTCGATTTCATTGAATCAAATAACGCGTATTACTTTACGGGAATAGTTCAGTCAACAGGCTATCAGGGATTCATCCGAAGGCTGGATACAGCAGGCAATGAGATTTGGTCAAAATATACAACAGCCGGAACAATGATGTGCTCGCTAGTCAAAGTATCCGCCGGAAGCTTTATCGTATCCGGTAATACAGGCAATTTTCTGTATTGCAGAAAGTTTGACGCTAATGGTATTACGAAATGGGAAAGAACTTATACTGCCGATTCGTTGATGAACGGTTATGCCATAATCAGGGCAGGAGCCAATAAGCTTGCACTGGCAACAGGAGGATATGGCATCAATAGCAGGTTCGTTATGATTGACTCCCTGGGCAGTTTAGTTATGAATAAGGTTCACTATTACCCGCCTCTTGATAAAGTAATGTATCTCTCGATTTCCGGACCCAACGATAGCGGCTTCGTTCTCACAGGATATATAAAGCCGCAGAATTCTGCCACTTTCAACTGGCTTGTAGTGAAAACAGATAAGTACGGAAATACTTCGCCTATTGGTATTGAGCAAATCTCTAATAATGTGCCTTCAGGATTCAAACTTTACCAAAACTATCCAAATCCATTTAATCCTGTTACCAAAATTATGTTCGATATTCCACAAGACTACAGCGGTCAGCTGGTAAGATTTTCAGTTTATGATATTTTGGGCAGAATAGTCTACAGTCTTGAAGAAACAAAAAAGGCTGGAGCTTATGAGTTGAGCTTCGATGCCGGTAATTATTCATCTGGCATGTATTTTTATACAATAGAAGCGGGTGAATTTAAAGAAACCAAAAAAATGATACTGCTGAAATAGTATTTCTTCCAATTTTCACGGTCGTCTGTTTTTTTCAGTTGAATATGTTTACAAATATCTCTAACCTTGCTAACCCTCAGGTAATTATTCAACTGAAATTAAGAAATGATCCTATTAGGTTATCCTGATTATACAAAACCGGGTTTTGATGTGAATGCTCCATGCCCTGAATGGAGGTGGCCGAATATGATCATCTATAACCGGACCAAATCTGCTTACTATCCTCTCCATACTGGACCGCTCACCCTGAAATTTACAATAAAAGGTGAAGAGTATTTCGCTACCAAAGAACGCAGCTACAGGGTGCAGCCATTTTCTTACTTGATATTCAACGAAGGGCAAAAGTATTCCGCTAGGATACAATCAGTAACTGAGTCCGAAACGCTTTCGGTGTTCTTCAGGCCTGCATTTGCGGAAGAAGTGCTTACTAGCCTCATCGCAGGTGAGGATATGATCCTGGAAAACTGCAGCAGCCAGAGCGCGCAGCCTGTCAGATTCATGGAAATGATCTACCCATTCGATGGCAGGATCATGCAGTTCATGTATAAGTTCGCACTTGCGGCAAAAACCGGCTTCGATGATAACCAGTGGCTTGAAGAGGAGTTCTTTCTCCTGCTCAAGCTGCTGCTAAATATACACAGGCAGGTGGGCGAGGATATCGGAAAAATACCTGCGGTCAAAAAATCAACAAGGATGGAAGTTTACAAAAGAATAAATAATGCCAAAGATTATATCGATGATAATTTTGACTCTGAGATCAAAATAGAAGATGCCGCAAAGATTGCATGTATGTCGAGCTTTCACTTCATAAGGCTATTTAAAACTGTTTTCGAAGATACTCCATACCAATACATTACTCAGAAGAGGCTTTCAAAAGCAAGCAGCCTGGTAATGAAAACAGATATTCCTATTACGGAAGTGTGTTTATCGGTCGGATTCAGCAGCCTGAGCTCTTTCAGCTGGCTCTTTAAACAGAAATACGGTATATCGCCTGAAACCATGCGAAATAACTATTTTTCATTCGAAAGAAAATTAGCAGGAATTAAGAAGTCATAGTCTGTCCTATGCAGTATCTTTGTCTATCAATCAATTAATTATTTACTGAAAGGTTTAATATGAGTAATACAATAAACTGGTTTGAACTGCCTGTTATAGATTTCGACAGGGCAAAGAAGTTTTATGAAGCAATTTTTGAAAGTAAGATCGATGACCAAATGATGGGTCCCTACCGCATGGGATTCTTTCCGATGGACGGAGCAGGAGTGGGCGGCGCTATCGTTCACGGCGAGGGATACGAGCCAAGCGATAAGGGCGCGATGATCTATCTGAATGCTGATGGAATTATTGATGAAGTTATCAGCAGGATCGATGCAGCGGGCGGCAAGGTTGTAGTACCCAGGACTCCAATCACGCCGGAAATAGGCGACTTCTCGATCTTCCTCGATACAGAAGGCAATAAAGTTGCATTGCACACACCGCCTGCAAGAGAAAAGAAATAAGTTGAGTTAAATTACAAAAGGGGCATTTGCCCCTTTTTGTTTATCTGCCCCGAGTAATAATACTGCTATTGTATCCTTGCCTGCCAAAAACCACAAATTTCTATTTTTGGAGTGCATCAACTGTGTGGATGCTTAATCACTTTTATAGTGTATCAAGTACTGCCGCATTTAAAGCGATTGCCTAAAAGATATACAAGTACTAAGCGAATAATGGCGTATTATCAATAAATATAAGGTACCTTTCAACCAGGTCGCCCTTCATATAAAAAATGTTGGTGAAGTTTACCGGAACCACTTTGCCGTCGAGCCTTGTATATGTTACTCTGCCTTCCCACACGATACCATCTTTGTTTTCCCAGTAATTTAATACTTCATGCGAGCTTGAACCGATCATTCCGAAGAATGCAGCGACATAGTCTTCAATAGGCTTTCTTCCGAAAACAGATTCAGCGTTACCAAAACGGAACTCACCATTTTCTGTAATGTACTCCGAAAACTTTTTTGCATCTTTTGCGTCAATTGTTTCGCCAATACCGGCGAGCCAGTTTTTTATATCCTGCATCTATTACCTCTTTTAATGGATTGATTTAAGAATAAGCTACAAAAATCTGCATTCAAATAGTAAATAGCAAATACCAAATCCCGCTCCATGCTTCCTCGTGCCACGAATCGCAAATAGCGGGAATAAATAGCACTTCATTTATCTTTTGTTCAACATCAATCTTGCATACTCTGATTTCGTGGAACGAGTATCTTCTGATAATTTAGCTCAAGGGGTTTTGTATTTTCTAAATCCATCCGCTCCCCCTCTCCTTTTAGGAGAGGGGGGCTGGGGGGTGAGGTGATAATCATCGCCTGCAAGCAGAAATCCCCGTCTTGCCTTAAGCAGAAACGGGGATTTGTACTCATATTCTGAAATCATGGTTAATCTAATCAGGTAAATCCTTTAATCAGTGTAATCTGCGATCCTATTTGATCAATATCATCTTCTTCACATCCGTAAATTCGCCTGCAGTCAGTTTATAGAAATATATTCCGCTTGCGAATCTTGATGCGTTCCACTCGAAGCTGTATGAGCCTGCATTCATGTATGCATCCGTTACTTTCAATACTTCTCTGCCTGACGCATCATAAATTTTCAATGTAACGTTTGAGCTCTTTGCAATATCGAACTTAATTTTTGTTGAAGGATTAAACGGATTCGGAAAGTTCTGCATTAGCGCAAACTTGAGAGGTGTTACGCTGTTTATTGGCGTAACTGCTATCGGACTCGATACAGTGAATCTGAAGTTACCCGAAGGTGCCGGAAGCGGCTTGGTCACAGTTCTTCCGCTTACTGATGCGGCTGAGATATAGTAATATATTTTTGTACCGGAAACCTGTGCCGGTATGTTAGCCCTGAATGTATCGCCGGTATTGGTCATGTTCACCTGTGTGAATCCCGAAGTTGTGTCTAGTGTCCAGAACATCTTCGCACTCTGAATACCGCTTTTTGATTTTATGTAAGCTTTTACTTCAGTCGGATTCCCCGCATTGCTTGTATCCCTTATGCCTGAATGTGAAATAAATACCGGTTCGCTCACTCCAATTTCTTTGGTTATGCAATGTATCGCGCCAAGTGAAGGAATGATAGCATTGCAGTCAATACCAACAATTTTGTATCCAGGTAATGCTTCCCTGTATATTCTGAGAGCGGTAGTATCATACTGCTGAGCGTAAGTGGGAACAATTACAGTTTTATTAACAAATACTGAATTCGTATATGTTCTGTAATCGCCGCCATTGTTTGGATATTGTCCGTTTGGTCCCGGAGGCATTGGTATCCTGATAACCTTATAAGGCTTATTAAAGCATGTTCTGAAGTTTGCCAAAACATACTGCAGGTTCAGCTCGATCTGGGGACCATCCGCAATGCCCGCCGGGTATTGACCCACAAGCAATGTCTCTTCATCGAGCAGCTTTATGTGCATATCAATGTGGTGGATCTGGTCATAAGGGAGCGTCTCCATCTTGATATACCTGTTTATCCCCATGTATGTGCTCATAATCCCATTTATCTGAGACTCGTTCTTAGCCGATACACCGTAAGGATTACCAGCCTGGTTTTCAGTTAGAATTAGCTTTGAAGCGAAAGCCGTTCCGTGGCCATCTGCCATAAAATTCCCGCCAGTGTTCACAAGGTCATTTGGTGAATTCAATGTCTGGTGGATCGGTACTCCCATATAATTCGAAATAAACACGGGTGAGGCATTATCTTGCGGCCTGCTGGGTCTGTTATATATCCAGTCAACTATCCTTAATGTATCAACCGTTCCGGAATATACGGTCCACGGACCGTAATCTCTGCACCAGATACTGTTAAATGAAGTTATCAAAAACCGCAGGTTTGTATGCGGCACACCTCCTGAAGTTAAATATGTTTTCACGCTGTTTGAATCCGAACATATTATATACACTAGGCATTCTTCCTGTGCATGGTCAACTATCTGTCTAAGTATTGGAAGCTGTGCCGTCCAGGTTATTTGTATTGCCTGCAGCTCTTCCCATTCCGCCATTGTTCTGACAGGGCCGGGCGGGGGATTAGGATCCATAACCTGCTGCGGATATGGATTTTTCCTCAAATACTCGAGCTGGGATTTCTCCCACTCCGTCATATAGTTTGGAAGGAAGGTTTTGCTGTTATCCTGTGTGAATGCGCCAACAGGTAATAAAATCATTGAGAGCAAAAAAATTAACAAGCCTGTAGTATATTTCATTTTATAACGTATTTTTGTAATGTGTAATAATAATAAAATATGTTTTGGCATACAACGGACATAATGGGATTATATTGGGAATTTTGGCCGCCACCGCCGAATTTTACTAATTATCTTGAATATTGCCTGTGTAAATGATATTTTTACATATATTGTGTATATATATAACAGTTTGCTGTAAATACGGCTATGGGCGGAAAGTTTGACTATATAGAAAGCAACCTGCTGAAACTTAAGCAAAAAATTCAGAAGGTTTGTGTAAATTGCGGAAGGGATCCCAAAGAGATCTACATAATTGCAGTGAGCAAAACTTTCCCGGTTGATGCAGTTGCATCGGCTATGGATTATAATCAGCTAGATTTCGGTGAGAATCGTGTGCAGGAACTGCTCGGCAAGGAAGAAGAGCTGCGTGACAGGATAATACACTGGCACCTGATAGGCCACCTGCAGACAAATAAAGTGAAGTTCATTGTCCCGTTTGTTTTTCTGGTGCATTCACTTGATAGCCTCAAGCTTGCGCAGAAGATAAATTCAGAAGCTGCGGCTATTGGCAGAACCGTAAAGTGCCTCGTTCAGGTAAATACATCCGGAGAGGACCAGAAATCGGGCTGCGAAGCAAAATACGCTCTGAAGCTTGTGAAGGAGATTTCACTGCTCGAAAATATCAGGATAAAGGGCCTGATGACGATCGGAAAAATAATGGCCGATGAAAAAGATCCCGCTGAAAGGGAAGTTGTAAGAGGTAATTTCAGGCAGCTTAGAGAATTATTCGAAGAAATTAAAAGTCACAGCATACCCGGAGTTGATATGAAGTATTTATCAATGGGTATGACATCAGATTATGATATTGCAGTTGAAGAAGGCTCAAATATGTTAAGGGTCGGCTCGGCAATATTCGGCAAAAGAGATTAAAATAAACGTAACTGGATCATCTGCTTTTGAAGGCAGTCCGGAAATATAACCGGAAATTATAAAGGGAGAACAACAAATGAGGTTATCAGCAATCGATATTAAGAAGCAGGAATTTAAGAAGTCAATGCGCGGCTATGATGTAAGTGAGGTTGAAGCTTATTTGGATACTGTTGGAAATACTGTTGAGAATCTTTTCCGCGAAATTGAAACATTGAAAGAACAGGTTACAAAGCTCGAATCTGAAAAGGAAGAGCTTGATACCGAGATACAGGTTTACCGCGAGAATGAAAAAACATTCCAGAAGGCCATCGTGAAGTCACAGGATATGGCCGAAGATATTCTGGATAATGCGAGAAAACGCGCCGAGCTTATCATTAAAGAAGCTGAGATACTTTCCAGCAAAACCAAAGTGCAGGCACAGGAAGAATTCCTTAACCTCAGGCAGGAACTGGAAGAACTTAAGCAGAAGAATGAAGTTGTGATAGATGATATCCGGAATTACCTGGTTGAAAAGCTGAATTCGATTGATGAGTACCAGCGCAACAGGAAGATATTCAAGCTGGAAAACAATATCACTTCAATGGAAAAAGTTGCGTCAATGGAACCCGCAAAGGAAGAACAGCCCTCTAATACATTCGGACTCAACCTTGGAAATATAAATATGGGACTCGACGACCAGGGCAGCAAGTAATACTATGTGCTCTCTGCTTTGATCATACTTAGCTGCGATAATCCAAGTTGCTTCCTGTATGCACAACGAAGCAATATTCAAAACACAATTGAACCTTGAGAACTGTATATAGAACCGCTGAACATGAAATGAATTCGTATGAATTCATCGGTAATACAACCGGTGGATTCACCGCTGATGTTGGCATAATCCTCGGCACAGGTCTTGGCGGTTTGGTTAAGGATATAGATATACAGCATAAGATCGATTATAAAGAAATACCGCATTTCCCCGTATCTACCGTAGAGTCACATCACGGCAACCTGATACTCGGCAAAATTTCTGGCAAAAATGCAGTCGTGATGCAGGGCAGGTTTCACTACTACGAAAATTACGCGCACGAAGAAATTACTTACCCACTGCGGTTGATGAAACGAATGGGTGTGCATACTTTGATAGTCTCAAATGCCTGCGGCGGACTTAATCCCTCATACAGGAAAGCAGACCTGATGATTATGCGCGATCATATTAATTTTCATTATGATACTCCGCTTAAGAATTTCAAGCTTCCTGCTTCAAACAGGCAGATTTACGATAGGAGCCTGATATCACTAGCGGAAAAAGCAGCGCTCGATAACAGCATCAGCGTAAGGAAGGGTGTTTACCTCTCGCTGCACGGACCTGCGCTGGAAACCAGGGCGGAGTACGGCATGGTGAGGAAGTTTGGGGCAGATGCTGTTGGAATGTCAACAATCCCCGAAGCAACTGTGGCAGCAAATATCGGCATCAAAACTCTCGGGCTTTCGATAATAACGGATATGGGACTTCCTGATACGCTTAAGCCTGCTGTGCTTGCGGAGATACTTGAATCCGCAGCCGAAGCTGAGCCGAAAATGACCCTGCTTACACGCAAAACTATTGAAATGTTATAGAATTTATTTAACCGGGCTATAATTAATGACTGAACAAAAAGAACTGATACAACGATCGGCAAATTATATAAAACAAAATTCTCCGTTTACCGGAAAAGTGAATTTTGCGCTTATCACTTACCGCGACCCTTCGTTCTTAAAAGATTATAAAATTATTAAAAGAGTTAAGTACTCTGATATTCCGCCTGTTTTTGGCGCTGATGCGGATAGCAGCGGCGAGTTCATTTATGCTTCAACCAAAGACGGAAAGAAAAAATTCTATATTCTCAATGGTCACATAAATTTCTACAATGGCTACAGAATGCGTGAAGCAGCACACCCTGTATATGTATTGAATGAACTTGGAGTAAAAAATATAATCGTAATTGAAGAAGCAGGTTACCTGAATCCGCGTTTCAGCATTGGCGGGGTGGCAGCAATTTATGACCACATAAATTTTATGGGCGATAATCCGCTGATCGGAGAAAATGACAGCACAATTGGCACTCGTTTTCCTGATATGAGTGATCCCTATGACGCAAAGTGGTACGAAAGTATCACTGCTATGTTGAGGGAAAGGAAGTTTCGATTTTATCCCTCTGTATATCTCGGTATTACCGGACCGGAAACCGAAACAGAAGCCGAGTGCAGATTCTACCGCGATACGGGCTCAGATATACTCGGCTATTCACTGGTGCCGGAAAATATGGCAATGGTTCATGCCGGAATCAAGTGCGCAGCGTTCGCCATGCTTTCAAGAGAGCTTGTCGCGGATCGCTTAGTTGAGATCACCGATGCCGAAAAACGCGCTAACAGGCAAAAGGCAGAAAAGTCATTCGCACCGCTTCTGGCAGAACTTATCGCATCAGTTAAGTAGAGTAGGTGAGTTGGTGAGTAGTTGAGTAGGTAAGTGGGTGAGTAGGTGAGTGGGTGAGTTGTTGAGTAGTTAATTATCATAGTAGCACAGACATTCCTGTTTGTGAAATAGTAGCACAAACATTTCGAATAGCACTTCGAGACTTGTCAGTGAAAATAAGATTAGTAGCACAGACATTTAGAAAAACACTTCCTGGCTTTTCTGTGAACCTGATTTGAGTTACTCCGCTCTTTAGAGCGGAGATTAAAATTAAATTATCCCGGGACTTTAGTCCCGATTAAACAATTTATCATGGGCGCACTAAAAGAACTTCTTCAAACCGGAAAAACTATAATCCTTGATGGCGCGATGGGTACTGAGCTGCAAAGCCGCGGACTCAACGTAAAGCTCCCGCTGTGGAGCGCAGGCCCGCTGCATGATAAGCCTGATACCGTAAGGCACATCCACATTGATTACATCGATACCGGCGCGGATATCATAACCACCAATACTTTCCGTACGCAAAAACGCACATTTGAAAAAGCAGGTTTTGCGCAGGGAGATATGGATTTTGCAGCAACTGCCCGGCAATATACCATCGATGCCGTTGACCTGGCAAAAGATGCCGTAATGATAGCAGCCGAAGAGAATGAAGTCCTTGTAGCCGGATGTATTGCGCCCCTTGAAGACAGCTACAGACCCGAATTAACCCCCGATACCGACACACTTTGCACCGAGCATTATGAGCACATGAAAAATCTTGCGGATGCCGGAGTTGACCTTTTCATTGCTGAAACTATGACAACTATCCGCGAAATTTCTGCCGTGCTTAACCAGATGCACAAGTTTGAGCTTGATAAAATTATAAGCATAACACCGCGCAATGATAAAGAGCTTTTTTCTGGCGAACCTATCAGTGAAGCGCTCAGTATAATTAACAAATATTCACCCGATGTAATTTGCGTAAACTGTATCCATCCCTACCTGGTTGAGCCTGTGTTAACGTATATTAAAACTCTGACCGAAATTCCGCTTGGTGCTTACGCAAATATAGGCGACCCGAATTACAAGCAGGATCCGAACCACAAAGAGGGTGACCCGATGCGCAAAACCGTATCGCCGGATGAATACCTGAAGTTTGCCCAGAAGTGGAAATCAATGGGTGTGCGTGTAATTGGCGGCTGCTGCGGAACAAATCCATTATACATCCGCAAACTGAATTCGTTGAAAGGAAAGAAGTAATTAATTTCAATAAACCAACGATCGATGGTTTTTGGGAGCACAACTTCTTCCTTGCGCATTTGTGCGAAAATTGTTGTTGATGGATTTTTATGAATAGCCTCGTTCAGATACCAACCCCCTTAACACTTTTCTAACAATATATTTTTATTTTTGCGGATGGATAAAACTAAAGTACTATTCGTCTGCATTCATAACAGCGCGCGCAGCCAGATGGCTGAGGCAATACTAAATCATTACTACGGCGACAAATTTCTCGCCGAGTCTGCCGGATTCGAAGCCGGTACACTTAATCCATTTGCTGTAAAGGCTATGGATGAGTGGTCAATCGATATCTCTGAAAATAAAACGGACCTCGTGTTTGATTTCTTCAAGCAGGGGAGAATATTCAGCTATGTTATAACTGTTTGTGATGAATCAAATGCCGAAAGATGCCCTGTGTTTCCCGGTGTTACCACACGGCTGCACTGGTCATTCCCCGATCCCTCTGCATACAAAGGAAGGGATGAAGATAAGCTGCTCTTTGCTTTAAATGTTAGGGACGAGATAAAAGAGAAGATCGATGAATGGGTGAAGAGCCTGGATGATCAGAAGGTTGTATAAATAAAATGAACCCCTCCAAGGATCACCAGTACGCCGCACGCCTTTTTGAATATCAATACTGCTCGTGAGCTATCTGCCCAATTCAGGTATTTTCCTATCTTAGCGCTCATAGTTCCCGCTGCCGCGATCACCAGTGCGTGTCCAACAGCAAATGCAGCTATCAGCAGGATAGCGTAAGCGAAATGTTCAGCGGAGTATTGAAACACAACACCCAGTACCGGTGCCATGAATGCGAAGGTACATGGTCCTAATCCTGCGCCGAATAATAAACCCAGCAGGAATGCCAGCAGGTACCCTTTTGAATGCACTTTTTCAGGATGGATGAAATTCCAGTCAGGGTTAATTACACCAAGCAGGTACAGCCCCGCAGCAAAGAAAACAATCGCTACCATATAGTTGCCCACAGTTCCGATATCACCGATCAATCCGCCCAATAATCCGGTAATCAAACCTATCAAAGCAATTGTAATTAATATACCGGCGGCAAACATGAGAGAATTATAAAAAGCAGTTTTAACTGTCGTCACCCCGTTCCGGTTTATGTACCCGATCACAAGCGGCAGGCTTGAAAGGTGGCACGGACTCAGCAGAACGCTCAGCAATCCCCACAGGAATGAAGCCGTAACAGCCATATAAATATTCTGCGTCAGAATATTATTTAGCCACTCAAATATTCCGTTTATCATTTCTTTCCGGTTATGGTTTTAAACCTCGTTGCTCAAGCAGTTTCACGATCTCTTCTTCTGCGAAGAAACCTTCATGCCTGAAAAATTCCTTGCCGTTCTCATCAAGAAAAACCTGTGTTGGTATAAGCTGAATCCCGTATTTTGGGGCTGCTGATTTATCCTTCCACACATCATGAAAAACTACCTTCACCCGCCCCGCATACTTATCTTCAATTGATCTCATCACAGGCTGCATTTGCCGGCAGGGGATACAGTTAACCGAACCAAGCTCTACAAATGTTATTTTAGCTTTCTTTATATTCTGTTCATTTGTACTAACTATGCCATCCTGTTTTAACCCGGTTACTTCTTTTTTCCCGCATGAGAACATTAATACTGCTAATACAATGTAAACAGATAACTTTATTTTCATGACTAACCTTCCTTCAGCCATGCAAGGATCTGTTCATCTTTTGGAATATTTCCGTACATTTTGAGTTTTTCATTAATTACTAACGCCGGGGTTGACATGATGTTGTACTTCATCATTTCATTCAGGTCGGTCACTTTTTCCACTGTGGCGTCAATTGAATGAAGTTCTACCACTGCTTTTACTTTCTCCTCAAGTTTTCTGCATTTCGGGCATCCTGTGCCTAGAATTTTTACGATCATTGTATTCAGTACCTTTCAATTATTCTTTATGAATTGGTTTAATTCAAATTTTACATATTTTTTAAATGATTCCTTATCATTTACTAACTTCCATGTTTCTTCCAGATTTTTCCATTTGTCTTTTCTGCCCTCAGTATATCTTGCCAATACCAGCGAACTGAATTCAAGGTTATACTCGCTTACATAGTGTTCGTTAACTGAATCTTCAATGTTCAGTTCTTTCCAAACTACTTTTTTTCCCGATTTTTCTTCCCATTCATTAATTGCCTCAATCGAATATGCTTCTATATTCCGGCATGTAACACATCTGGCAGTTGGGTGGAAGTAATAAGCCAGAATTTTTTGAGTTTCTTCCTTTTTGTGTTTCGTTGTATCCTGTTTTATTTTTGTACTTTTGTCAATATTGTTTGTGTCCTTTACATTTGGTGTTTGCTTTGTTATCAAGCTATCTACTTTCTGATCCGGTTTGGTTGTGTCAGATCTTACAATATTATTCCCCGAAACCTGCGAAGTAGAATCATTTATACTTTGCTTTTGGGATTCTTCTTTACAGCCCGAAAAGAGAAAAACAAACAGTGTAAATGAGAGGATGTATAATATTGTGTTTGTCAACATGATTTGATAGTTTAGAAAAGTAAATTGAATAAGTATCCTGAAATTATGATGCATACCGCAACAACACTAAAAAATATAGCGATAAGTTTGCCGGTCATTACTTTTTTTAACAATATGGCTTCGGGAATCGATAGACCCACAACAGCCATCATGAATGATATCGATGTACCAATCGGGATCCCTTTGGCAACAAAAACCTGTATTACTGGAATTATCCCCGCAGCATTGGCGTACATTGGCACTCCAATAATTACAGCCAGGGGAATTGCATACCATGTATCTTTGCCTATATACTGCTCAAAAAATCCTTCGGGAATGTAACCATGCATACCCGCGCCAATTCCAATGCCGATCACCACATATATCGCTACACTCTTAATTATTCCCCACGCGTCATTTATAATAAAAGGGATTCGTTTCACAAAGGAGAGCTTTTCGGCTCTGAATTTATCATTTTCTTTCTCTGAATCCTGCCACACTTTTTTAACCCAGTCAGTAAGCAGGTATTCAAGCTTCATCTTACCAAGGATCATTCCGCTGGTCACTCCTAGTAATATTCCGCTTATAACGTATATTGTAGTTACCTTTAACCCAAATGTACCAATGAAAAGTGCTATAGCTACTTCGTTGATAAGAGGTGATGTAACAAGAAACGCAAACGTAACCCCCAGGGGTATCCCGCCCTTTACAAACCCTATGAATAACGGTACGGATGAGCATGAACAAAAGGGCGTAACCGCGCCGAAAATTGATGCGAAGAGATACTCCAGGCCATAAAGTTTATTACGCGAAAGGAAATTGCGGATCCTTTCAATAGGGAAGTATGAGTTTACTATCCCCATAAAAAAAGTAATTAAAAAAAGCAAAATAAGGATCTTGATAGTATCGTATATGAAAAAGTTAAGAGCTGAACCTAATTGACTTTGTTCACTCAAGCCAATCATATTATAAACTAACCAGTCAGAAATATTTTGCAGCCAGTCAAACATAAAGTTGTGTTAAAAGTTGTCAATATTTGTTGCTGGTAAAATGTGTTTTATCTTTTGCAAATTTCTATTCTATCAACAAATCCAAGTTTGATACGGTCACTTTTGATAACTTCATCATCTTCCAGGACAAAATGCATGCTCGTCATTAATGAAGATATCTCAGGTTTGTTTATGTTTTTACTTAGACTATAATTTATCCATTTGCCTTCTTTGTAGTCTTCAACGAATCCGGCCTTTTTAAGTATGTTAAGGTGTGTTGAAACTGTTGATGCGGCTAAACCAAGTATATCTGTTATCTCGCAAACGCATAGTGGTTTTACCTGCAGCATTTTGATGATTCTCAATCTGTTCGGATCGGAAAGGGCTTTAAAAAGATTTGAATGATGTTTTAACATAAAATCATTTCGTTATTTAACGAAATATAATCGGTTGATATTTTCTTTTTTATGATTTAGAACATAGAAAGAAATGATTGTTATCAAACTATGGAAAATAAACAATTTAGAAATTGGAGATAAATTTATCCCTTTTCTACTGCATTTCTTTATCGTAATATTGCAATAAGACAATAAGGAATTGATATGGGACTCACTAAAACAGATAACTTCACTACTACACAAAACGAACTCGCTTCTCTCGCTAAAGCGCTCGGGCACCCGGCCAGGGTAGCTATCATTGAATACCTCGCAAACTCTAATAGCTGCGTTTGTGGTGATATTGTTGATGTAATTCCATTGGCTCAGGCAACAGTTTCACAGCACCTAAAAGAGCTGAAGCAGGCCGGATTGATCCAGGGGAGCATCGAAGGCAACACTATTTGCTACTGCATAAATGGCGAGATGTGGAAAAAATTCAGCACTATGCTTGAGCCGCTGTTCGAAAAAGCAAGAAGTCCGAATTGTTGCTAAAGTTTCCTTGTTGTTAAATTAGTTTACGGAAATAAATAAAACAAAAATTTTTATCATTTTATCCAATTATAAATTCAAAACATTAATATAATGACAACTACAAAAACTAAAACCTCTCTTAAAGACCTCGGAAAAAACGAAGCTGAACCATGCTGCGGTCCGGGCTGCTGCGATGATAAAGAAACCGATATACTTACCGAAGTAAAAACAGAGCAGGAACTGAAAGATATTGTAAAAGATCAGTATTCCAAAATCGCACTTCAGTCAAAAGAGCAGAACGAATCTTCCTGCTGCGGCTCAACATCAGCTTGCTGCGGCGAAAATACCACTTACACTATTATGTCCGATGAATACAAAGGTATGCCGGGCTACAATCCCGATGCGGATCTTGGGCTTGGCTGCGGCTTGCCTACGCAGTTCGCAAAAATCAAACAGGGCGATACTGTTGTAGATCTTGGCTCGGGAGCAGGCAATGACTGCTTCGTAGCAAGAGCCGAAGCAGGCGATACCGGGCACATCATCGGAATCGATATGACTCCCGCAATGGTTGAAAAAGCCAAAGAAAATGCCCAAAAGCTTGGATTCACCAATGTTGAATTCCATTTAGCTGAAATTGAGAACATGCCTCTTGCTGAAAACACCGCCGATGTAGTTGTAAGCAATTGTGTTCTTAATCTTGTACCAAATAAGTCAAATGCATTCCGGGAAATTTACAGGATTTTAAAACCGGGCGGGCATTTTTCGATAAGTGATATCGTGCTGACGGGTGAGCTTCCTGCTTCGCTGAAAGCGGCTGCAACAATGTACGCAGGCTGTGTATCCGGCGCGGTAAAGAAATTTGAATACCTCTCAATTGTTGAAAAAGCCGGATTCAAAAATATCTCCGTTCAAAAGGAAAAGCTTATCATTATTCCCGACCAGATATTGCTTGATTACATGACTGCAGACGAGGCCAAAGAATTCATCAGAATCGGTTACGGAATATACAGCATCACAGTTTACGCCGAAAAATAACAACCCTCACCCCCTAACCCCTCTCCAGAAGGGAGAGGGGAGCAAAGTGTTTCGGATTTTGGTTCTCCCTCTCCTTTTAGGAGAGGGAGTTAGTGGGTGAGGTTTTCATTCAAAATATTCCTAAACCCTCCCCTTCGGGGAGGGCAGGGTGGGGTCAATATGTCATCAAACAACTGCAATCCAACAGAACGAAAACATTTAAGCTTTCTTGATAGATTCCTTACCTTATGGATATTCCTCGCCATGGGCATTGGTGTATCACTCGGTTATTTTGTGCCGGGTACTGCAGATTTCATCAACTCATTCTCAACCGGTACAACCAATATTCCCATTGCGATCGGACTCATTTTAATGATGTACCCGCCGCTTGCGAAAGTGAAGTACGAAGAGCTCGGAAAGATATTCCGGAATTTCAAAATCCTCGGACTCTCTCTGCTTATGAACTGGGTTATTGGTCCGATTCTGATGTTTATCCTGGCTATCACTTTTCTAAGCGGTTTGCCGGGGTATATGGTTGGACTCATTATGATAGGTCTCGCCCGCTGCATTGCTATGGTGATTGTGTGGAATGAGCTTGCCGATGGCAGCAGGGAATACGCTGCCGGACTTGTAGCATTCAACAGCATATTCCAGGTACTGTTCTACAGCCTTTTCGCGTGGATATTTGTTACCATTTTACCTCCGTACTTTGGCATAACAGGTCTTGAAGTGAATATCAGTATCGCTGAAATTGCCACAAGTGTTTTCATCTACCTTGGTATTCCGTTCATTGCCGGATTTTTAAGCCGTTATATCCTTATTAAACTAAAAGGTAAACAGTGGTATGAAACTAAATTTGTTCCAAAGATAAGTCCGATTACTCTAATTGCATTATTATTTACAATAGTAGCAATGTTCAGCCTGAAGGGTGAGCTTATTGTAAATATCCCAATGGATGTTGTAAGGATCGCAATTCCACTTCTTATCTATTTCATCATCATGTTCTTCATAACATTTATTATTGGGAAATGGCTGGGAGCTGATTATTCCCAAAATGCTGCGCTGTCGTTCACTGCTGCCGGCAATAATTTCGAGCTGGCCATCGCTGTTTCTATTGGAGTATTTGGCATTTCGAGTCCCCAGGCTTTCGCAGGTGTTATAGGCCCCTTGGTTGAAGTACCTGCGCTGATAGCTTTAGTGAATGTTTCCTTCTGGCTTAAGAAGAAGCTGTACGATAAATATAACTGATGTATTCTTACGACTGCCAATTCAAGAAATTTGAATGGTAGGTTGCTGCCTCTTGTAATTTCCTGCCGCTTCCAATTTCAAAACTCAGTTAACCCCGGCTTTTAAGCCGGGGATATAGCGAACCTCACAGAATGGGCTTTAGACCTGAACAAGAATGATGAATGTTTTTAGTAATTCTTATTAAGGATCGTTTGCTGTGTATAATAAATACATTCTGCATTCCTTTGCGTCTTTGCTGGACACCATTTAGTACTAAAAATATCCAGTGAGAGAGGTTGAGAACATATGATCTCAGTTTAAATCAGCAAGACTTCTAACCTTCTTATCTATAACAACTTGCTATCACTTCAAACTACACTTGAAAATAAATTGCTTAAGTATCATTCAATGATACACAAC
>JACSRQ010000177.1 GCA_014879675.1 Ignavibacteria bacterium
TTATATATTTTGTAAGTACTTCTCATTTGCCGCATGTTTTACCTTCCCAAACTGGAGTTTGGGAAGGAGGGGGCTAAACTCAGTTGCTCCCGCCACTCCTCTTTCCCAAACTCCAGTTTGGGAAAGCACTGCAAACTTGGGAAAACACTTCAAACTTATTCCCTTCCGCCGAGTATTTTCTCCACTTCAGCCAGATTCTTCTCAGCGCGTTTCATGATCTCATCTGCTTCCTTCACTACGGACTTTTTGTACTTCTCATCCTCTATCTGCACCAGATTTATCTCAACATTTTTCTTTGCGCCCCAGATGCCTGTTTCAAGAGATTTTGCGCCAACAGCCAGATCGCTGCCTGAGCTTGGATTGCCATGCTTTGCCATCTCTATCATGTTGGACCAGCATGAATCAGCGATCCTCATTACTTCAAGCGGAACGTTGATAGCTTTCTTAAGTCCTTCCTGCATCTGCCCGCTGCGTTTTTTCTTCTGCTCATCGGTATTTTTAGGCAGCTTCATCGCCATCATGTAATCATTAAATGCATTGGTATCAGCGTCGATCATGGGAATAAGCTTCATCATGTTTTCGTGTAATGGCGGAATATTCTGCCGCATGATGCTATCAAGATGCTCAAATTTTTTGGTACCGTAGCTCATCCATCCCATCATAGCGCCGAGACCCGCGCCCATTGCAGCAATTAGTGCCGAGACACTACCTCCGCCGGGAGCTGAGGTTCGCGCACCGACAAGCTCAACAAAGCTTCTAACGCTCATAGATGCAAGAGGCTCTTTGCCGCCTTCAGCGATCATATATTCAATAATTCGTTTTTCGGGATTGAATGGTGATACAGAGTTCAGTCCAAGCCTTTCAACAACCAGCCTGATCTTCTGTTTTTCATCTACAATGAAAAGATCTTCTTTTTTGATATAATACTCTGCTGCAAGTAACATTGCTTCTAAAGGGATAAGTCCCACAAGCTCGCTGCCTGCTGCTGCAAGATTCAGCTCTTTGGCATCCTTCACGCACTCTTCAAAAACAATGTGCGGCGGTGTGATAGTATAGTTATCCAGGTTAATTGAAACCTGCGCCATGTTATACTCATCAACATACCAGCCGATAGCTTTGATAGCCTTAAGCCTGCCGGGTTCATCGGCTCCCCTGCCCTGCTCGCGGATATTCAATGCAATCCTGTGAGCCTGTTCTTTGGTGCCGAGGATATTGACATTGTATGCGATTAGGAAAAATCTTGCACCCGTAACAACTGCGCCGAATTTTGGATTGAACTTAGCCGGACCGAAATCAGGTTTCCATTCCGGTAAAATGATGCGGTCTTTGATCGCCTCGTATTCGCCCTGCCGAATTTGTTTAAGCGATTTGCGCGCGGGATTTGTTGATGCCTCTTCGTACAAATAAACCGGGAGTCCGAGCTCTTCGCCAACACGCTTGCCATATCTTTTCGAACACTCCACGCAGTCTTCGGTGGTAACGCCGGCAACCGGTACAAAGGGACAAACATCAACTGCGCCCATTCTTGGATGCGCGCCGGAATGTTTGGACATATCAATTAACTCGTAAGCGGTTTTGGTGAATTGGAATGCAGCTTCAACAACTGAATCAGGATCGCCTACAAATGTAAATACCGTGCGGTTGGTTGATTTACCCGGGTCAACATCAAGCAGTGTAACGCCTTCAACCGCTTTTACGGCTTCTGCGCACGCATTAATTATTTTTTCATCTCTTCCTTCCGAGATATTTGGTACACACTCTACAATTTTTCTCATATAATAGACTAACTTATTTTATCTTCCTAAGAAGTATTTCTTAAATTCCTGAAGCTCGTTTAATTCTTCTTCAGCATATTTGCTGAAAACTTTTTCACCAACTGATTCTTTGATCGCTGAGATACCAACATCTATCAAACGCAGTCCATCGGGAGTAAGCATTACGTTATCGTATAACATTCCTTCCAATTCGTCCGGTCGCTTGATATCCCTGTGTACAAATCCGTTTGAATGCAGCTCTTTCACCTCATCTTCAAACACTTCGTACCATAGCTCTCTTTTCATGATCTCATAAGCGCGGAAATCCATGGGATACAGCCTTTCCATCACAAGCATTTCATCGCCCGTTGAGCTATCGATATCTATACGTTGAAACTTGACAACGAGCCCGTTGATTTTATTGGCATACTTCATCTTTTCGGCTTCAGAGCCAATATCGCTTCTCGTATCGCCGGAAAAAAGCTTGCCTGCTTCAGTTTCTGAGACTGCAATAACCGTATTATTTGCACCGCTGGAAAGTGTTTTGGGGTATCTTCTTACCATATCAGCAAAGTTAGCATTTTATAATGAATGTTTAAATGAAAAAAGGGGCTTTCGCCCCGTTTTTAACATATTTCAGAAAATAAATCCAACTTTTGTGCAGCGCAAAAAAACAGTAATTCATACAAATAAAAATTCCCGCCTTTTAAAGCGGGAATTTATGGGGAGGTAATACATTTAACACTAAACGGAGCTTATTCAATTAACAAACTTACTTACTGTTCATGATCCGGCTGGCGGATCACACAGAACTTTCCATCCGTAATTGTTAACTCACCCGCCTGTGACATGAATGTGCCTGCAAAAGTTCCTTTAATGTGATCTCCAACTGCGCCATACTCAGTTACATTTATAGTTAATGTTTTTGCAGCGGCTGAATTTAAAGTTTTGTAAGTGAGTGCGCCGGATTGTTCCGTAAACAAACCGGTTGTTTTGCCCGGGAACACAAGTGAAAAGGAAACTGTATCCATCGCGGCGCAAGTTACGCCGGTAATAGTATCCTGGGTGTAATAAATTCCAAGTGAAACTGCGGACGCCAAACTTACGAATTTATTATTGTAGCCGGCACCGGTTATTACAAAGCTGTTTGAGCAGTTTGTCTGGCCGCCGCATGTGCGAAGGTCGCCAAGGTTCAGCGTTACAGGTGATGAGGGTGTCTGTACTACGGTATCTATGATCTCTCCGCTGTATGATGTGAATTTCAGGCGTGCCTGTTTATTTGGCGCAACATACACTCTGAAGCCGCTTGATTGTGTTGCCATTATTCCCTGGTTTTGGCCATCCCAAAAAACTGAAAGCACACCATAAATATTTTCACCATTGCAATTTTTGAAGCTGCCTACCAGTACGGGAAAACATGAAAGCTGGCAAAGCGGTACCTGGTAAACCTGGTTATTCGTTAATGCGGGTACGTTTATTGGAGTGCTTGTCATTCCGAAATTCTGTGTTGGCTCAACCGAAATTGTAAAATCAACTCCGGTTGGAACAGTTCTTACATAGTTTCCAAATTCATCCGTCACCGCTATGGTTTGTCCGATCTTTACAACTATACCGGGCATTGGCTGGTTCTGGCAGTCAACAACTTTGCCTTCAACCCTGGTTAAATAACCGGGATAGTCGTTGTTCCAATCGGTGAAGTGATTTACTGTGCCTACATACTTGTTGCCCTGTTTTGTTGCTACGCCCTCTTCGCGCCAAAGACCTGTGTTCTCATCGAAGTACCAGAGCGGAATAGTTGAAGGTGCCTGTGCAACAAGTGAAGCTGGAATTGTAGTTGTGATAGTCGATGGTTTGCCGCCGGTTACATTCAGCTTTTCACCTGAAGGTGATTCCATTTCAACCTTCATTATTCCGTATGAATATAAAATAGCGTCGGTGGAGTCGCTTCTTCTTGCCATCATATCGCCGCCGGCAACTGTTTCCGAAAATTTCACATCGGTTGGATCCATATAAACTACCGACATATTAACCGGACCGTCATAAGTTGTGCCACTGCTGTTCACAACCGAGCCGGGCTGAATTTCAACCTTTGAGCCGTTGCCAAGATCAGCGGTTCCGCCTGAAGTTGAATTAATTGTATGCGTCACAGATTTCGGCATCATAGTAAGTTTCACAACAGTGCCGCCTGATTTAGGCTGGTCGCCGCGTGTTGCTGAATAGTAGCCTGATTTTTCAGCCTTAACAAAAAACCTGTTCTGGGGAACGGAAATATCTGTGAACATAAATTCACCGTTTGCGCCGGAAGTTTTAACCTGTCCGTGCGCAGATACAGTTACACCCGAAATCGGTTCGTTGTTTTCGTTTACAACAATACCCGATATTGATGTGGTTACCGAACCGTTGTTGCTTGGATTTGTTGGATTGATGCTGCCATCTTCGCTGCATCCAACCACTGAAAGGATAATTAAAACGAGGTTTAGAAATAAAACGATCTTTAAAATGTTGTTCATGTTTGTTTAGAGGTTTATTGGTTAGTTGATCAATTCTTCTAAACAAATATAGATTTTAGGGTTGAGGCGGCAAAAGCGAATTTGGCCATAAATTTAATTCCGATAGCCGGATGTTAATGCAAAAAGCCCCAAAATGACCATAAAATGGCACTTTTGAGGCTTCGTAGTACTTCTTTTATTAAACCTGAACGGGTACGGGGGGAACTAAGCTTTGTGGATAACCTTTCCCTTCTTAACAGTACAGAAAAGCTGGTTAATGCCAAAATGATAAAGGATATCCTTATAGTTTGGAGTATCGAAGATGGCCAGGTCTCCCTGTTTGCCTGTCTCAATACTGCCTATGTTGTGTGAAACTCCAAGTGCGGCAGCGGCATTTATGGTAACAGCGTTTATTGTTTCTTCGATGTTCATCTTCAGCATTTGTACTGCCATGCTCATAACAAGCTGAATGTTTTCGCTCATGGCACTGCCCGGATTGAAGTCGGTAGCCAGTCCCACAGGAATATTCTTTTCTATCATCTTACGCGCTGGCGCGTATGGAATATCAAGAAAATAAGAAACCGTTGGCAGAACATTTGCAATGGTGCCGGAGTTTTCTAATGCCTTTATATCAGAAGGCTTCATTACTTCAAGGTGATCAACTGATACAGCGCCGCATGAAATTGCAGCCTGTATGCCGCCAATAGAATAGAACTGATTGGTATGGAGCTTCGGTACTAGTCCGAAACGGATTCCCTGTTCGAATATTTTTTTTGTATCGCTCACCGAAAAATAGTTTTTTTCACAGAATGCATCTATGAATACAGCAAGCTCTTTTTGGGCAATGAGCGGTATCATTTCGAACAACAGCTCATCTATATACTCATCGTGAGTTTTATCTTTTGGGAAAGCATGCGCGCCGAGGAAGGTTGAATATACATCGATAGGCATTTCCCTGTTGAGCTCATTGATAACCTCGAGCATTTTTATTTCGGATACTGTATTCAATCCGTATCCTGATTTAGCTTCAATGGTGGTAACGCCAAATCCGATAGAGCTTTGAATGCGTTTTTTTGCCAGATTTTTCAGTTCTTCTTTTGAAGCTTTGCGCACTGCTTTAACGGTGCTGATGATACCTCCGCCGGCTTTTGCAATTTCTTCATAGGTGCTGCCATTTATACGCATGGAATATTCATCAGCCCTGCTGCCTGCAAATACGAGGTGCGTGTGTGAATCGATAAGACCCGGCAGCACGGTCTTGCCGGTAACGTCGATCTTTTTTACATTTTTCTTTTTTAACGAAGAAGGTAGTTTTTTACCGAGCCATTTTATCCTGCCTGACTCAATATAGACCGAAGCATCCTTCAGCAATCCAATTTCAGACTGGTGTTTACCGGCTTTGAATTTCCTGCCGCGCGTGCGGCATGTTACTATTTGTGAAGCGTTTTCTATGAGGATATCCATGTTATTGATATTATGTATAACAAATATAACGCTAATAAGAAATAAAAAACCCCGCAAATTGCGGGGGTAAATATTGAGCAGGATCTGCGTATCTGAAATCTGGCCTATATGAAAAGTATAGGAATACCCATATCAAGAAGATGATACACAACTCTGTTAAGATTCCTGACATGTCTTCGCCAGTTCTTCGACCTACGCAGGAATGACAGATTCTTCAAATCCTCCATTCCCAAGATTTCACATTCCCAAACTGGACAAACTGTCTCATAACTATATTAACCCCAGCTTTTAAGCTGGGGATTGCGAAAATAGATTGAAAACGGGCTTTAGCCCTGACCAAAATAGAGCAAAGGGATATTTTGAGACAACCTCTGGAGTTTGGGAATGGGGGGCATGATTACATTTGAGGTTCTGTTATATCAAACAATCCCGTTAGGGATTGAATATTGGTAGAATCAGGCATGTCCGTGTTATTCCGTCCCGTACGGGACGGGATAATTAGTATGTAACAAAAGGCTACCAATATTTTGTGCCTACGGCACGGGAATAATTTATTGCCGTGGATAAACTGCATCGGCAGATTTCAATCAGCATCCCCAAACTGGAGTTTGGGAATGAAAGTCAAAGTCTTCGGAGTTTGCGAATGAGGGCAATTCAGGAAAATAAAAAACCCCGCAAAATGCGGGGTTTTAAATTAACTTATCTATTTTAATATGTTGCTTGTTTTTTTTGCCTTTTCACTTTTCACTTTTGCCTTTTTTGCCTTTTCACTTTTTGAGCGAAGCGAAATCCCGCTTGCGGGATGCCTTTACAACCTATTTCAGCAGCAGCAATTTCCTTGTATCGGTGAAGTCAGCGGTTTCAAGCCTGTAGAGATATACGCCGCTTGAAAGCATAGATGCGTCAAACCTTATCTCGTACTTGCCCGGTGCGAGCTGTTCGTTCACAAGTGTGCTTACAACCCTGCCGAGAATATCATAAACATAAAGCTTAGCGCTTGTCTGTTTTGCGATATCAAAAGTAATCATTGTAGCGGGGTTGAACGGATTCGGGTAGTTTGCATACAAAGCAAACTTTGATGGAATTTCGCTGCTTACAGGTGTAATACCGGTTATGGAAACTGTGTATATGAATCTGGTACCCGGTGCAGTAGAACCCGGAGGTGTAACGCCCGTTCCGCCTGCCGGCAGTGTTGCTATCTTCGGTGTTGGCAGTGCAATATCCTGCGCAGCGAAGTAATATTCAACCTGCGTATTTAAAGCGCTTGCAGTAATGTTGAATGAAAATGTATCATTGCTCATTGTGCTGTAAACAGCAGAAGAATAAGCTGACCATGTTGAGCCGCCATTAGTGCTTTTCCTGAAGTATATTAGTGGAGCCTGGTTTGTCCAGTTCCTGATAATTCCGTTATCAGTAATCTTAGCCCTCATTGTTATGGCGCCCGTGTTTGCAGTTACGCTGAATGGCTGTGTGTGCAGGATAACCGGTGCGGAGTTATCGAGCTTGCGGGCAGAATCAACCGCGAGCGATGCATCAATGATTCCCCAGCCCATTGTATTGTTGGGTGAATTTGAATTGCTTGCCGTCTTTTTCAATATACCCATTACCTGCAATGGGGTTAAATTTTTGTTTGCCGAAAGGACAAGCGCGCATACTCCTGAAGTAAGCGGACACGAAAATGAAGTACCGCTGCCTGAAGTATATGTGTTGCCTGTTGTATTTGCGTAATAATTATTGCTGCCCATTGCCATAACATCAGGCTTTATTCTCGGGGGAACATCTGTAGTAGGGCCAACCGAACTGAAGCTTGATCTTGTTCCTGTGCTTGTGACCGAGCCAATTGTAAAAACACTGTCGCCGTCTGCGGGTCCGCCAAGCGTGTTTACCGATCCGCTGCCATTGTTGCCTGCTGAATTGCTTACTAAAATTCCTTTATTTACAGCCAGGTCAGCGGCTATTGTGATTGGCAATGTTCTGCCGTTCATATCCTGCCATGTGTAGCTTGTGTAAGGTGAATCAAACTCGAGGTAACCAAGAGAACTTGTAATTATATCTGCGCCGAGGGAATCTGCCCAGTGTGCTGCAGCGATCCAGTTATCCATTTCAACCGGTGTTTCGGTGGGATCAACTTCTGTTCTTCCGAGGCAGAATGTTGAACCGTATGCGGGTCCAACCATTTTAGTAGGCTTATATCCGCCTACCAGACAAAGAGTAGCTGTGCCGTGTGAATTTCCGGTTAATGTTGGCGTATGGTTCTGGAAGTCATAAGTTGTTTTGATCTTCATAGGGTAAGTTGTGAAAGCTTCATGCGTTAGATTTGAAAATCCCGCATCAAAACTTGCTATCATTATACCCTGGCCTTTTATACCCTGGTTATGAACAAGGTTAACTTTAATCTGTGTGATCTGTGTAACAGCATTGCCGGTTCCGTAGGTTAATGTATCAACCAATGGGTCATCGGTTGAATTGGCAGTTGGATTGATAAATACGGGGCTTTGGTCACTTGAGATATTAGCTTCCTGCTCGTTATTTATTCTGAACCTTTCAACCAGTTCAATTTTTGAAACGCAATCCAGCATTGCCAGCTCATTGATCTGGCTTTTGCTCACTTCAACGCTCATAGAGTTAAGCCATTTGATACCGTGTCTTACTTTAAGAACTTTTGAGGAAACCGAATTGACATATTCCGCGTAAAGTGGTATATCGGTGTAATCTAAAAGTTCACCGGCAGGCTTCACTTTTGAACGCCTATCCAATGAACGCTGGGAAACTATAGAAAGCGGGTTATTGAGCCTGGCCATCGCATTCGGGCCTTTATCTTTAAAATAAACCCATACAACATAGTTTTCACTGCCTGCTTTATTCATAGCAGAAGAAAGCATATTGCCTATTTTATTTTCGGTTGACCTGAAT
>JACSRQ010000230.1 GCA_014879675.1 Ignavibacteria bacterium
ACAAGGATACAGGAAGAAATGGAGTACCCGGGACAGATCAAAGTTACTGTCATAAGGGAAAGACGCTCTGTTGCATATGCCAAGTAAAACCAGGTCAAAAGCTGTGGATTCCGGCAGGCTTAAGATCGGAATAACAGGCGGCATCGGCTCAGGAAAGAGCCTTGCATGCAGTTACATCGAAAAGCTTGGATACAAAGTCATATATGCGGATAGAGTTGCAAAAGAACTCTATGCTTCCAATCTCGAACTTAGAAAGAAGCTTGTAAAAGCATTCGGGAAAGGTATTCTTGATGATTCGGGTAACATTAGCAGGCCCAATTCCAGAAAGATCATATTTTGTTCAAAGAAAAATATTAAAAGGGTGAACAGCATTGTTCACCCTTTTGTATTTGCTGAAATGGATAAGATGGTATCAAAGATCAAAGACAGAATGGTATTTTTCGAAGCTGCAATTATGTTCGAATCAGGCAGCTATAAAAGAATGAGTTATGTTGTTTTGATTTACTCAAATCAACAGAACCGTATCAGCAGGATTAGGGAAAGAGATAATGCTACTGTTTCAGCTATTAAAAATCTGATGAAACTCCAGCTCGATGAGCACGAAAAAGCACGCAGGGCTGATTTTATAATCTCCAACAACACTACCCCGGCAGAACTGAAGCAAAAAGTGAACGCATTGGTTAGATTACTAAAAGTACTCTGAAATGGATAACACTAACTTAGAAAATATAATCAGCTCGGAAGAAAATGATTTCTTTCACACTTATAAACGGCTGCCAATAATAATAGAACGCGGTGAAGGATGCTGGCTATATACAAACAGCGGCCGAAAAATTCTGGATATGTTTGGCGGTCTGGCGGTAAATGTACTTGGGTATAATCACCACGCTATGAACAAAGCCATCGAAGAGCAGATCAAAAAGTATATACACATCTCAAATCTTTTCTACCAGGAAAAACAGCTCGAGCTGGCGGAGCTGATTACCCAGATGTCAGGATACAGCAAAGTATTCTTCTGCAATTCCGGTACAGAAGCTGTTGAAGCGGCGATAAAGCTCTCGCGCAAATTTTTCCTCGGTACCGGAAAACGTACCCTTGTTTCATTTTCCGGCTCATTCCACGGACGCACTATGGGTGCGCTCTCGCTTACGGCAAGGAAAAAGTATCGGGACCAGTTTGAACCTCTTCTGCCCGATGTTAAGCATCTTGAATTCAATTCAGTTGAGTCGCTGGAAAAGAATATCGATGAAAATACGGCCGCTGTGTTTATTGAGTGTATTCAGGGCGAAGGCGGGGTGAATCCCGCAAAACAGGAGTTTATTGATTCATTGCTTAAGCTAAGAGAAAAATACGGATTCCTCATCGCGGCTGATGAAATTCAATCAGGTGTTGGACGAACCGGAAAAATGCACGCATTCGAACATTTTGGGCTCAAGCCCGATATTGTAATACTTGCCAAAGGTATCGGCGGTGGATTGCCTCTCGGAGCAATTCTCGGAAATGAACGGGTGCAGGATGTATTCACCTTCGGTGAGCATGGTTCAACCTTCGGAGGCAATCCTGTAGCTGCGGCTTCGGGAATTGTGGTATACAGCGAGCTTAAGAATGGCTTAATGAACAAAGCAGGCGAAATGGGTGAGCTGATCATATCAAAGCTTGAGTCCTTAAAAATGAAGTTTCCCGAAAAGATCAAAAGTATCAGGGGAAAAGGATTAATGATCGGCATCGAGCTCACAAAACCGGGTCAGACGATGGTTGAAATGCTTATGAATAAAGATGTACTGGTTAACTGCACAAATGAGAATGTAATCAGGCTGCTTCCACCTTATATAATCAGTGAAAAAGAGCTCGATTTTTTCTGCAACAAATTTGAAGAGGCAATGGCTGAGTTTTAAGAGCTGCGGCAATCAATTTTTTAGTTGACCGGATGAAATACTGACATTCGATCTGCATGAAGTTCTTGGTTTCAATCGTGAAGTTTTTGATCCAGGATTTACTATACTAAATCGCAAAAATTTCCCAATAAAAAAGCCGTCATTACTGACGGCTTTTTTGTTAGCTGGATCTGCCTGTTTATGCAAATCCCCACTTATTTTTGTTTTCCTGAATATCTTCAGGGGTCGGATTCTTTCTGATAGGTGTCGGTTCCGTCGTAAAGTCTTCCGGCGGATGTACTTCAAACACCTTAGCATTAAGTTCAATATCTGCGTTGAATATAGCAGGAACCTGCGAATCTTCGTAAATTGCCTGCCAGGGACATGCGGGCTCGCAAGCGGCACAATCAATACACTCAGTCGGGTGTATATAAAGCATGTTCTTTGAAAAATTCTCATCGTCGGCCTGCAACTCATAAATACAATCAACCGGACAAACTTCAGCGCACTCTGTATCTTTACAATCCAAACATAATTTTGTTATAACCCACGGCATAGTTTAATATCTCCTTATAATAGTAACTTGTTAATACAAATATATAAAAATATTCCTTACAAATTAAAGTGAACTTTTAGGTATATGACTTTTATCCACGCTTTTCGGCTATGGAATATTGTTCCTTTTCCTGAGCGCCCACTCAGCACCAAAAAGCAGAATCAGCAGGATCAGGAAATACTTGTTGCTCCACAGATCAAATCTTATCGTCTTTTCAGGTGATGCTATTTCAGTTTTTGAAGCTTTTATCTTGCTCAAAATGCTGTTTAAATCATTATAACCGCCTTTTTCAACATATACCCCCGAAGTATTATTGGCAAGCTCCCTCAAAACAGAAGCATCTGTGCGGGTAACTTTATACTCAGTATTCACCGTATCGCTCAAAAACCGTGATTTATCAGTGGAATAAACACCGTCTGTGAATTCCGCGCTGCACTCAATGAAATAATCACCAGTAACCAGGGGAGGAATAATTCCAACAAATCTGCTGCCATCAGGCTTCAGCTCAAGCTCTGAGGTCTTGCTTCCGCTTTTATCCAGGATTTTACATGTTACTTTAGCGTTCCGAGTAGGAAGGAATTTATCATCATAAACCTCGGCTATTATCCGTACTTCTTCGGTATAATCAAACACATCTTTTTCGGGATGAACCTTCAGGCGTGTTTTCTTTTCCTTTTCAATACTCATCTGTATGCTTGCCAGAAGAAATTCCTCAAGTGTCTTTTCCGCATTCGTGCCGCTGTTCAGCTTCCAGCGCCACATGCCGTAACCTAGGAATGCTGCCGAACGCGAATCAGCCGTGACTCTGCTGATCATAACAGGCTCACCAGATGATTTATCGGTCGCAAGTGTAACTGCTCCGGGTTTTGGGATTATTCCCGAAACATTCCTGAATAACTGCTGCGAACCGAGTCCGTTTAACTTTGCGATCGGATTATCGGCAGAACCAACCACCTGCATGCTGAACTGCATTTCGCCGGAGTTAGGACGTGAGATCGAAAATGGTACCTGCTCTTCAAACGCCGCAAGTTTGCCGTAGTCAGTATTTTTACCTGCGAAAAACACAACCGGCGTTTTGTACAGTTTCACCTGGTTTGCTATATCACTGAGCAGGGCAGTTGATGTAACTCCAGTGGGGAAATTCAGCAGGAATAATGCCGAGAGCTCACCGAAAGCGTTTGGAGCTATTCCGCCTTCGTAAAACTCGCCCGCTGATTTCATGGTGCGGTATGTAATGCCATAGTTGCCTATCCTTTTCAGAACTGAACCGGTGAATTCATTATCGTAACCTGGACCGCCCGATAAAACCATAACATTGATCTTGTTATCCAGATATGTAATGAAGAAATCTTCAAAATTATTTTTCACGGTTAACTCACCCGCCAAAGGGGTGATCTCCAGCCTGTACCGTATCTTACCCGGTGTGCCTTCCGATATATCAAACTCTATTTCATAGTTTTGCTCACTGGCAACCTGCACCGTCTTTGCCGAAATTATGTTTCCTTCGCGAAGCAAATTCACATTTAATGGCGTGCCCTGGAATCCATAAGCATTTAAATATGCTTTTATCTTAACGGGTGTGTTAACCATCGACTTGCTGTTGTAAACCGCCTTAGATAACACAATATCCTTTTGCTGCAACGTATCACCAAGCGCAATTGTAACGATAGGCACACCCATATTTTTTACTTCGTAAATGGGATTTACACCTGAATTAAATATTCCGTCTGAAATTATAGTGATCGAGCTAAACGATCTATCCGGATAATTTTCCTTCAGCTTAGCAAGCGATGAGCTAAGATCAGTAGAATAACCGTTAATCAACATTGAATCTTTCAAGCTAATCAAGCCTGTAGAGTTTGAAAAGGTAAATACTCTTTTCCCGCCGCCGAATAGTTCACCGCCGGTTATAGCTGAATTCAGCTCTTCCTGTTTACTCCCGGTTAGAATACTCCGCGAGTTATCGATCAGCACTATATCAATAGCCGAATTATCATTTTTTACAAGGTATGAAAGTACCGGCTCGATGAACAAAGCCATCAGCAGAAATAATGTGAGTGCTTTCAGTGAAATGAGGAAAATTTTAAATGGTGTGCTTAAGGATGAATTCCGGTAAAAGTACCACGAAACCGCTGCGGCAATCAGAATGAAGAGAGCTAGGAACAGGGGAGAGTAAGATGAAGTGAATCCTGGCATGTTAAATATTTAGAGAAGGCGGCCGCTAACCTTAGGGTTAACAGCCGCTTTCAAATTCAGAGTTTTATTTCTACGTATATCGTCTTTTTCAGCTCATCAAGCCACTCAGTCAGCATTTTCTGCTCTTTGTATCTTTGTGCATACTGCTGAATTATCTCGTAGTCATTTTCAAGTGTCGCTGCATGTTCGGGTATTCTTTCTTTTACCTTATACATATAATAACCATAAAACCTGTCATCACCAACTTTAACCGGCTCGGATATTTCTCCTGTGGTCATATCGCGCAGTGTTATTATCTCAAGGCTATCCAGGTTGTTAATGCTAACTTTGCCGATGTGCCCGCTATCTGCGGCTGATTTCGGTTCCTGTGAATAAAGCACTGCTGCCTGGTTAAACGTAAACTCACCGGAGTTAATTCTGGTTTTAAGATCTTTGAGGAAATTTATCTCTGTGAAATCCGCCGTTTCAAGCCGCGGGAATTTTACCAATATATGCTGCGCGGTGATGAAGTCACCGGTTTTATCATTCAGCTTTATCAAGTGGTAACCGAATTCAGTTTCAACCACACCTGAAACTTCGCCCGGCTGCAGCAAAAATGCGGCATCTTCAAATTCCTTTACAAATGAGCCCTTCTTGGATTTTCCAAGTGCTCCGCCCTGCAGCGCCGAAAGTGAATCATCGGAATAAAGTTTTGCCAGCTCAGAAAAATCTTTGCCTGCTTTTACGCTGTCCAAAAGCTGATCGATCTCCTGCTTTGCCATGAATTTGGCATCCTCGGTGATCTTAGGGATCCGCACTATCTGTACCAGGTCATAAGTCTCAGGCACCGGGGGGAGTGAATCCCTGTAATCACTGAAGAACTTCGTAATTTCCGGTTTTGATACATTTATTCCGTATCCGAATTTTTCCTGCTTAACACGGCTGATCTTGATATTCCGTTCAGTCTGATCTTTCAGCAGGTTTCGAATCTTTGGTATTGTAAGCCCGTAAGCTTCTTCAACATTTTTTTCAGAGCCGAACTGCGCGACGAATTCCTTTATCCTGCCATCGACCTGTTTATTGATCTCTTCAGGTGAAACATAAATACTATCCTGTTCCGCTTTGGCAAGCATCAGTTTATCGGTGAGAAGTCCCTGGAACACCTGTTCAACAACTTCGTTAGAAAGCTGCTGAATTCCATTTTGCTGCATATAGCTGTATAGCTGAAAATTGAGGTCTGATTGCAGTATAATATCATTGCCAACAATAGCAATTATCTTATCGCCTTCACCCTGTGAATAAGCTTTAAAACTTAAAACCAATATGAGGACAGCGAATATTACTCTTATATTTTTCAATATTTTTGTTTAGATCCTTAGTATTTTTTTTGAGACATTATTTCTTCAGCTCAGCCCGGGCTTTTTTAAACGCGGGCCATAAGCCTGCTAATTAATCTGTGAAAGCTTCGGTGAGTATCTCTTCGTGTATTACTACGGGATACTTCTGCCTGAGCGCTTCGAGGTATGCTTTTTCTGAATCCTTATATTTCTGCTGCTGAAGCTCGTTGGATATTTCTGCTCTTACTTCTTCAATGGTTTTGTTTACCTGTTTGCCTGTTGAGTCTGTTTTGGTGTATTTCGATTTGTTGCTTTCATAGAATCCGGTAATATCGGTTTCTGCGACTTTCACCTTGCTCCAAAGCTCATCCTGGTCAATCCTGAACACTAACAGCCCGTTCTCGTAGTCTGCGATGCTTGCCGCGTATTCTTCATCCTTATCGAAATTCATATCCTTTGCCTTGCGGTTGAGGATCGGATTTTCGGCTGCGGAGTTGATCATTCCGTTGATTGTCTGCTCGGTTAACTGCATTCTAGCGAAATCTCTGTTAACGATAAGCAGCTTAATAATATCAAGAACTTTCACCTGTCCGCCGTCGTACGAAGCGAGGATAATTTCCTTATCCTGCGGAGTGAATAAGCTATCGAAGTTATAATCTGCAACTGTTTTCAAAGTATCAACTTTAGACTTAAAGAAACTCAAGCCCTCAGGTAATATCTTATAACCAAATTTGCCCTTTAATGTTTCAACATATTTAGCATAATCATCTTTATAAGCCTTGGTTTTTTTGTATTCGGTTTTAATAGTCTCTTTTTCTTTTTCAAACGAACCAACTTTTTTCTCGCCGAATTTCTTGATCACGTGCCAGCCGTAGGGTGATCTTACCGGACCAGCGATATCGCCGGTTCCCATAATAAATGCTGCAGAATCAAGCGGCTGTGCAAGCCTTCTTCTATCAACATTACCCAGGTCTCCGTTCTGCGGTTTGCTGCCAGCATCGTCGCTGTACTGCTGAACCAGTGATTCAAAACTTTCGCCGCCCTTTGCTTTATTATATACTTCAAGTGCGCGCTGGTATGTTCCGGCTGAATCAACTAAAACACCTGTTGAATCCCTTTTATCCTGTATCAGCACGTGTGATATCTTAACCGATTCAGTCCTTGGTTTTCTATCAGTAAGTTTGATTATGTGTAAGCCGAACATTGTTCTGACCGGCTTTTTGGTGTATTCATCTTTGCCCAGATCGTAAACAGCATCTTCAAATTCAGGCACTGTCATTCCGGCGGTAAAGTAATACAGGTCCCCGCGGTTCATTTTAACTGTGCGGTCATCCGAATACTGCAGGGCAACTTCACCGAAATCATCACCATTCTTCAGTTTCTGAATTATTGAATCAGCTTTCTGGTATGCCGCTATTGAATCCTGCGGACTTGCACCTTCCGGCAGGTTCACCAAAATATGTGATGCTCTTACTTCGTCTTTTCTTTTTTCGTAGAGGTCTTTGATCTTAGCTTCAACTATTTCTTTATCTATCAGGAAAGTAGGAGCGAAGTTCCTTTTGTATTCATCCACATCTTTCTGAATATCAGCATTGCTGAGGAGTCCGCGTTCGCGTGCATCTTTAACCTTAAGCCTGAAATTGATATACAGGTTAAGGAACTGCTTTTTTTCATCGAGTGATTTTGCTTTTGCACTATCTAAGTTACCGACAGTTTTGAGATATTGTTTTTCGAACTCGCCTAAAGTGACCTTATCATTGCCAATTTCTACGAGAGTTTTACTTGCCCTGTTGCAGTTTGCTGTAAAAACAGTCAGAAATGCAGAAAATAACAGGAATACATACATTTTTATTTTGTTTGTTTTGATCATTAATATTATGCTATTTTGTTTAAATTTCAGGATATTAGACTCCAATTTTACTTATTATTAAACTGAGTTTCAAGGCAAAGAGTGCCCGTGTGGCATAATGCCAAATGTCAAACTTTCACAAAACGAAAGTCAGGAAAGCGAAAGTTAGGAATCCAAATGCCAAATGGATATTGTAATCGAATTGGGGATGAAAGGGAATGAAAAATAGCTCACCTCCTGTTTATTAGGAGGGGAAAATATCAGTAGCCCCAGGCAACTGATATTGGGGTGGTTTCAGATTCTTTGTAAACGACCTCCCCTAAATCCCCTCCGAGGGAGGGGACTTGCAATTGTTGGCATCCAAGATTTTGTAGGTGTCATAGCTTGCCTGACGCCAATACGTAAATTAATCCGTGTCCTCTCATTCCCAAACTCCGGTTTGGGAATGTCCATTCATCGGGGTGGTGTGATAATAATCCCGGAATGTATCTTGAAGTTTTACGGTTTGCTTTAAACATAATGAATTGAGTCCCATACTCATCCGATGACTGGGATTTATGTTGACTTGAGGATTTGGGAAGTTTGAGTCATCGGATGAGTGAACCAAAAACTTGCAATCAAATATCATAAACCCCTCCTCCGGAGGGGCTGTCTCTTATACACATCTGACGCTGCCGACGACGGA
>JACSRQ010000083.1 GCA_014879675.1 Ignavibacteria bacterium
TCCAAATTGTGACCAATATTGAATATGAAAAACTACAAGTTTATTACTGTACTCAAAACTTTCAGTAAAGAAGAAACCGTTAAGTTTGAAAAGTTTTTAAATTCACCTTATTTTTCTGTGAAACCTTACACTGTCCCATTCTTTAAAGAGATCATGAAATACTATCCCTCTTTTGATGAAGGCTTTTCTATGGAAAATGTCTGGGGAAAAGTTTATAAAGGGACTGCTTACAATGACACAACTGCCAGGAAGATATTGAGCCTGCTTCTGAACTATGCATGTGAATTCATAAAAGTTGAAACCTCAATGCTTGATAGCACTCATCGTAAGATCGAAGCGGCACATGTTTACATTAGCCGGAATCTGTATTCACTTGCCGGCAAGCTTCTTGATGAAGCAGAACACGAACTGCAATCAGGCAATAGTCATGAATTTGAAATATTGACTTACTTTGAAGGGATCAAGATCTATTATAATGTCCAGGCTTCATCCCAAAAAGAGGCTGCCCAGCATGTTTTCAAATCGGCTAAATGGATCTTTCTTGATTTCATTTCCAAATACGCTGATACAATTTATTACTCTCATACAAATAAACAAAGGTATAACATTGACTACAACAAAGAAGAGTCTAAGCTTGTTATGAATATGCTTGATACAAGCAGGCTGCCTTCTGCAGAGAAAAATGACGTTTACTCATTTTATTACAAAATAATCTATTACCTGAATAAGATCATATTGGATGATGATTACAGCCGCCTTACTGATTTTTACATGGATTTCCGAAAGTTTGATAAAAAATTTCCCGGTGACGATGACGGAAGCCGAAGGCTGAACAGGAAAGTTCTGAGGATACTTAACAATCTTTCAGCGTTCAGGCACGGGCAGGAAAACATCTGGTTTGAAACGGCAAAAATGGGAGATGAAAAAGAGATCATACATATTTATAAAGCAGAGCTTATTCTTCGAGATTATGTGGCCGGGATAATTCCCTCTTTTTATACAAATCAGCAGAAATGGGCTGAGAAATTCGCGATGAAGTACCTGCCACGTATGAACAGTGAGCAAAGAAAGCAGTCTGAAGAATTTACAAATGCAAATCTGAATTACCTCCGCGGCAGGTTTGACGAAGCTTTAAGGAATTGCGTCAGCGTTACCGCTAAAGATTACCAGGTTGGCCTATTGACAAAGATCCTTATGATGAAAATTTGTTTTGATACGGGTGAATATGAAAAGGCTTACAGCCTTCTGGATGCATTTCATCACTATATGAGGCAAAATAAGTACATTTCGGCAGAGATCGTTAACAGGCACTTGCCATTTGCCGAGAGCTTTAAAAAATTGTTAAATGCATTGCACAGCCATAATGCATCTATTATTGAAGATAACTGCCTTGAGTTGAGAAAACAAAGTTTCTTCGATAAAGACTGGATTACAGAGAGGTATAACAGGCTAAAATAAAAAATGCCCGGAACTATTAATACCGGACATTTAATGATTTTGCTTTTCTATTTTCCTGCTTACCTACTGGCCCACTTACCTGCTCACCCATTCAACTACTCAACTACTTCACTACTCACCCAATACACTATTTCATTATTTCACTATTTCAACAAACACATTTTTTTTGTATCCACTATCTTTCCATCTGATGTTAACTGATAAAAATACAAACCGCTTGTGTATTTTGAGCCATCAAAAGTGACTTCGTAAATTGAGGGAGAAAGTTGTTTATCCACAATCGTTTCAATAAGCCGCCCCGCAACATCATAAATTTTTAATTGTACAAAACCGGTTTTTGGTATAACAAACCGGATCTTTGTTTCCGGGTTAAACGGGTTGGGATAATTCTGCAACAGTGAACTTTCTTTGGGTATAATTTGACTAATTTGCGTAATGCCAATCGGTAATGCCTGAAGCAATGAGTCCGTCTTAGCCGCATACAAACTAAATGCAGAATTATTGTTAGCACCGCCTCCGCATATGAACCCACCGTCATTGGCTAATTCTACATCATTGAAATCTCCGCCCCTGTTTGAAGGAAAGAAAGTTTGCTGCCTTAATAAAATACCATTTGTATCAACCATCTTGATCAAAGCCCTTGAGTGCGAAATTTCTGTAGTATCCATATACCCTGCCATAACATATCCCGTTCCGGGTTTATATTTAACTGCATTGCATACTTCTGAATAACTACCACTGTACGATTTCTGCCAAATCATGCTACCGCTTGTATCAGTCTTTATCAGATATGATTCAGTGTTTGAAACACTGAACGATCCGGTTGAACCTGCAATCAAATATCCATGGTTACCCAGCAGTTCAAGAGAATATGCGGCATCTGAGCCACTTCCGCCGTAAGTTTTTGTCCAGATAGTATCGCCTACTAGGTTCGTTTTTATAAGCAAAGCATTTGAAGGCTGGGAATTTATCCACCCCGCAAACAGATAGCCGTTGGGAACAATTTCCAATTCTTGTAGTGAAATAGCTGTGTTGTAAGTTATAACCTTCTGCCACTGTCGTATTCCTGCATTGTCAGTTTTTATTATTAACCCATCATCGTATGACATTAAGGTGTTTCTGCATGTCAGTATGAATCCACCATCAGAAGTTTGCTTTACACAATTTCCCTGATCCAAACTACTGTATGTATAATATCTTTGCCATTGAATATTTCCTGTAGAATCAGTTTTCAAAAGATACACTTTTGAATTTCCCGATGCCGAATCTGAATATCCGCATATAATTAACCCATTATCGGTTGTTTCTTCAGCCCATCTTGCAACTGCATATCCGGTTCCGTATATCTTTACCCATAAAATATTCCCGTGTATATCTATTTTTGTAAGATTAATTTTGTAAAGATTATTTATGCGAACATTGCCGACCGAGGCATACCCACCATCGCTAGTTTGCAGTATTTTGCTTACGCCACCGTAATGTGTGCTATCTAATATCCTTTGCCATGTAATAGATTGCGCCATACTTGTGATACTTGAGAGCAACAATATACAAAGCAATATCATTGATAACTTAATCAATGATAAATTACCAAAAGTGAAGTTTTTTATAAATTGCGGCATATTTGTTATCATTTGTTTTTCCAGCAAGAGAAGCAATAGTTTCATAAATATAATATTGATTTGCCGGATTTGCAACAACAAATGCTCAAAGGGGTCGGGTTATGCCTATCGGTGACAGTTCAAATATAATACACACTTCAGGCGAAAACAATGTCATGAGTCATAAAATCTTCACTCATCCGATGACTCAATTCAACGAAATCCTCAAGCCAACTTCAATTGCAGTCATCGGATGAATAAAGGCTCCTTTAACTTGTTATTTCACCAGGCACATTTTTTTTGTGTCCACTATCTTTCCATCTGATGTTAACTGATAAAAATACAAACCGCTTGTATATTTTGTGCCATCAAAAGTGACATCGTAAATTGAGGGAGAAAGCTGTTTATTCACAATCATTTCAATAGTCCGCCCCGCAACATCATAAATTTTTAATTGTACAAAGCCGGCTTCTGGTATAACAAACCGGATCTTTGTTTCCGGGTTAAACGGATTAGGATAATTCTGCCCAAGCGCAAATTGTTTTGGCACTTCGCCATTAACTTGGGTTATGCCAACAATATTACTCATGAGATCCCTCTCGTAAACGCCATTGCCGTGGGTAACAGCGCGGATATTACGGCTTGGATAAACTACCGCGAGATCAAATACCAGCGCATAGGGCATCCCCGTGCGGAACTCAAACCAGCTTGAACCGCCGTTGGATGACGCGTACACTCCGAGATCATTGCCAACATAAATGTTAGCCGGATATTGTGGATCGATACAAACTGTCTGATGCGGCACATCAGGCAGATTTCCGGAAATATTATTCCACGTTACGCCTGCATTAATGGTACGGTAAACATGACCGGAACTGAATCCGCCCATTGTTACATACACATCTGCCGCGTTATTCGGATTAACATGGATATCCGTTGGATAGCGGCTGGGAAGCTGTGACCCGCTGATGTTTGCAAATGCTGTACCGTTCACAGACCTGTAGATCAATGCAGGCTGGCCCGCCGAAACCGGTATCACGCCAACATATACAGTATCTGTTCCAGTCGCGGAAGCATCCATTGAAAGCGCATTGTATGGCAGCGCACCAGTGTTTGCCCATGAAGTACCGCCGTTGGTTGAACGGAAAATATTATTTCCTGCGATATACATTACGTTCGGGTTGGAGCGGCAAACAATGTACGGCGTTACGAACGCGAAATTACCTGAAAGTCCCGAGGTTATGCCAGACCAGTTTATCCCGCCGTTGGTGGATCGGCTGATCGCGCCGTTGGTGTACTCCATATAACAAATATTATGATTCTGGGAATTGATACCTGCCCACATGCCGTCACCTGAAAATGTTTTATACCATGCTGTTGTGCCCTGGTAAAATGCCGCGCGGTTATCCTGCAGCCCGCCCAGGCAGAAGTTTGAATCCTGCATGGAGTTTGCAAACCCTGCGTAGAATTGTGAAGTTACATATCCGCCATTACACGAATAGTATGTCTCGCCGAAATCATTTGAGCGGTAGAGGCCGCCATCAGTAATGCAGTAGATCTTATTCGGGTCTTTTGGATTTGATTCAAAGCTGTGATGATCGGCGTGTGCAAACAGCGGCGATGAACTCTCCGGCTGACCGGGCGGTGTTGCGCCCGTATTCCACGCTGACCAGCTTGATTTGGTAGTAAATGATGTACCGCCGTTAGTTGATTTCACAAGGTCAATTGTACCAACAATTATCTGGTTCGGGTCATTGGCTTTTACCATATGCGCATTATTATACCATCCCTGGTTTCCAATTGGCACGGTTGTTGATCTCACCGTCCAGTTCAGACCGGCATTGGTGCTTGTATAATATCCAACGTAAGAAAGATCATTTGCTATGCTGGCATAAACAAAATCCGGGTTACCCCTGTAGAGTTCGAGTGTGGTTTTACCTGTCCATGTTGCAGGCAGTCCTCCCGACAGCTTCACCCATGAAGTGCCCGCATTGGTGCTTTTATATATGCCAACATTTGCATTAGGAACATTGTTGGTTAAATTTCCAACGGATATATACAGCACACTGGTATCAACCGGATTAATTCTCATATCCATAACCATCTGGTAGTTCAGCATCTGGAACCATGTTGCGCCGGCATTTATTGATTTCCATACACCCTCACTTGTAGCTGCATATACAGTGTTTCGGTTTTTTGGATTCAGCAGTACCTTCCAGACTCCCCGCTGGCTGTTGTAAGTCCAGTCAAGAGATTTGCTCCAGGTTACGCCACCATTTGTAGTTTTAAGAATTCCGATTCCATACATACCGCGCGTTACCCGCACATCAAGTCCGTTAAATGAATACTGATAACCATAATTTTCGCCGGTGCCGATATACATTGTATTCGGGCTGGTAGAATCAATAGCAATAGTGCTCACAGCAAGCGAAGGATAACCCGTTTCAATATATTGCCACGCATTTGCACCGAGTCCACCTGTAATTGATTTCCACAATCCACCCGAAGCAGAGCCCATATATAAAGTGGCGGTATCTACAGGTGAAAAAGCAAGGCACAGGCTTCTTCCGCCGATATTGTTGGGGCCAATTGATGTCCACTGTGTTGGTGAATCCGACAACTCATCATACTTCGGCATAGTTTTGGAGTACTCAACTGCAGAGAAAAATTTATCCTGCGGAATATCCTGTTCGGGGAATGCACGGATCTGGCTCAGGAATTGCAATGATTGCAGCGCACCCGAAGGCTTGACATGCTTCATTACGTCTTCGCCGGCCGTAAATTGATCGTCAGATCTGCCAGGAAACAGAAACAAAAAATATACCGCTGCAATTACAACTGTAATTGCCGGTACAAAGTATATATATTTGCTTTTCATTTTAGTGGAATGTGTTAGGTAATTATAGTATATAAAGGAAGAATTTGCAATAACAAATAAAAAGTAAGTCTAACCCTCCGGGTTAGCTGTTATGGGTGTCGATATTCTGCAGTGCGAGATCTTTAAGGTAATCCCAATTGTACAGGCCTGTATTATGCCCGTCTTTCCAAAATAATTGAATAGCATAGTTGCCTACCATTTGCGCTTTTTCGAGCTGGTATGATTCTGCGATAAGGTCTTTCAGTTTTGCGGGTGCATATTTATAAAGCAGCACTTCTTCTCCGCTGCACTCAGCGCATGGACAGTTATTCCGCAGCTTTTCTGCGGTCAGCTCGGCTTTGAATCCGTTATCAAACTCCAGATGAAATGTATTTGTATCCGGGTTACGTTTAAATTGGGTTAGTGTCATTTTGCTCTTTTCAATTAATCAGCTCATTTCAAGCATAAGCTGGATCGGCTTTAACGCTTTCTGCCTTATATCTTCATCAAGGGTTATCTCTGGCCTGCCATCTTTCATGCATAGATACAGCTTCTCCAGGGTATTAAGCTTCATGTAAGGACACTCATTACACGAGCAGTTAGCATCAGGCGGCGCGGGAATAAATTTCTTCTGCGGCGATAGCTTCTGCATCTGGTGGATTATGCCTTCCTCTGTCGCAACTATGAACTCATTGGAAGTACTCTCAGCTGTAAATTTAAGCAGCGCGCTGGTGGAACCGATAAATTCTGCGCGGTTGAGAATTACTTCTTCGCATTCCGGGTGCGCGATCAAAAGCGCATTCGGATTTTCAGTCTTAAGCTGAATAATTTTCCTGTCACTGAATGTTTCGTGTACTATACAGCTTCCGTCCCATAGCAGCATCTCGCGCCCGGTTTTCTTCATTATGTATCGGCCCAGGTTCCTATCCGGCGCGAAGATTATTTTTTTATCTGCCGGCACCTGTTCAACTATCTTAACCGCGTTCGATGAAGTGCAGATAATATCGCTTATTGCCTTAACGGCAGCCGAGCAGTTAATATAACTTATTACAATATGTCCGGGGTGTTCTTCTTTGAATTGTTTCAACATTGGTGCAGGGCAGCCTTCTGCAAGTGAACAGCCGGCGTTGAGATCCGGCAGCAGCACTTTTTTTCCGGGGTTCAGTATCTTAGCAGTTTCTGCCATAAAATGCACACCTGCAAAAACGATCACATCGGCTTCTGTAGCCGCGGCACGTTTCGAGAGCTCAAGCGAATCGCCGATGAAATCTGCAAGGTCCTGGATTTCAGATTCCTGGTAATAATGCGCAAGGATCACTGCATTCATTTTTTTCTTCAACGCAAGAATTTCCGAGGCAAGGTCTAGTGATGGAATACATATTTCCTTTTTAAATTCCAGAGTGTTCATTTCTAAACTAATTTAATAAAATCATCCAATTCAATTCGTGCCTGCTTCAGAATGTGAGACAATGTTGAACTCTTGACAGGCTTATGTGCAGGTACGGTAAGTTTCAATACTTCATTTACTGTTCTTTTTGCAGTCTAATGTGACTGCCTTTTTGCCGGACAATTATCCAGCCGTCTCTCTGTAATTCCGAAATAATTCTATAATAGGGTAAGACAGGAACTTTACTCACAATACAAGCTCTTTAGTTTCAAACCCTTCGTTAAAAGACATTTCGTCATCAACAGGCTCTATATAGAGCTCAATTGCCTTAGTAATGTTGGCTACAGCTTCTTCTTTGGTTTCGCCTTCGCTGATGCAGCCCGGCAATGAAGGCACAAATACAGTGTATCCACCGTCTTCGCTTGTCTCAAGAACAATTTTGATTTTCATAGCTGTTTGTTTACCTAATATTTCTTGATTTTTCTGTCGATTCTTTCATTCCATGCATATATGCCGCCAAGCAGGTTCTTTACATTCGTGTAACCTTCTTCTTCCTTTAGATAGACCATTACATTATGGCTCCTGCTGCCGGTGCGGCAATAAACAATTATCTCTTCATTCTTATCCTGCGGAAGGTCTTCAAGCCTGCTTTTAAGCTCAGCCATTGGGATCAGAGTTCCCCCAATGTTTGCAATAGCTTTTTCGAATGGCTCACGAATATCTAGCAGGAATATTTTCTCACCGCTATCCAGCCTGGCTTTATATTCTTCAACGGTTATCTCTGAATTTGAATAATCTATTTCCTTATTTTCATCCTGCATGTTTTCTGTCATATCGCTTGCGTTATTTTTTGGATTTATTGATTTTGCCGGATTGCAGAATTCTTCATAATCCGGCAGCTCTTTGATCTTAGGTTCATCAGAACATGCCGGGCAGCCGGGATCTTTAGAAAACTTCACCTGCCTGAACTCACTCTTAAGCGCGTCAAACATCATAAGGCGTCCATTAAGAAGCTCGCCTTTGCCAAGTATATACTTCAAAACTTCGTTTGCCTGAAGCGAACCTATAATGCCCGGCAATACACCAAGTACACCGCCTTCGGCGCAGGATGGAACATCACCGGCAGAAGGAGGCTCGGGGTATAGGCACCTGTAACATGGGCCTTTTTTCGGATCGAAGAATGAAACCTGCCCTTCGAACCTGAGTATGCTTCCGTAAACGAATGGTTTGCCGAGCAGTACACATGCATCATTAACAAGATAACGTGCCGGAAAGTTATCAGTACCATCAGCAACGATATCATACCCGCTGATTATTTCCAAAGCATTCGTGCTAACCAGTTTTTCACAGTGCAGCTTAACTTCAACATTTGGATTGATATCATGCAGCCTGTGCCTTGCCAGCTCCGCTTTGCCGAGGCCAACATCATTGGTGGAATAAAGAAGCTGCCTTTGCAAATTCGAAAAGCTCACTTCGTCAAACTCAACAATACCTATTTTGCCAACTCCCGCCGCCGCAAGATACATCGCGATCGGGGAACCGAGTCCACCCGCGCCGATCAACAGCACTTTTGCAGCTTTGAGCTTTTCCTGGCCTTCAACCCCAACTTCAGGTATTATTATATGCCTGCTGTAACGCTCCATTTCATTAGGCGTAAGGCGGCTATCTATATTAGTGTCAATTGTGCTGTTTGGCATATCCGAACAAAATTACACAAAATGATATTATATATAAAGGCAGGGGTATATAATAGTTGCATATTGAAAAATGAATCAAAAATGCTTAAACAGTTGAATAATTATTAGTTTACGTGTTACGGGTGATATTGGGAATAGATAAGTTGAACAAAAATCTGTATTTTTGCCGGATGTTAAATTTAAACAAAGAAAATATCCTGATGTTCCTGCGTAAAAACAGGGAATATCTTAGCTCACAATATGGCGTCAAATCAATCGGGCTGATGGGTTCATACGCCCGGGACGAGCATACAATTGACAGCGATATTGACTTTATTGTAGAATTTGATGAGGTCAGCTACAGCAAACTTGCAGGGCTGGTAACTTATCTTGAATCTGCATTTGCGAGAAAAGTTGACATCATAAGGAAAAGAGATATGATGAGAAAATCTCTTTTAACCCGCGCGAAGAAAGAAGCAATTTATGCTTGACATAATTAAAGAGAATCTGGTGTTTATTCTGGATTCAATTGACATAATCTCTGACAGGATACAAAAACTTAAAAATGCTGATGATCTAGTTACCTCGGCGGACGGTGTTACAATACTAGATTCTTTAGCAATGAGACTCCAAAGTATCGGGGAAACGGTTAAACAAATTGAAAAAAGAGACAGGGCCTTGTTACAGAAATACCCGGATACTGATTGGCAGCAAATCATACGTATGAGGGATTTGATTTCGCATCACTATGAGGATATTGATCACGAAATTGTATACAATCTTTGTAACACTCATCTGCCTCAGCTTAGAAGCACAATTAAAAAAATAATAACAGATTTAAACAAAAAATAATATATGTCAAATCAGAACGGCAAGAAACCAAGTCCATTGTTGAACAAAAGCGCTAACAAAAAGGAATGGCTTAAAGCAGCAGAAGAGCTTCCTACTACCGATATGAAATTCACTTCGCTCAGCGGTGAAAAAGTCGAAATGCTCTACACCCCCGAAGATGTTAAAACCATTGACCACGACAGCGAAATAGGTTACCCCGGAGAGTTTCCATATACCAGGGGAATTCATCACAATCTGTACCGCGGAAAATTGTGGACTATGCGCCAGTTCGCAGGATTCGGTTCACCCGAAGATACCAACGAACGCTTCAAGTACCTGCTTGCTCACGGGCAAACCGGACTCTCGACAGCATTCGATATGCCCACTTTGATGGGCTGGGATTCAGACGACCACCTCGCAGAAGGTGAAGTTGGCATCTGCGGAGTTGCGATCTCCTCGCTCGAGGATATGAAGGTTCTCTTTGATGGTATTCCGCTTGATAAGGTTTCAACATCAATGACGATCAACTCGCCTGCCGCTATGGTACTGGCATTTTATCTCTGTGTTGCAGAAGCACAGGGCGTTCCTTTCAGCAAGCTGAGGGGCACAATGCAGAATGACATTCTGAAAGAGTACATTGCACAGAAAGAGTTTATCTACCACCCTGAGCCTTCAATGAGAATTATTGTTGATATGATAGAGTACTGCAAAGATAACGTTCCGCAGTTCAATCCCGTATCGGTTAGCGGTTACCATATCCGCGAAGCAGGCTCAACTGCAGCGCAGGAGCTTGCTTTCACACTTGCCGATGGCTTTGCGTACATCGAAGCGTGCATAGAAAGAGGAATGGATGTTGATTCATTCGCCCCTCGTATCAGCTTCTTCTTTAATTCGCACCTGGATTTCTTCGAAGAGATCGCAAAATTCCGCGCCGCAAGAAAAATTTACGCAAAAAGAATGCGTAACAAGTACGGCGCAAAGAACCCGAAATCATGGACACTTCGCTTCCATACACAGACTGCGGGATGCTCGCTCACAGCTCAGCAGCCGGAAAATAATATTGTAAGGACTGCCATTGAAGCGCTTGCCGCAGTGCTTGGCGGAACGCAGAGCCTTCATACTAACTCAATGGATGAAACGCTCGCGCTTCCATCAGATAAGGCTGTAAAAATTGCTCTGCGCACCCAGCAGATAATCGCATACGAGCATGGTGTAATAAATACTGTTGATCCTTTAGGCGGCAGCTATTACGTTGAATCACTCACCCAAAGAATGGAAGACGAAGCCGAAAGGTACTTTGAAAAAATTGATGCACTTGGCGGCGTTATTCGTGCCATCGAAGCCGGCTTCTTCCAGAAGGAAATTGCCGATGCAGCTTACCATTACCAGATGGAACTTGACCGCAAGGAAAAAATAATAGTTGGAGTGAGCGATTTTGTTGAAGAAGATGAAAAGATCGATATCCCGATACTAAAGATCTCAAAAGAAGTTGAAGTACAGCAGGTAAAGAGGCTTAAGGAGCTAAAAGCATCAAGGAATGACGCAAAGGTTTCCGAAACACTGGATGCACTTATAGTGGCTGCAAATGACGGAACCAACCTGATGCCAAGGATTCTGGATTGCGCTAGGAACCATGTAACACTTGGCGAGATGTGCCACGCGCTAAAAGAGCCATTCGGAGTTTATGAAGAACAGGCTGTATTTTAGATCCGGATCTTAATGTTCAAAAATACTGATAAGCATGTATTAACAATAATTCTCCTTTACGCAGCTATACAGATCGCTTATTTAATTACCGAGTACGGCATCACGGGGCACCAGTTTGGCGCCCCGCTTGATGATGTATGGATACACTTCAGGTTTGCCGAAAACTTTGCACACGGATTTTTCTATCAATACAATCCCGGCGAGCCCACTCCCGGCACAACCTCGCCTCTGTGGGTAATAATACTCAGTGTGCCATTCCTGTTTTCGCAGACCGCAATAATCCCATTTGCACTGATCATATGCTCATTGTTTTTCCTTGCTGCACTCATAGAACTTTATCAATACTGTGTACGGCTTGGATTTGACGGCATTTTTTCGCTGTTCATTACACTGCTTACAATGGGAGCGGGCAGGCTTCTGTGGTCATCGCTCTCGGGGATGGAAATAACTCTGTTTACCCTGCTGTGTGTGCTGATATTTAAAAATCACCTTGGTGAAACTGAGCGCGGCAGGCTAACAATAGTTAACGGCCTGCTGCTTGGCATTGCTGCCAACACTAGGCCCGAAACATATTTGCTGGCGGGACTCTATTATGTTACCTCGCTTTACCTGTTACGGAAGAACCTGAAAGAAAACCTAGGCAGATTTGCACTTAGCATATTAATATTTGTTGTGCTTCTGCTGCCCTATCCTGTCTTCAGCTATATACATACAGGCGGATTCCTGCCAAATACTTATGAAGGTCAGGTTGGCGATACACCTAAATACATTCCCAACTTTACATTTTTGCTTGAATCAGGAAAGATATTTGTAAAAGATAACTTTTTCATTTTCCTGTTATGGCTTGCAGGCTCTGGCTATTTTCTTTATTCGGTATTCAAACAGAAAATTGAAACTAAGTTCCTGCTCATTAATTTATGGGTAATTTTGCTGCCATTGGTATCTGCTTTTGCTGCCCCAAACTGGAGGCATCACGGCCGCTACCTGATTCCATTAATTCCATTTATTAACATTGTTGCAATATATATATTACGTAAGATACTTCAGCATTTTAAAGAACGGGAATTCAGGCATTATACCCTGCTAAGGAAGATATCGCTGGCGCTGATCCTGATAGCTACGATCAACAGCGCAGTATTATTTGCCGGGGTGCTTGGCTGGAATGTTCAGAACATAAACAGCCAGCAGGGTAATATTGGCAGCTGGCTTAAAGCCAACCTGCTTGATGAAAAAGCATTCGGCATGAATGATATCGGAATAATTACATTCACCACAAAAAAGTACGTGGTGGATATGGCTGGGCTTGTTACACCCGAGATATTCCGGTTCCAGAAGATGAGCTATGAAGAAGGGACTAAATCACTTTTCAGGCTGCTGAAGGATAAAGGGGTTAACTATATTATTATTTACCCCGATTGGTTTGAATACATAATGCAGCACCACTCATCTGCATTCGAAAAAGTTTACAGTGCGCGGCTGGAAAAAAATACCATCTGCGGCGGCATCGAGATGTTTGTTTATAAAATTAACTGGGATAAGATAGACCTCTAAAAATTACGGATGATAATACACCTGTTTAAACTGATACGCCCCAAGCAATGGATCAAAAACTTCTTTGTTTTTGCGCCGCTGCTCTTTTCGCGCCATATATTTCATTTGGAATATTTAATTCCTTCTCTTGCCGCGTTCATAATTTTCTCGCTGGCTTCAAGCGCCGTTTATATCATTAATGATATAATGGATGTTGAGAGCGATAGAGTTCACCCGAAGAAAAAATACCGCCCTATAGCAAGCGGTGAAGTTTCGGTTAAACAGGCGATGATATTCCTGGTTTTCCTTATCGTGGTAATTATTGCAGGGCTGATCTTCCAAAGGCCGGTATTTTCGTTTGTAATAGTGCTTTACCTTATCACAAACCTGCTTTATTCGCTTAAGGTGAAATCAATTGTACTTTTGGATGTATTTTTCATTTCATTCGGATTCATGCTGAGGGTACTTGGCGGCGCGGCTGCAATTGGTGTAACGGTATCAAGCTGGATGATCCTTACCACAATTTTTATCTCACTATTCCTGGCAATATCAAAACGCAGAAGCGAACTATCGCAGACTCTGAATAAAGAAAATATCGATAAGCAGCGTAAAGTACTTAAAGAGTATTCAGTTGAGTTTGCCGACCAGATAAACACCATTGCCGCAGCGGGCACAATTATTTCATACGCATTGTATACCGTTTCCGAAAGAACTGTTTCTACATTTGGCACCGAAAAGCTTATCTATACCACCCCATTCGTAATTTACGGCATATTCCGGTATATGTACCTGATGCATCAGAAGAACCTGGGAGAGTCTCCAACTTCCATCGTAACTAAAGATATTCCGATCATACTTGATGTACTCGGCTGGTTCGCGTTTTCGCTTCTGATCATATACCGCGAAAGCATTCCATATGTACCTCAGCTGATGCAGAAACTTTATCCTTAGCAAACATTGAAAAGATTCAAAGCAGAACTGCTGCTTTTCCTCACTGCCACTATCTGGGCGGGTACCTTCCCTATTGTAAAGATTTCGATGTTATCCATTCCCCCGTTCTGGTTTGTGGGGATTCGTTTCCTTATAGGTGCTGTATTGTTTACACTGATCTTCTTCAGAAGGCTTGATTTCAGAGAACCGGGAATTTTAAAAGCGGGACTCATACTGGGATTTCTCCAGATGCTGGGATTCAGCATGCAAACAATTGGCATGATACACACTACAGCATCAAACTCCGCACTCATAACCGGAGTTACAATACTGATAGTCCCCTTTGCGCAGTACGCAATTACGAAAAAGAAAGTTCAGCTTGAAAACTGGATAGGAGTGATAATTGTCACAATTGGTTTATATTACCTCACACAGCCGCAAATTAGCGGCGTGAATATCGGCGACCTGCTGACACTCATTTGCGCCTTCGCATGGGCGTTTTATATAATTTATGTTGATGTGTTCACAAACAAGTTTGATGTGATAACATTGATTTTCATCCAGCTTTGGTTTGTGGTAATTGCTGCCTGCGGACTGGGATTCGCCTTTGAAGACTTTTCCGCGATCCGGTTTACACAGGATGAAATCCTTGCATTCCTCTATATGGGAGTACTTGCAACATTTGTCACTACAATATTACTAAACCGTTACCAGAAACAAACTACTCCGATACGTGCATCTATTATATATACCTGGGAGCAGCCGGCGGCAGTAATGCTTGCGGTCATAACCATAGGAGAACACTTCTCGCCCTGGCAGCTTATTGGCGGCGGATTGATGGTGCTGGGAATACTATTTTCCGAAACATATGAGTTTTTCCGCAGCCGATTTAGCAACAGATAATTGGTGAATCATTTTCTTCTTAGTATTTGCGAAAACACATAATACAGTGTTCAACTCCGCTGGAGTCGTAATAATTTTACAATAGCATTTTTATAAATGTACGACCCCGACGTGGTCGGCAGAGTAATTCTAACCCGAATAGTATGATTAGAGTGCATGCGCTCTCCTCCGTTTTACCATAAGAGAGTCTCTCGATATTTCATAACTAAAATTCCAATCCCGCCAGGGATTGAAAATGGGTAAAATGAAGATGCCCAAAGTTATTCCGTCCCATACGGGACAGGATAGATGGGGGAAATCCGAAGGCTACCCATATTTCGTGCCTACGGCACGGGTGCGTGTCAACATGAATAACCGCCTGGCGGGTTATTAAATTGAATTTCATTTTTAATAACCACAGATTATTTTTAGATAATACACGAAATTCAATGAACTATATTCAAAACGCGGCTGTTAAGATAATAGTATCCGGAAGAGTGCAGGGAGTGGGTTTCAGATACTATATTGCGCGATATGCCTCTGAGCTGGGATTAACAGGATACGCAAAGAACCTGTTCACCGGAGAAGTTGAGATCGCAGCCGAAGGCAGAAAGGAGTTACTTGATGCCCTGGCGGAAAAAGCGGGCCATGGACCTTCCGGCTCGCATATTAGCTCTTGCAAAGTTGAATGGCTTGACTTTAAGAAGAAATACGATAAATTTGAAATATTATAGCAGTCATTAAGGCAAAATCCATAAAACACGTCCGTAAAATGCTCAAAAAACTCATATTTTCGGCCCTTTTCGCCGCTTTTATTACAACATTAAATGTAAATATCTATTCTCAAAGCGAAATGCCTGCATTTGATTTCCTGAGGGTAGATCCCAGCGCTAAAGCATCTTCACTTGCCGGCGCATTTGATACATACACCGATGACCCGAACGCGATGTTCTATAATCCGGCGAGCTTAAGCACAATTACAAAAAGCAAAGTATCAGGCGGATTCGGGAAATACCTGCTTGATATGAATTTCGGCGCAATATCATACGCGCAGAAATACAAAGATATCGGCTGGTTTGGTGTTGGAGTCAAATATTTCGATTACGGTACTTTTGACCGCGCCGATGAACAGGGCAACACCACAGGCGAAACCTTCGGCGCCAATGACCTTATGCTTTCGGTAGGCTACGGCAATTTTATCTATGAAAAGATCAATTACGGCATAACAATAAAATATATTTATTCGGGAATTGCAGAATACAAATCATCAGCATTCGCTGTAGATTTCGGTCTGCTTTACCTGATGCCTGACCAGCAGCTTGCATTCAGCTTTGGCGTGAATAATTTTGGTACACAGATAAAATCTTATCTTGATACCAAAGAGAAGCTTCCGCTTGATGTAAGGTTCGGTGTATCAAAGAGACTGGAGCACACGCCTGTAAGGCTTAATGTTACTTTCGCAAAGCTCAATGAAAGCAGAGAGAAGTTTGTTCAGCATTTCCGTGCGTTTTCTATTGGTGCTGAATTTATTTTCAGCGATAATGTTTCAGCTCGGCTTGGGTATGATAACGAAAGCCGCCAGGATCTTAAACTGGGCACCTCGCTGGGTATTGCGGGATTTTCGACCGGGCTTGGAATAAGGTTCGCGGATAAGTATGTTTTTGATTACTCCCTTAACTCGCTCGGCAAGGTTGGAAGCACACACAGGGTAAATCTAGGGTACATCTTTAACTAACAGCTTAATATTATGAAGGAGAAAACAAAATGAACGAAGAAGGAATTGCCGGCGGAGCCGGAATGGAAGGCGGAGCGGCAGGCGGCGCCAGTAAGGAATCAAGAACATATGTTGTTCAAAGCGGCGATACATTGAGCAAAATTGCCAAAGAATACTATGGTGATGCGAGCAAGTACATGGATATATTCAACGCCAACACAGATAAGCTCAGCGACCCGGATAAGATCCAGGTTGGCCAGGAACTTGTTATTCCTTAAGCTTAGAGTTTTTTTGCAGTCGGGCCGGTTAATTTTTATACCGGCCTTTCTCATTTATCTTAAACGGCAGCCCAAAATAACAAAGACCAATGAATCTCACATCCAGACGAGTAGTTTCGCCCTTCGTTATACTGATAGTCTTTTATCTCACAATAATTCTTGTTTCATGCGGTGAAGATTCGACCCCGGGTATTACCAATCCGCCCGAACCGGTTGATTCATCCCAGTTCTACTATCCAAAGAAACCCGATAGCCGCTGGAATTACACACGTATTCAGTCGGTTGAAAATATCCGCCCGGATTCAATTAATCGTTACTTCACAAGTTATCCGCTAACTTCAACAGGATACATAAAAATACTGTATGATACATTGATTGCCGGTGAAACGCTGAAGGTTTTCCTGGAAGAATTTAGCGACTCAACAGGAACTCTCACTTCAAGAAGATATTATAAGATGGATACTACATCAATGGTGAGTTTTGCATACAGGGGTGTAGGTGGAACAACAATGCCATTCAGACCGGGATTTGGCGGTGTATCGATCAATTTTGAAAGAAACGGGATCGATATGTGGCAATCCACATATGGTATCCGCGGGGCAGATGACTCTCTGATATTTGAAGAAGACAGGCCCGTAGTTTTAAAATATCCGGTAGTTACAGGTAAAGAGTGGATTTTCAGAGCCTTGGGCTCAACAGTATTCACAAAAAGATATACCGGGTTCGAAAATGTGCACATCGATACTGCGGTTTATGCATGTATGAAAGTTCAAAGGACACTTTCAAACCAAAGCAACTACGTTCTATATGATTATGTGAGCAAATACGGACAGGTGAAAAGAGACTACCTCTTCAAGAACAGCCAGGTAACAAATATGTTCGGGCAAACGATTGGTTACGTTGATTACAGGGATGTTGTACTGGTAACAAGTATAAGCGGTATAGAATAATATTGATCTTTACAGCGCGCTGAGTTTGAAATCACTTTAGCGCGCCTTCTTTTTTAAGTCTTGCTGTTTCTTTGGAATTTTCCACATCGCGCATGTTCAGCACCATATCATAGTACTTTACGGCTTCAGGTTTGTTTCCCTTCATTTCATATATAACGCCAATTCCAAGCGCAGAAAAAACATAGTACGGCGATTCTTCTCCGGGCTTATCGGTAATCATGCAAATATTTATTGCCGTTTCATATTCTTTAAGTGCTTCATCCAGGCTGCCGGTACGCGATAGGCAAACGCCTGCGTAATAATTCGCTTCACGCCTTATAAAATTATTATTGTAACCTGTACGGTTACTATCAGCCTTCGTTATCATACCTCTATACACCATCAAAGCTTCATGAAAACGGTTGAGTCCAACATAACATTTTCCCAAAAAGCGCTCGAACACGGGATTCTGCGGATACAATGCCAGCAGCTTCGCCGCATACTTTTCGGCTTCCACATAGTTCTTTTCGTAGCTCAGGTGAATATACGCAAGCGTAACATTAGCTTCGATTTTTGAATACTTACCGTTTTCAGCACAATCCCTAAGCTGGCTCAAGCCCAGCTCTTTATTACCTTTCGGGAAGAAGAACAGCACCGCTTTAAGGAATGGATATCTTTCCACCACGTAATCAACTGCATAATTGTAAATTCCCAGACCCAATACGGCATCTTTGTTTGAGGGATTCAGTTCATAGCTTTTTTGTATAAGGTTGAGTCCCTGCTTACCGTCATCAATTGCCTTCAGCCAGTTATCGCGCATTACATTCATGAATCCGCGGTAGCCAATTACCCCGCCCAAAAGAAATGTGGCCCAGTCATTATATTCATTTTCATCGAGACGCTCTTCACATACTTTAATGCACCGGTCAACTTTCGCAAGATAGTTATCATCATTCGAACGGTCATCTTTGTTCTGGTAGATGCGCCACCATTCCGTCATAGCCTGGAAAAAATATCCCGTAGGGTCTTTAGGGTCACTTTCAATAAATGTCTGAAACACTGAATTGGCAGAATCGAACTCAAGCTTGTAAACATAGTCCATTCCCCTGTTTAAACGCTCATCTGCAGTTTGTGCAGTAATAAAAACCTGCATAAATAACAAAAAAATTGATACTATGGCTGCTTTCTTCATGTTATGTATAACTGCAAAATGCCGCTTAAAATTTCAGTTCTCACTCCGGCTAGTATCCTATGCCATAGTATTTGAAACCGTTTGCTTTTACGAATTTTGGATTGTAAATATTCCTGCCATCGAATATTACATTCTGATTCATCAGCTTTTTCATGCGGTCTATATCAAGCTTGCGGAATTCATTCCATTCAGTTACAAGCACAAGCCCGTCTGAATTTTTAAGCGCGGAGTAATTATCCTTATACAGCTTAACATTTTTGAAAACTTTACCATATAGCATTTTGAAGTTATCATTGCTGACCGGATCGAAAGCCTGTACTTTTGCGCCAAGCGCAAGAAGTTTTTCGATTATCGTCAATGCGGGAGCTTCACGCAGGTCATCTGTTCTTGGTTTGTACGAAAGCCCCCAAACAGTGAACACTTTACCCTTGATATCATTTTTGAAATGCTTCAATATCTTATCAACAATGATCTGTTTCTGCCTGTCGTTGATCTCGTCAATAGTTTTCAGAATGCGGAAATCGTACCCATGTTCAATTGAAGTATTGAGCAGCCCTTTTACATCTTTGGGAAAACAGCTTCCGCCGTAACCTACACCGGGAAAAAGGAAACTTGAACCTATTCTCGGGTCGCTGCCCATTCCCTGCCTTATCATGGCGATATCAGCCTTAACAATACCGCTGAGATTTGCCAGCTCATTCATGAACGATATCCTAAGCGCAAGCATAGAGTTTGCAGCATATTTTGTTAGCTCGCTTGAGCGTTCATCCATCAATATGAAGCGCTCTGATACACGCATGAAGCTGCTGTAAAGCTCACGCATAATATCCGATGCCTTTTTGCTCTTAGTGCCTACAATAACCCTGTCAGGCGACATGAAGTCGGTAACTGCAGCGCCCTCTTTCAGGAACTCCGGATTTGAAACCACATCAAACTTCCTCCTGGTTTTCGAAGCTATCAGCTTCCGGATCTTATCGCAGGTGCCAACGGGTACGGTGCTTTTGCTTACAATAACTTTGTAACCGTTTATATACTTAGCCATATTTCCGGCAACCTGCAGCACACGGCTAAGATCTACCGAGCCATCTTCGAGCGGCGGTGTAGGCAGGCAGAGGAAGATCACATCGTTTTTTTGAACAACATCCTTCAGGTTGGTTGTAAACTCAACTCTTCCTTCCTGGATATTTTTTTCAAGCAGTTCTTCTAGACCGGGCTCGTAGATAACAGGATCGCCCTTTTTGAGCCTTTCAACTTTTTTTGCGTCAACATCCATGCAAAGTACATTGTTGCCGTTTTCAGCAAAGCATACGCCTGAAACCAGCCCTACATATCCTGTTCCGATTATTCCGAGTTTCATAAAATTTTAGTATAATTTAGAGGCTCAATACAGGTCTAAACTGCCTGCTGTTTGATCTCTGAGAATTTGTAATTGTATTTAAAGAAGTAAAATAATCCGGCTATAAGGTACAGAACAAAGCTCATAGCATGGGTTGTAGTTCCGTAACCAAGCGCATTTGATTCGCTTACAGCGAACATATTAACAAGTGTAACTTTACAAATGTAATGGTATGGGCCTGTGGCTGCAGGTGAAGGGATGAACATTGCGACATTTATAAGTACCAGCAGCAGGTTAGCATCCCATAAGCCCTTTAGCAGGCTGGTTCCGTTATCACTAAGCAGAATGTTAAACGAATAGAAAGGGATATATGTGCTGAACAGATAAACTGCCCACAATAACACAGAGTATAATGCTATTCTGAAAAAGAGCGATGGTTTTTTCAGCACTTCAAATCCGGTTAGAAGCGAATCAAATATATTATCAACCTTTTCATGCAGTTTCGCCGGAAGAAAACCGGTTACAAACTTAACAACCCGCAGGCTCTTTATTGGGCTTACCAGCATAAATAGTATCCATGCAAGCATTAAAAAAATTGCCACGGAAAGTATAATTACCGCAGAACCAATTGAAGGTATTGCGTCGGTGATCTTATCCTGGAAATAAAGCAAGGCAACCCCGAACATAAGAAGGAACATCACAGTATCGATGATCCTTTCAACAATTATGGTTGCAAATGCCGAAGCACGTGAAATGTTTTCATGTTTACCCAGAATGTAAGGCCTTATAACTTCACCCGAGCGAGGGAAGAGATTGTTCATCATGTAGCCGATGATGGTGGTTGCAAATAGATTTTTGAAGCTGATATCCTTCTTTACGGGCTCAAGCAATACACCCCATCTTACCGCACGAATTGCAGAGCCTGCAAAAACACCCAATGCCATACCAATGAATACATACAGATAATTTGTGGTTTTCAGGATGTTCCAAAGCTCGTTTATGTTCACATTCCTGAAAGCCAGGTAGAGGAACACGGCAAGCAAAAGCGTACTTATAGCAATATTGAGTTTTCTGCCGCGGCTCAATTTGGTTATCTCATATCAATTACTTCAGTCCCCTCGGGCGGAGTAAAAGTGAATTTCGAGTTGCTTACACCGGTATTGGTCTGTATATTCTTTACTGAGTATGTTGATGATGACTCATCTGTTAAGATATAGATCTTCTTGATGATCCAGTCATCTTTACCAACCCAAAGCTTAGCTGATTTCACATAACCGCTTTCTCGCGGCTTCAGTGAAAGCACATATACATCTTTTCCGCTGATCTTTTCGGTACCGGTTAGGTCGCTGTAAAAATTTTCAGGGTACTGGAAAAGATATTTGTTGGGTGAAAAAGTATTACCCGTTTCTTTGTAGTAATCAATTACAACCTGCTTCTTGCTGGGTGTATATGACCATGAAGTGCTGCCATCTGTTACGATAGTCTGGTTTGAGGTCTCGATCCTGTATTTACTTTCCTTCTTTATGTAGAGCGTACCTGAAGAAGTTTGCGCCTTAGATTTATTGAATTTGATCGTTTGTGTAAAAGAAGCTTTCGCGTCTGAAATATCTTTATATGCATTCTGCACATTTTGAATTATCTCCTGCGCAGTTATGTCATCCTGTGCAAATACAGGCAAATTTGCCCAAAAAACAGCTAAAATTAAGAATTTAGCCAAAAGTAACTTTGTCATTTATTGCTCCTGAAATTATTTATTATGCAAATTTACGTTAATTTAATGTAATAAACAGTGATATTTCCAAAGTCATTCCCGCAAAAAAAGGGATAAAACCTGCACTGATTCAATGCCTGTTTATCCCTTTTATGCGGATTAGAAATTTTTCCAGTCTAACTCAGGCTATCTTCCCTGGTTGCTATCCTGCTGGTCAGTACCTTCGTTAGTATTCTGCTTGGTTTTCTTCTTCTTCATGTAATATTCATCGGTATTGCCGAAGCTGAATGTGAGGTTGAGCCCGAAATTCCGGGAGCCCCAATCGCTCCTTGCAATAGTTTTATAGCCTGCAGCGTTTATATCCTGCCCCCATTGAGAAGTATCGAACAGGTCACTTACCCTGAGGCTGAGGTTCAGCTTATCGTTCAGAAACATTTTGCTTACCGATACATCAAAGTTTGAATTTGAAAGATCAGAACCCTGGTAAGTTATCTTTTTGCCTGTGTAAGTGTAGAACAGCTCCAGGTTAAAATATTTAAGTGTAAAGCTTGCGCGTACATTAGTTTTCCACGAAAAACCGTCTTCTGCTGCATAGCCTGTGAGCGAAGGATCGCTATCGAATTTTGTTTTATAGAGGCTCAGCGTTCCGTTAAGGCTTACCCAGTTAAGTGCCCTTGAGCTCACAAGGAAGTCCATACCGTATGCTTTGGATGAAGATGCATTCCTGTAGGTATTTAAAGCTACGTTACTATCAACCAGGTAGCTGTAATTTGAGATCACATCATGATTTTGGCGGTAAAAAGCCAAAGGCGTTATAGTAATTACGGGTGAATAAAACATCATACTTAACTCATATGAATCTGTATATTCCGGTTTCAACTGGGGGTTACCTTTATAAATGAAGCGCGGATTGTATTTATTCAGAAACGGGTTAAGCCTCCAAATATTCGGCCTGGTGATCCTCCTGCTGTAGCTTAGCTGAAGCTGGTGCACGCCGCCGATCTTCTGTGATACATTCACTGTTGGGAATATATCGAAATAGTTCTGTTTAAATTCTTCACCTGTCGTAACCAGTTCACCATGCGTATTTGTCTGCTCAAGTCTCAGCCCAAGCTTATAGCTGAAATCCTTGATAGAACTTGAAAACATGAAGTAAGCCGCATTTATATACTCATCCAGCTTGAAATGATTTGCTACATCTGAATTCAACTGGTATGTATTTAGTGAATTATTAAGTGTATCTGAATCAAAATTATTGTCATTTGTACGGAATGTTCCCTTATATCCGCCTTCCAGCTTTGAAACCTTTGATACAGGATGTACATAATCAAGCTGGGTATTCAGGTTATAAGACTTATTGATCGTTGTATCCCTTTGGTATGAAGGAAAGGAAGTCAACGGAACACCGTTGGGATCAAAATCCTGTTTATTGAATCCAAATTCGTTTGGATTGCGGTTGCGGCTTAAAGTAATATCCCCCGAGAGCTCTCTGCCCTGGTCATCCAGCTTATTATTGAGATACAGGCTGCCAGTGAAATTCTGCCACAATCCGTTTCTTTCATTGAATTGCGTGTTATAGTAACTGAGCGATCCGGTGGAGCTCAGGTTATCGCTGCGTGAATCATCGGAATTAAACCATTCACCGGTACCAAAGTTCAATTCAAGTCCAACTGTTTTGCCCTGCGCTATCTCGTATTCAATTCCACCCTGGCCCCAAACCCAATAACCATTATTTTTACCGCTGCTGCTGTATTTGTATAATGAAGCCGGCTGGAAATACTCGGTAGTGCCTGATGATGTAAATTTGTTGTGCCAATTACCCGAATATATCCCGCTGAAAAATGTCCACGGATTCTTTTTAAAATTGAAATCAATTCCTCCCCAGCCGGCAACTTTGTTTGTATAATTACTTCCTGCGTTCACGCTTCCTGTAAACCCGATCTTGTTGGATTTTTTCATTACAATATTTATCAGCCCGGTAACGCCTTCAGACTCATACTTTGCCGGGGGATTTGTTATAAGCTCGATCCTTTCAATAGCATCAGCGGGGATCTGTTTAAGGCTCACATACCGTGAAGGCTTATCATCAACAAGTATCTTAACATTCTGGCTGCCGCGAAGGCTCACGTTATCATTTACATCAACATCAACCATTGGCACTTTCTTCAGAACATCGATTGCGCTTCCGCCTTTGTTTAGATCGGACTGGCTTACATTAAAGATCTTCTTATCCGCGCTGAACTCAACGAGCCCTTTCTGATCTTCAACCAGTATTTCATCTGTAGTTACATTTTGTTTCTTAAGCCTTATTGTATCAAGACTTATATTTGAACCGGCCGAAACCTTTAGATTTTCGATGGTCAGTGACGCGTATTCAATAAAACCAACTTCCAGCCTGTAAGATCCGGCAGGAACATCGGATATGGAGAATAATCCCGCCGGGTCGCACTTGGCTCCTTTAAATACTGTACTATCGCTGCCTGAAAATAACTTAACATCAGCTTCAATTGGGGCTAATCCGTTTGCATCACTAACTTTGCCGCTAATAGAGCCGGTTTGCTGAGCAAAGACTCCACCAGTAAATAAAACTAGTAATAACAATGACTTCAAACTAAATCTTTCCATTTATTTATTGCTTTAACAATTAGTAGCTTTGGGTTTAGAAATGTTACAAAGAGTATATAGTATTAGATGCCGGGAAGGGCGTTTTGGTTTCAGTGATAAGACGATCTTTTTATATCAATTGCTCAAGCTGGGCTTCAGTTTCAACCAAAACTTCGCGGGCTTTGCTGCCGTCAAACGGGCCAACTACGTTGGCAGATTCAAGCTCATCAACTATCCTCGCAGCGCGTGCGTAGCCAATCTTCAGCTTTCTCTGCAGCAGTGAAACTGAACCCTGCTGGTAACGCACAATTATTCTTGCTGCCTCCTCAAACAGATCGTCTCTTTCGTAACTTTCCTCGTAGGCTTTCTTCTTTTTTTGGTTTAATGAAGGCAGTTCATAGTTGCGTGTAAATCCCTTTTGTGCGCCTACAAATTCTGCTACCTTTTCCACTTCTTCACCTGAAATAAACGGACTTTGTATCCTGATCGGTTTGCCAACTCCCGGCGGAGTGTAAAGCATATCGCCTTTGCCAAGAAGCTGTTCCGCGCCGTTCATATCAAGTATAGTGCGGGAGTCTACCTTTGAATTCACAAGGAACGCAATCCTTGCCGGGAAATTCGCTTTGATAACACCCGTTATAACATCAACGCTTGGGCGTTGTGTTGCAAGTATCAGGTGAATACCAACTGCCCTTGCAAGCTGTGCAAGTCTCGCAATAGGCTCTTCAACTTCCTTGGATGCAGTAATCATAAGGTCAGCAAGCTCATCAATAATTACAATAATGTACGGCATCTTACCGTGTTTAATGTTTTCATGATCTTTAAGCCTGCCTTCAATAAACTTCTTGTTGTAATCAGCAATATTCCTTACAGTAGCATTGGCAAGCCTCTCGTAGCGCTTTTCCATTTCTATTTCAAGCCCCTTGAGAGCAAGAACTGCATTCTGCGGAATAGTAATTATTCTTTCAGCATAATCTTTTGAAAAAGTCAGGTAATGATTCTTCAGTTTTTCATACAGATTAAGCTCGATCTTCTTCGGGTCAATAAGTATAAACTTCAGGTCAGTTGGATGCAGCTTATACAGCAGGCTGGTTATAATGGTATTTATTCCAACACTCTTACCGGATCCGGTTGAACCTGCTACAAGCAAATGAGGCATTTTCGCAAGGTCATCAACATATACATCACCCGAAATCGTTTTGCCAAGCGCTATGGGCAATGCCATATTTGATTCAGCAAACTTCTTCGAGCCAACTACACTTCTTACTTTTACTGTTACCGATTTGTGATTCGGTATTTCTACTCCAACGGTACCTTTGCCGGGTATAGGGATTATCATTCTGATACCGCGCGCCTTCATTGCAAGGGCGATATCATCCTGCAGACTCTCGATACGGCTCAGTTTAACATCTTCGGCTGGTACAAGCTCATATAATGTAACAACCGGGCCGGGGGTGGCAATCACTTTTTCGATCTTTACTCCGAAATTTAGCAGCTTCGCCTGCAGCAGCCTGCCGTTAACTTTAAGTTCCTCGTCAGAGATCAGTTCAAGTTCTTCTTTCAGCGGTTCATCAAGCAGGTCAAGTGGAGGAAGTTTATAATCTTCGAGAAGCTCGACAGGAAAAATCTGCTCATCTTCAGCCGGCTCATCGGGTATTATATCGCCAATTTGAGGCCTGCGATTTGATGTTTTTACTATTGGAGGGATTTCAGGTACAGCCGTTTCCGTACTTAGAATATTCTTTTCAACTTCAAGCGGCAAATCTTTCTTAATCTCCGGTTTAACTTTTGGTTTAGCCTCAACCATTTCATTTTCCACCGGACGGTTTATTTTGGTATCTTTAATTACAGGTTCATCATCAATAATTTCTTCAGCAGGTTTTTTGCCGCCTCTTGAACGGACTATCTTTTCACGCTCTGATTTTATAACATCACGGTTTGTTTCAAGCTTCTTCTCTTCTTCTTTGCGCTCTTTCATTTCATCCATAGAAGCGCGGAATTTCTCGCGGATAGAATCGAACAGCATCTTGATCCTTGCTATTGATTTGGCAATGTCTCTATCTATGAGCAGGAATGCAAACAGACCAACAAGTCCGAACAGCAGTATATACCCGCCCAGTGTTCCAAGCAGCAGGTAAAATATCGAGGAAAAATACTCTCCGCTTGTGCCAACCAGCGTGTATGGTATCTTATCAACACCTAATGTTGTGCGGAACATACCGAAGAGCGATGAGGTGAATATCATAAGGAAAAGCATGTACACGGAAAATTGCAGCAGCTCCAGCAGTGTACGTTTGCGTATCATCTGTATGCCGAATATTATCAGTAAAATGGGTATTACAAGAGAGAAATAACCGAATGCCCCACGCACAAAAAATCCTGAGATCGCAACACCGATAATACCAAGCCAGTTTGATGTAGTAAAATTTGATGACTGGTTCTCTTTTTTGAATATTTCTGTAAAGGTCAGATTTTCAAGACGTGTTTCATCCGCAGCAGAATATGATACAATGCTTAATACTATAAGAAGGCTGAATAATATCAAAAAGAAGCCCAGTATCTGCTTCTTGTTTGAAATAGGCAAGCCTTCTTCAAATTTCCTGCCTGTAGTCTTCTTTGATGAATCGCCGGAAGACTCTCTTCTTCTATTTCTCGGTTTGCCGCTGCTGATGTTTGTTGTTTTTAGTGGTTATTAAAGTTTATCAACCTGCGTTCTTTTGGGTTACCCTTTTCATCGTCAGCTTGGGGTCGGATGCAAATGCTTCTATAGATTTGATGACACCGCTTCTCAATATTGGCAGCATATCATACTTATCAACAATTGCGCATTCGTTCAGGTCGTCTTCAAATCCGATGGATATAAGGTATTTTCCATGTTCGCTATCGTGCAGCATTTTCAGCAGGTCCTTTTTATACGCGGAATACAGCTTTGATGCACCGCGTGATGAATCGGTTAGTACATATTTGCCCCTGCCTGCAAGGGTTTTAAGCCTGCTAACAAGCATTCCGGCACAAACAGTATCTTCAAGCGAGAACTCGCCATCTTTACCTGCGCATAGAATAATAAAATCTTCATTAAGCTCATAAAGGAACCGTGCAACTCTTTCCATGTTCACAAATCCCAATACAACGCAGTTGTGCGCGAACTTGGATTTAATAAGAGAAGGCGTGCCATTGGTGCTGTGGAATACAAGTATCTTCCCTTTTACGGTTTCTTCATTGTATTCTTTGATGGAGTTGCCAAGGTTGAATCCCTGAATTATCTTACCGTGTTTTTCACCGCACAGAAGCGCCTGCCCTTCCGAATTCCGGCCGATCATACCTGCCGATGCGATACTATCGGTAGGTATGATCTCTTTTGCTCCGTTCGAAAGACCTGTTATCATCGTTGTTGAAGTTCTGAGTACATCAATTACAACAACATTTTTATCTTTTAAAATAAGATCTGAGTCAACATAATCATGAGAAAAGTACAGACTTATTTGAAGGGGATTATGTTCCATCTTACTGCTTTCCAAAATATTCATTAACTCTTTCCAACAAAAGGAATTTTATTCACTTCTGCATCTATAAAATCATTTCTTACTTTAATTTTGATCCGTGTACCTGGTTCCGCATATTTTGCTTCAACATAACCAAGTCCTATATTTTTGTTCAAACAGGGCGAGATGCTGCCGCTTGTAACAAATCCGATCTTATTTTCGTCATTATATATTTCATAGCCATGCCTTGCAGCAAGCCTTCCTTCTACAATAAATCCAACCAGTTTCCTTGCCGGGCCATTAGCCAGCTCAGAATCTACTTTTGCCTTGCCGTTGAATTCACCTTTCTTAGGCTTAGTGATCCAGCCAAGTCCGGCTTCAATCGTATTGGTGGTTTTATCTATGTCATTTCCATAGAGGCAATATCCTGCTTCAAGCCTAAGGGTATCGCGGGCACCAAGCCCGATCGGTTTTATGTTGAATTCCTCACCGGTTCTAAAAACCTCTTTCCATATCTTTTCTGAGGTTGTTTTATCCGAGGGAATGTAAATTTCGAATCCCATTCCTTCGCCGGTATAACCGGTCCTTGATATTATTGTATCAACTCCGCAAACTTTACCTTCTGCAAAAGTATAATACTTCAGGGATGAAAGGTCTGTATCGGTAAGCTTCTGCAGGATCGTGATCGAATTTTTGCCCTGTATTGCCAGCAGCGAAAAATCGTCGCTTCTGTTCGTAAGCTCAACTTCAAAGCCGTCCTTATTTGAGGAAAGCCAGTTGAAATCTTTTTCAATATTTGAAGCATTTACAACAAGCATGTAGTAATCACCGAAACAGTAAACCAACAGGTCATCAACAACGCCGCCATCTTCGTAGCACATTGCTGAATATTGCACTTTACCCGGTGTAAGTTTTGAAGCATCATTGGTTGTACATTTCTGAATAAAAGCGAGTGCATCTTTCCCTTTCACGAAAAATTCACCCATATGAGAAACATCAAAAACACCAACGGAGTTGCGGACTGCCATATGTTCGGCAATGATGCCCTCGTATTGGACAGGCATTTCAAAGCCGGCGAAATCAACTATTTTAGCATTGTATGCTTTGTGAAGATCGTAAAAAGCTGTTTGTTTTGACACAGTTAAGCTATAGCTCTCTTTCTTAATTGTTTGTTCTTTGAAGCAAATTTTACTGCAGATCTAAACTTAAAAAAACCAGATTTCATTGTTGAGGGTACAGGAATTTTCTCTCCCTGTAAAATCATACCTTCAATATGGAATTCAATGGCTTCTTTAATCAATTTCTCTGTTTCCGCTTTTGTTTTACCTGCTGCTGCACATCCCGGAAGATCGGGTACATAAGCCGAATAACCGGTTTTGGTCTTTTCGAAAACGACTAAATATTCTACTCCCAAGCTGTTTATCCCTGGTTTTTCTTCCAGTCAGCAAGGAATTTCTCCAGTCCCATATCGGTCAGCGGATGTTTTACAAGCTGTTTGATGACATTGAACGGTATGGTACATATATCTGCCCCAATCATGCATGAATCAACAAAATGCATTGGGTGGCGGACACTGGCAACCAAAATCTCTGTTTCATAGCCATAATTGCCGTAAATCTGCACTATCTGTTCAATAAGCTGCATTCCATCCTGGGAAATATCATCAAGCCTGCCGATAAACGGACTAATAATTGTTGCACCTGCTTTTGCTGCCAGAACTGCCTGTGACGGCGAAAAGCATAATGTTACATTTGTGTTTATGCCTTCTTCAGAAAAAGTCTTTACTGCCTTCAATCCTTCAAGTATTAAAGGAACCTTAACTACAATATTCGGAGCAATTTTTGAAAGTTCTCTTCCTTCTTTAATGATTCCTTCGTAATCGGTAGAGATAACTTCGGCACTTACCGGACCTGAGACTATTTTACATATTTCTTCATAAGTTTTGCGGACATCTTTATGTCCTTCTTTTGCCATGAGTGAAGGGTTTGTTGTTACGCCATCAAGTATCCCATAACTTGCCGCTTCTTTTATCTCACTTAAGCTTGCGGTATCAATAAATATTTTCATAAGAAATTCCTTTTTTTGTTAGATTATCTTCAAATATAGCGAAAAGTTAGAGTCTTATCAATTTAATGATTTGCCCCTAATTGGACCTTGTTTTGAAGCAGATTGCCCTGTTTTCAATATATATTAACCACTTAGTACCCGAAAAGGTTTGGAAAATCAATTACACTGATTGATGGCAAGTAATATTATACTAATTATGATGCCCAAAAATAATGTTTAGCACCCACATTATGAGGATAAATGTCGTAGGAATGTACCACAACCGGTAAGCCGGCTTCCTGAGTACAACTTTCATTTTGAACAGTGCCAGCAGGAAGATCACAAGATATATGGCGCCGAAAATGATGTAGAAGGCTAGACCAAGAGGATTGTAGTAGAATGATTGTGCTATGTAAAAGTCTGTTATACATGAAAATACCCTGCCCATCCCGCACATAGGGCATGGGATATCGGTAAAAGTATAAAGCGGGCAGCCGTTAATGCTTGGCACTCCAAGTACATCGGTAAAAAAATGCTCAAGCGGATTCAGGTACACGTTCAGCAGTCCAACTCCGGCTATCAGCAGCAATATCCAAATTATACGGCGGCGTTCGGCCGGAAGCACGGGTTCTATTGAGTAAAACTTATTGCTGCGGAACATTGCGGCGTTTATTCATAATTGATGCGGCAAGGAGGCCCCCAAGCGGACCAAAAATGCAATGGCTTACTATTCGTGAAAACAACTCTACTCCTATCATGATCGTGCTGAATCCGTTCTTTTGGTATTCGTTGAATACCGTCTGAAGCATTTTTTCGGATTCGGGAGGAATAGGTATGCTGTACTGTTCGGTCATTTTATAAACAAGATCAACGGGATTCTGCTGGCTTATCATCATTATCAGTGTAGAAAAAATCACATACACTATAGCAGATATGATCCCCGAAAGCAGCCCTATCATGATGCCGTCTTTGTTCTGTATAAAGCCTCCGGCTTTTTCAAGCTGGCGGCCGTAATAATATGTACCCGCCGCACCGCCGAAGACGATACCTGCGCAGCACAGTACGTTCAGCAGATTCAGTACAGGGAAAATTGAAATAAAAACCATCAGGAATGAACTGATGATAACAGGTGTAAATTTACTTGGCTGATTCATATTATTTAAACTTTATTTTCTAAACAAAGAATTAAAACAAATACCTGCACTTAGATTGTTATAAATTTCCGGAAGCAAATTGTTATTTCTTCGGAATTACATCCGGCGGTGTAAAATACTCATAAAAAACCCGTATCGTGCCGGGAATAATGAAGAACGGCAGAACAACACCAATTGCCGCACCGGTAAGGTCGCGTGTCAGGAAGCTGTTCTTTTGTATATCCATCAGGTCGAGGGCAACATCAAGCAGCATAAACCCAACGGGAATAAACAGGTACCAAAGCGAAGGTAGATCGATATTGCTGAGCTTCCGGATGAACGGGTAAATTATTACGCCAAGCAGGAATGCAAAGTATATCGATGTACAGCGCGAGCACACCCCAAGCTTATGCTCCCAAAGATGATGCGAGCGGCTATCAAGCTGGTGGCATGACTTCGCGAAAAATCCGTATATGCCTTCCGAAACCTCACCGCGGAATCCCTGCTGACCTGCCCACATTGGAGCAATTAGTATTCCCGCGCACCATAAAATTGATATGGCGAGGATGACTGCGAATATTACTTTTTGGTATCTTTTAATTTGCATTTTAGTGAGACTTCTCGTGCGACGAATACAGGCTTCGATAAACTGCAGAAAAAAATTGTTCCAGACATTCCTAAGTTCACCCTAAAAACTAATTTCGTGACACGAGTATCTTCTGTACAATCCTCGCTGCATGACCAGAACTTTCGATAATTCCTTCCATTCCCAAACTGGAGTTTGGGAATGAGGTTAAAAAAGATCTGGTTTCGCAAAACGAATATCTTTCCATGAGACCCAGCCCTAATGATTGCCCCTTCTCCTTTTAGGAGAGGGGTTGGGGGTGAGGTTAAAATAAAAAACGTCCCGCAAATTACGGGACGTTATTCAAAAATTCTATGAATTTATTTTAGCTGCAGTATTACTCGCCTTTGCGTTTGAACTTCTCATCTTCAAGCGTGAACATAACCGAGATCCTGTGAGTATTACCAAGCTGGTCATTGCCATCGAACTTGGCGAACGAATAGTCCAGATTCAGCTTTGGCAGCTTTACACCTGCGCCAAATGTAAGCTGTTTAACATCGTTATAACCAACTCGGAGAGCGAACAGATCTTTAAATCCATACTCAACCCCCGCATGCATATCAAAGCTCACCGGCCCAACGCTTGCTAATGAGGCAAACTTGCGGTTTTCAAACCTTACGTCAAAATCAACCGCGGGTGTTATCCTGCCGGTTTTGAAGAACGGGATATCGTATGAACCGCCGACCTTTGCTGTCGGAGTAATCAGCTCTTTCCTGCCTGTATTCCATGCAAGAAGCGTAGTGGTAATATCCTGCAGGTTTGCGCCGATACGGAATTTTGGAGTAACATTATAAATTGCTCCAACATCAAACCCGATACCCCATGCGGAGCCGTTATCGATACTCCTTGAGATAACCTTAAGGTTCACACCATACGAAAAATTATCTGAATGTCTTTTTGAATACGTTGCAATGAAAGCCCAGTCAGCAGCATTGAAGAAACTGATCCTGCTGTAGTCAATTCTATCTCCGTTATCAAAGTAACCGTTGTTATTGAGATCCACCCACGCATTTTGCGTGTTAGGCACATCATCAACACCAAGCCTGATCACACTTAATCCCAGCGAGGCATTAACACCCCACGGAAGTGCAACCGAGCCGTAGTCATAGTTTACCAGGTTGCCAAAGCGTTCATCATGCATAAGTGAGAACTGCGGATAGTTGATCCTTGCAAGCGCACCGGGATTCCAGTAGCCTGCAGTAACATCGCCAACCAGCGATACGAATGCGCCACCCATTCCAAGCGGCCTTCCGCCAACACCAATTGCCAGAAATTCTCCGGCATATTTGTTTCCGGTACCCTGTGAGTAGATGTTAAGAGTTGAAAGTACCAGTAATAGAGCAAAAACATTTCTTCTGCCGCACAATAAGGAAAAGAATTTTGATTTCAGCATTATATTATGAGATTTGTTGTGATAAATGATTTAACCTGTCTCTTATACACATCTGACGCTGCCGACGAC